>JAQUOQ010000001.1 GCA_028717005.1 Minisyncoccota bacterium
CCACCCCTTCCTCGGTTCGAGTCCGGCCTTCAGAAAATTATTATGCTTTATGTTAAGTTTTGCGGGCCCGACGGACGCTCACGCTCCCTTCGGGCTTTTAAAAACCCTCGGTTTTTAATATTTTCCTAAACGGGAAACCCAGGTTTCCCGACCCTTTCCTCGGTTCGAGTCCGGCCTTCAGAAAATTATTATGCTTTATGTTAAGTTTTGCGGGCCCGACGGACGCTCACGCGCCCTTCGGGCTTTAAAAAACCCTCGGTTTTTAATATTTTCCTAAACGGGAAACCCAGGTTTCCCGACCCCTTCCTCGGTTCGAGTCCGGTCATCAAGAAATTATTATGCTTTATGTTAAGTTTTGCGGGCCCGACCGGACTCGAACCGGCAGTCTCCTCCGTGACAGGGAGGCGCGATGACCAATTTCGCTACGAGCCCATTGTAAAAAATTGTTGCCCCGCTTCGTTCATCCTCACTTTCAGCTTCCTCTATTTATGCTGTGCTTGCACCGCATAGCTCTTAAAGAGCGACGTGGTGCCTGAGGTGAGGATCGCCTTCGTGTCATCTTCTGCTGAAGCTGCACTCCGGTACTGGCTCGGCGCCGTCGCGCCTCCGCCTTCGATCCCACCACGTTTCTCATCAACACTGTGCTTGCACCGCATAGCTCTTAAAGAGCGACGTGGTGCCTGAGGTGAGGATCGAACTCACGACTTCTCGCTTATGAAACGAGTGCTCTACCACTGAGCTACTCAGGCTTTATTAGAAGCGAGGACAATCAAAAAAATGTTGCGGTTCCTGGAATTGCACCAGGGTCTCCAGCTTATGAGACTGGCGAGGTACTACTCCTCTAAACCGCTATGAACTTTATCATTCTACCAAAAAATGGCAGAAAATCAAGGGTTAGACGATTTTTAAGCGGGCAACCACTTCCCTAACGCCCGCCAATAAATATTCCGCTTTTTCCGGATCTAATTTATAAACAGGATCGGCTTTAATTTTGTGCGATAAATCAATAAGCGCGTTTAAAACTTCCGGATTTTCGACAAGCCCTTTATCAACTGCCTGGGGAATAAGTTCTTTTAATTCTTTTCCCTCGTATTTCAATGACCGGAAAAGGTCAAAAAGCAATCCTTCGGAATTCATTATAGCCAGTTTATAGTTTATTTCGTCCTTTGTGGCCGCCACTTTTTCTATTTCTTTCCATCGGTTAAAGAGATAGCTATAGGAATTAAAATCCTGCTTGCCGAAAAAATCCTGGAACATTCTTTTTCTCTCGTTTATCATCAAAACCTGCTTTATTATGTAATAACCGATTAAATATAAAAAAGCGGCGGACGCGATTATAAAAACTATTTTCAATGGTAATAAATAGCTTGTCAGTTCCGGCGAAATAAAAAAATTGTTAATTTGTTCTAAACTCATATTTTATAATTTTTCTCAAAATAATCAGAAACATTAAAGAGAGTTGATTCCTCAAATTGGGGCGCAATAATCTGCAATCCGATCGGCAGATTCTGGTGGGCGCCGCAAGACAGAGAAATGCCGGGCAAACCCGCCAGGTTTACGGACACGGTATAAACGTCAGCCAAGTACATCTCCAAAGGATTGTCCATTTTTTCTCCGATCTTAAAAGGCAGGCAAGGCGACGTCGGGCCCATAATAACGTCCGCCTCTTGAAATGCTTTTTCAAAATCATTTTTTATCAAAGTCCGTACCTTCAGCGCTTTTTTATAATAAGCATCGTAATATCCGGCGGACAGCGTATACGTGCCGAGCATTATTCTTTTTTTAACTTCGGCTCCAAAGCCGGCCTGCCGGTTCTGCAGATAAAAAGCTATTACATTATCGGCAAGTTCCGGTTTTACCATTTCATTGTATCTGATGCCGTCAAATCTTGCCAGATTAGCGCTCGCCTCGGACGGAGCGATTATATAATAGCACGGCAATGCATAATCAGTGCGCGGCAGGCTGATTTCTTTTATTTCCGCTCCACTTTTTTCAAAAAATTTAATCGCCTCCCGGACTGATTTTTCCACATTAGGGTCAAGCCCCTTTCCGAAATATTCTTTGGGCAAACCAATCCTCAATTTCTTAATATCAAAATCTTTGTTAACAAAAGTATCAACCGTGGTGGAATCCATTTTGTCCCTGCCTTTGATCGCATCAAAAATAATCCGGCAGTCTTCGGAGTTTTTCGCCAATGGCCCGATTTGGTCCAAAGATGAAGCAAAAGCGATCAGGCCGTAGCGGGAAACGGCTCCGTAAGTCGGTTTTAATCCTGCAACGCCGCAGAAAGAAGCGGGCTGCCTTATCGAACCGCCTGTATCCGAACCGAGGGCAAAAACGCACATATCAGCGGCAACGGCAGCGGCTGAACCGCCGGAAGAACCGCCCGGAACCCGATCCAGATCCTGCGGATTTTTTGTCGGGAAATAAGCTGATTTTTCGCAGGAAGAGCCCATCGCGAATTCGTCCATATTTGTTTTTCCCAAAAAAATCGCTCCCTCGTTCCTTAATTTTTCTATAACCGTAGCCTCGTAAGGCGCTGTATATTTTTCCAAAAATTTAGAACCGGCAGTGCATCGTTCGCCTTTTATCATCAGATTGTCTTTTATGGCGCAGGGTATGCCGGTCAGCAGCTTTGTTTTCCCACTCGCAATCATTTTATCGGCTCCGGCTGCCTGTTTCATCGCCAGCTCTTCGGTTAAGGACAAATATGCCCGTATTTTCGGATCTTCATTTTTTATTTTTTTAAAAAAAGATTCTGCCAGCTCTTTAGCCGAAAAATCCTGCCTATCTAAAGCTTTTCTCGCTTTTTTAACGGTTAATTTGTTTAAATCAATCATTGTCGAGTGTTTTCTTAACTTCTAAGTAGCCATTTCTTGTGTGCGGCATCAATTTTAAGATATCTGCGTTGCTTTTCCTCTCTGGTTCGTCTTTTCGGAACACATTTTTTTCCTGCGACAAATTTGCAGTTTCCAAAATCTTTGCTGCGTCAATTTCCGAAAGCTTGTTCACATAATCCAAAATAGAGGAAAAATCCTCCTGCATTTTTTTTATCTCAGCTTCGTCAAGCTTTAAATACGAAAGCTTTGCTATATCCCTTACTTCTTTTTCCGAAATCATATTTATAATATATCTTACCCGTTATTATTAGGCAAATCCATATTTTCGCTTTTTTTGCCGAAAAATTGGCTTATGAATTGCCAGGCTTCTTTAACAAAATTCCATATTTCTCCGGGTAATTCTTTGATTTCCTTTTCAAATTCTGTTTTGGCTGCCGGCGCGTAAACATTAAGGCAATCACCTGCTTTTTTAATGAAATTATTATATCCATCAGCTACGTTTTGCTGCCAATTTTCCGGTACGTTGGCCGAAAAACGCTCGATGAGGGCATTAAGCTGGTTTTCGTTATCGTGGATGTTATTTGTCGTAGCCAAAACCGGCACTACGCCCCAAAAAAGGAAAAAAACGAGGAAAGCAGGCAATATTATATTTTTGATTTCCATATTAAGAAAATAAACTTAAAGCTTTTTTTATCCTTTCGGCTGATTTTTCTTTTCCCAATGCCTCGGCTATTTCCGCCGGACCGGCGGACGTTTTTTTGCCGGTTAGCGCCGCCCGCAACGGCCATAGGAGATTGCCCCGATTGGCCATTTTTTCCGCCTCGGCCATCAGGATTTTTTCCAAATTGCTTTTGTTAAAATCTTTTTCCGTCAAGCCCATAATTATGCTCAGCGATTCTTTTAGCGATTCCGCAACTTCCGCATCCGCCATTTGTTTCCAGCGCAAAAGCTCTTTTTCGTAAATTAGATTTTTTTTGAAGAATAAATCGGTAAACTCGATTATCTCGGACAATTTTTTCAGCCTTTCCTGATAAAGCGCGGCTATCTTTTCCAATTTCTCAAATTCGATTTCTTCACCGGTTTCTTTAACTGAATAAATATTAAATGATTTTTTCTCGATAAATCCGGCCTCTTCCCAATACGGAAGCAAAAGCTCGGTCAGTTCTTTTAAGGTTTTTTTGCGGATGTAAAAGCCGTTTATCCACATTAATTTTTCGATATTAAATATGGCGCCGGCTTTTTGTATTTTTTCCATGGAAAAATCGCTTACCAATTCCGCTAAAGAATAGATTTCCTTGTCCGTGCCCGGATTCCAGCCGAGGAAGGCGATAAAATTAATAAGCGCTTCGGGCAGATATCCTTCCTTTTTGTATTGCGCGACCGAAGTTTCGCCCGTCCGCTTGGAAAGTTTTTTCTTGTCCGTGCCGAGTATAAGCGGCAAATGGGCGTACTGCGGCACGCGAAACCCCAGCGCTTCAATCAAAAGCAATTGTTTGGGCGTGTTCGACAAATGCTCTTCGCCGCGGATAACGTGGCTTATTTCCATTTCATCGTCATCAACTACAACCACAAAATTATAAAGCGGATTTTCCATATCTTTGGCGATTACAAAATCGCCCATTATATCCGAATTAAATTCGACTCGCCCGCGGATCAAATCATCAAAAGCCAGTTTGCGGTTTACCGGACAGCGGAATCTTATAACCGAATCTTTGCCTTGTTTGAGGCATTCTTCCGCTTCCTTTTTGGTTAGGTCCCGGCATTTCCCGCGGTAAACGGGCGGTTCGCCGATGGACATTAAATATTCTTTTTGGGCCTCAACATCTTCTTTGGTGCAAAAACAATAATAAGCCTTGCCTTGGTCCAGCAACTCCTGCAAATATTTTTTGTAAAGCTCTTTCCGTTCGCTTTGCCGGTAAGGGGCGTGCTGCCCCAGATAAGCCGGCTTGTAATTTTTAAAATCAATCTCTCCTCCCTCGGGCAAAACCGGCCCTTCGTCCCAGGCGATTTGGAGCCACTCAAAATTTTTAATCAAATCATATTCCCACTCCTTTTTTGACCGCTCCATGTCCGTATCTTCTATCCGCAATACAAAATCCCCCTTATTTTTTTTGCTGAAAAGGTAATTAAAAAGGGCTGTGCGGACTCCGCCGATATGCAAAGGACCCGTCGGCGACGGAGCGAATCTTGTCCGGACTTTTAAATTTTCTTTTTTTTCGGTCATTTTAATATAAATAGCGCTATGTCTCGCGCGGCGTTAACTTTGCCGAAAGAGGCAGCTACCGTGCTCATTGCCAATAATTTTTTGCCATTGAACAAATCAAGCACTTTTTCCAGGAAAAAATTTGGCATCAAATTGCTTTCTTCAATTACGATCGCGGCGCCGGAAGCGGCATAAGCATACGCGTTCTTGCTTTGGTGGTTTTGGGCAGCCTCGGGCAGCGGAATTAAAATGCTTGGCCTGGCGAAAGCTGCTATTTCCGCTATCGTGCCGGCGCCGGCGCGCGCGATAATGCACGAAGCAGCGGACATGGCTGATTTTAATTGCTGTTCCTCCAAAAAGGAAAACGGATGGTAATTAGGCTGCAGATCCGCCGGCACAAAAGCTTTAACTCCGCTTTTTATGTTTTCAAAATCTGATTTTCCGGTTTGATGGATTATTTCGAAATATTTAAGCATTTGCGGCAAAGTTTCTAAAATAAATTCATTTATCCGCGCGCTGCCCTGCGATCCGCCGAGAATCAGAATAACCGGTTTTTGGGATGCCAGGCCAAGCGTTTCTTTTATTTTAGACTGGTCAACATCCAGAAGTTCCTGCCGGACGGGGTTTCCGAGAAACTCGAGCTTTAACTTAGAAAATCCTTCTATCTGGTTTATGGGAAAAGAAACAATTATTTTCTGGCTTAATCCTCCCAATATTTTATTAGCCAAACCGGGGGAAACATCCGATTCGTGCAGATAAACCGGTATGCCTAATAGCGTTCCTGCTATAACCGCAGGGACGGAACCATAGCCTCCTTTGCTGAATATTACATCCGGAGCGGCAAAAAATAAAATCAAAAAAGACTGGATAATTCCCAACGGCGTAAGGATAAACAAATCTATAATGTTCTGAAAAAGAGCCAGCCCGAAATACCTCCTGATTTTTCCGGCCAATATAAAATAGGTTTTTATCCCCTCTTTAAAAAAATTTTTAGAAGCGAATTCGTCCGATGGCCCGATATAAGAAAGCTCTAACTCCCCGGCTGGACTGATTTTTTTCATCTCCCGCGCGACAGCGATAATCGGAAATATGTGGCCGCCCGTTCCGCCTCCCGTAAACATTACTTTCATTGTTTTTGTCTTTTAGTTTAATATAGTATTTTTTGGCGGTTTTAACAAGGCGTTTTTCCTATGCGTCTTTAGCGCTTGCAGAGATATTAAGCAAAATTCCGCAAGCTATAAGTTCAAAAACCAAATGCGAGCTGCCATAAGTGATAAAAGGCAGCGGCGTGCCGGAGAGAGGCAACAGGCCGGTCATAGCGCCGATATTAACGAAAGCCTGTATGCTTATCCACGAACCGATGCCTATGGCGACAAGCTTGCTGAAATTGTCGGTTACTTTCCGTGCCAGAAAAAATGCGGTTGCCGCGAAAACGACAAAAGCGGCGATAAGGAAAAAGCATCCGATAAATCCGGTCTCTTCCGCGTAAATGGCAAAAATGGAATCCGAGGTTGATTCCGGCAGGAATCCGAATTTTTGCGAACTGAACCCGAGCCCCGAACCGATAAGCCCGCCTGAACCGATAGCGATCAAGGCCTGTTTTAACTGGTAGCCGATGCCGAGAGGATCGGTAGCTGAATTTAAAAAGACGCTTATCCGTTTAAACCGATAAGGTTCTAACGCAAGAACGGCAAAGAGCAGCAATCCCGCCGCCCAAACTCCGATATTATAAATCCACGGCGTACTGGCGCAGAAAAAAACAATCCCTGCAACGGCTGATATGATAACAAGCGTGCTTAAATTTGATTGCAAAATCAGGGATACGGCGATAAGCGCCAGAGCAAAAAGAAAAGCAACAAACTTTTTTTTATTCGGGCGGTTGCTGCTTAATATCGCGGCAAGATAAATTATTGTCGCCAATTTTAGAAACTCGGACGGCTGAAAGCTGAGATAGCCAAGATTAAGCCATCGCGTTGCCCCGCCTTCGGTTTTGGAGAACGCCGGAATAAATACGGCAACCATCAGGATAAAGGCGATAACAAAAATAATCAATCCTTTTTCTTTATAAAAGCGCAGGGGGATTTTAAAAGCGATAAAACCCAAAAGCAGGCCGGGCAAAAGGCCGTACAATACTTGGTGGAATAAATAATAGCTAGGGCTGGCGCCGGCTTTAATTGATGCCGGGGTTGTTGCCGTGGCAAGAGCCAGAAAACCCAAAAAAACCAGCACGGAAATGGCGATGGCGAGAGTGATATTGGGCCGTGTATTATTTTTTGCCCTGTTTGCCATACAAAATAACGTATTTTTTAAATTGTTCGCCCCGATCTTTATAATCCTTAAACAAGCCGAAACTCGGCGAAGCCGGGGATAAAAGGCAGATTCTACCCGGAGTTGTTTTCGCGAAAGCTGTTTTAACCGCTGATTCCATATCTTTCACGGAATATTTATTTAAGCGGCTTTTTTCTTTTTTATTTATTCCCTGCCAGATTTTATTTCCGGAAGCGGGAAATAATATCAGATTTTTAATGTTTTTATTCCTGGAAATTTCTTTTGAAATTTTTTTAAAATCAATTCCCCTGTCCAAACCGCCGAGAATCATTGTCTCCACGCTTTCGCCGAGAGAATTCATGGCAAAAATGGCAGCCTCGGGTATAGTGGCTATGGAATCGTCATAGAACTTTATTTTTTTAAACTCTCCGACAAGCTCCAAACGGTGCGGCAGCTTTTTAAACGATTTAATCCCCCTGATAATCCGCTGTTCTGTTAATTTAAAAATTTTTCCGGCTTCTATTGCGGCTGTTAAATTATCCTCGTGCGTTATCTGCGCCAATTCCGGATTCTGCCCGAATAATTTTGAATATTTTTTCGGCTCAATCGAAATCTTTTTTGATTTTGCTTTCCGCGCTAAATTTTTAATTTCTCTAAACTTCGGATTGAAAATAAAATAATCGCTTTTACTCTGATACAAGGCAATATTTTCCTTCGCCTTAAAATATTCATTGAAATTCTTATAATAATCCAGATGTTCCGGATAAATATTCAAAAACACGGCTATATGCGGGCTTGTCCTTAAAAACTGCAGCTGGTGCGAAGATAATTCATATACGATAACATCGGTTTTTTTTATTTTCAGGAGATGCGATAAGGACGGGTTCTCTATATTGCCAAGCAAATACGCGGAAAAGCCGTTCTTTTTAAGGATGGCGTAAATCAGGCTGGCGGTGGTGCTTTTGCCTTTGGTGCCGGTAATGCCGATTATTTTTGCCGGACAATTATCAAAAAACAGCTCGGTCTGGCTTGTTAAAATTACTCCTTTCTTGAGATATTTTTTAATTTTTCCAAATTGTATACCGGGCGATTTTACGACAATATCAAAATTTTTAAGAGATTTAAGATAGTTTTTCCCTCCATAATATTTAATGTAACTATCTTTGCCGAGCGATTTTTCGGTATTAATATCCAATTCGGAAACATCTTTCTCGTCGGCAATCGCAATAACTTTTTTAGGGAATAGTTTCCTCAAAAAATAAAAAGAATCCAGCCCTTCCCGGCCAATTCCAAGAATAACCAAATTCTTTTTTTCCAGCTCTTTTATCTTCATTAGGTATAATTTATCATATTTAAACAATAAAAAAAAGACCTTTATTTATTTTTAAGAACTCGCGGTCTCTGTTTTTACGAGTTCTTTTTTAACTATTTTTACGATTTCCGGAATGGCGCTTGTAGCAGCTTTCTCGGGATTTCGAGGAATGAGATGATGGTCGCAATCAACAACCCTGGCCGTACCGAATGGATCGGCCGATTCCCGCGAAACAGTGCTGTCCCGGGAGCCTACGATATAGTAGGCGTTTTTAGCCGGCAGTTCATTCAACACCTTCAGGAATTTACTTCCCTTAAGAAGTTGAAAGAAAACTGGCACATTGCATAACGGCCGGGTAGCAAGCAGCTCGACGACGGGCAACGCCACTATTCCAAATGGGCCGCCGAGAGTCCGGTAATCAATGCCATGGTTCGGTGCTGCGACAAGAATCAAATCCTTGTCGCTAATCTCGGAAATCGTCCGGTGTAAATACCTGGCGATAACCCCACCGAGACTGTGTCCAACAAGAATGATCCGCGCGTTTGGATATTCGCGCCGGACATTATCATAAGCTTGGCGAATGACAATGGCGTATTCGTGGACTTTTTTGTGCGATCGGAATTTCGTAAACTTTCCGGTCGCGTCCAGGTATTCGGGTATTAAAACCTTAACGCCTGGTATGTTCTCAAGTTCTTTCCTCGCAAGGCTGAAATTTCTTGCCGCCTTGCTTTCCGACCATCCTTGGATGGCGATAACCACTATCTTTGGGTCCAATCAGTTCAACTCCTATAAGCCTTATGTAATTGTAAATGATAAGTTTATTATAAACTATAATATATTATCTGTCAATATACCTTCTCCCCTACCCAAAGCTGTTATTTAATGTTTGGGGACTTTGTCCCCAAACATCTTAATTTCTCATTATTTCAATAATTTTTTCGCTTAAATAAAAAGAAGGAGAACCAATTGATCCTCCTATAGTCTTCTAGGCGGTATGTCGCCTGTAATGGCTGCTATCTCGGCCTGACTGATGCCGTTCTCTGTCATTGCCTTGACGTAGCATTCTACTGTTTTCGAATGATATTCCGGCATGGCGCCTACGAATGCGGCGAGGAAATCGCGGCCTTCTTGCGGCTTGTTCTGCTCTATTAATTGAGCAAAACAATTGCCGAGCATTTCGCTGAAGACTTTTTCCAGGCCTTGGCGTTCGTGGTCGTAGGTCAGCTGCTTGACTCTCGCCCGAATACTGCTTTGCACATCCTTCACGAATTTCATCGACTGGCTGAAATCAGCATCACGCTTCTGGTAAAAATCGTCCAGGACGAGATGAACCAGATAAAGCGAAGCCTCTTCGATGAAAAAGCCTCGCAGGCCGATTCTTTGGCACGGTTTGTACCGCTTGTCGTCGATGTGTTCAAGTGCCAGACCAATACCATCTACGCATCTTTGGCAGCGAATGCTTGCGCGGATGATTTCTTTTGCACGTTCTGTTCGTGGTATAACAATTCCTCCTGCGGTTTTAAATTTGAAAGATTACTGGTTATAATTATAAAATTATATACAATAAATGTCAATAATCTTATCCACCGACAATTAACTGCACTAACTGCCGCGCACCAGTAAAAAAATGTTGGGGGGTCCGCCAGCTGGCGGATAGAAACTCAAACATTGCTTTTTAATCTATCGACCTTGCTTGCTCTACGAAGTCTTGGCGAAGTTGGCACGAAATGGGCGAAGTGGGATTGGTTCTTTATTCCTAATTCTTTATTCTTTATTCTCTATTTTATATGTCTTTCCGGAAATCGAACTTTTTCGGCAGATTATTTTTATTATCCCAATTGCCTAATATTTTTTCTGATTCTTTTTCCCAATTCCTTTCTTTTGGCATTATTTTTTCCTCAAAATATTTAAGCAGTTCCGGCTGCCCTAATCCTTTTAGCGCGTTTTTTTTCCAGCCAAGATACAGGGCGATTAAAGATTCCTTTTTGGTGCCAACGCACTCCAAAGGCTTAATGTTTTTCTCGCCGATCAGTTCCAGCAAAAGCGGCAGCAAATTTTTATTAGCATACAAATCCGTGGCAAATATTTTTTTTAATTCACCGGCTTTCAGAAAAGGATACATCGCCATATAAACAAAAAGGCACTTGGCGCAGCTCTCGCACCATTTGCCTGTTTTTTTTGCCGTTCCGGAATAAGTTTTTTCCGCTTCGTTGCAGCTCAAAAAAATGGGAAAATAAATTGGACATTTCGAAAAAATCCTAGCAATTTGTAATTCATATAGCGGCCGCATCAGGCTAAAACAATCTATGCTTGAAGCGAGGTAACTATCAAGATATTCGCGGAACCGGTTTTCAAATTCAAAAGTTTTGCTGTATTGGTGGTTTATTTCCTCTTTCAGATAAATTACATTGCCCTCGTTGCTGCTTTTCTCGTTGGAAAAAACAACATATTTTTTGTTGAAAAGCGCGGCGACAAAAACACTCAAGAACGACAGATATGCGACAAACGGCGTGTGGCCGTTCAAAAACCCTTGTCGGTTCAATTCCAGAAGCTTCGGGCTTATAACCCGCTCACAGATAATTATCTCGCGGCAGCCGCTTACTTCCGCAATTTTTTTCGCCGATGGCGATGGATTTAATAAAAGGCAGGTGCTTTTTATCTTTTTTTCTTTAGTTATCTGCAAAGACACGGCAGAATCTTTCCCGCCGCTAACCAAAACCAAAGCGGATTTTTTATCCAAAGCCACTCGCGCCGGCTTGAACTCGCTTTGTTTCTCGCTAGTGATGGAAATAAAATTCTTGGTCTTGAAATTAATTTTGTTTTCATAAAAATACTGGCCCATTCCGCTTATCAAGGTTTTTTCCCACCATTTTATCTGTGATTTATCCATTCCGCCGGCGAGAACAGTTATTTTCGGCGAACAAAAAGCCTTCCAATAACTCAGCATTTCCATCAACCCGAGATTAAAAACGAAATTTGAGATTACTTTTCCATCCAATTTTAACGCTGTTTTGGGCACGCTTTTAATAGTAACTGCCGGCGAAAAAGAATATCTGCCGCATTTAAAATAAAAATGAGCTTTTAAATCGCCCTTTTTAATTTCCCATTTATACGACTCGTAGATAAATTCCGGAAATTGCCGGCGCAATTGTTTTAATGTTTTTTTCGCGGCCATTGATTTTAAGTTAAAAGTTTAATCGAAACGCCCAGAATGGCGAATATAATGCTTATAATCCAAAATCGCATTGTTATCTGCTGGGGCTGCCAGCCGATTGCCTCAAGATGATGGTGAATGGGTGTGGAAAGCCAGATTTTTTTGCCGGTGATTTTTTTCGATATAAGCTGAATAATTACCGAGCCGGTTTCAATCACCAAAACTCCGGCAATAATCGGCAGAACAGCCACCGAATCGGTAAGAAAGGCAACCGCGGTCATGGTCATTGTCAGCCCGAGGATGCCGGTTTCGCCCATATAAAATTTCGCGGGCGGAATATTAAACCACAGGAAGCTGAACAGCGCGCCCAATATTATAGCGCAAAAAGCAGCCATGTCCACGCTTCCCTGCGCAAAAGCGATAATCGTGAAAGCGCCGAATATGGAACCGAACACTCCGCCGGCCAAACCATCCAACCCGTCCACAACCCCCGAAGACCAGGAAGCCAGGCTGACAACAACATAAAGAAAAATATACCAAAGCCCTAAGGGCACGTCTATTCCTTCGGGAAAATTAAACAGCAGCGGAATTCTGATTGTGCTTAAACCCAACTTAAAATAAAGCCACAACCCCCCGATCAGCCCGATCAAAATAACCAGGATTAATCTGGTTCGGAATTTCAAACCTCCGCCAATATATTTACCCCTGCCGTAAACCACCAAAATATCGTCAATTAATCCGATTATGGAGGCGGACACAAGCGCAAAAAGCGGTATCCATGTTTGTTCCCGCGAAAGAAAATTAAATTTTTTGAGCCACCAGATATCGGTGAAATTGGAAAGAAGCAAACAAATGCCCAATAAAATAATAACTGTTGCCCAAATTACGATACCGCCCCCGCGGGGCACGGTCGTTTCTCTTTCCTTGTGCATGCTTAAAAATACCGAAGCTTCCCGCCCGTCAATTGTTTTCGCGCGGGCTTCTTTTTTCCAGAATTTTATGCGGTACAGAAATTTAATCAGGTATTTAGCGACAAAAAAGGAAATCAGCCAAGACAAAAAGGCTAAAATAAAAATTTTAATGATTCCGAAAGTTAAATTTGAAATCATAGATAATAATTACCAAACAAATGATTTTTCCACCCAGCTTTTTAATCTTGCGGCCTCTTCAAACCGGCCAGCCTTGCCTTCGGCTCCCATTATCACGGTAACCACATATTCCCTTTCCGCCAGGCCCGAAAACGGCGCTTTTGATATTAAGATAATACACCCGTTCGCCTCTTTTGTATATCCTGTTTTGCCCCAAATATAATCCCCGTCCTCTTCCAATAAAACATCCGTGCTTTTCATTTTGTGGTGGAATTTGCCCTGAACATATAAATCTTTTTCCTGTGTCGAGCAAATTTCGGCTATTAGCGGATAATCTTTCATTATATATACGGCTATTTTTTTTAGGTCTTCGGGCGACGAAATATTTGTAAATCCGCTGCCAATATCAAGTCCGGTAGGATTGTAAAAACGCGTGTCGGTAAGCCCAAGGGCAACAGCCTTTTTATTCATTAAGTTGATAAATTTATCCCGGCCGGCTTTGCCCGCCAGCGCTTCAGCAGCGCTATTGCTTGATTCTATAAGCATGCTGGAAAGCAAATCTTGAACAGTCCAATATTCGCCGGCGGAAAGATTGCCGGCAGTGCCGATTTCCGGATCTCTATCCAAATCTCCTGCGCTTATCACGATATTGTCGCTAAGTTCGTAATTTTCCATCGCTACAATAGCCGTCATCAATTTAGTAATCGAAGCTACCGGAGCAGAAAGGTTTTTTTGGTTTTGAAAAAGATACCTTTCCGTATTTTTGTCCAAATTTACGAAAACCGCGAGCGCTCGATCAGCACTGATCGCGGGAGGCAGGATATTTTTTTTCCCCAGCGGGCGAAACAGCCCGTTTTCCGAATATGCCAAAAACGAACCGGGATTTTTCCCGGCTTCAAATCCGCTTTTTCCCGCGAGGGCTGCCGGCGATAATAAAACTAAAACGGCCAGCACGGAAAAAAAAATCAAGTTGTTGTTCTTGCCCCTTTTTTTCTTTACCATGGAAATAAACTATTTTTCGCTTATCCGGGCTTCCATCTCTTTCAGCCTGTTTTTCAGCTCCACCATTTTATTTTCCCTATTTATAAAAATATTGCTGAAATCCTGCAGCTCCGTAATTTTTTCCTCTAATTCCTGCGTTCTTTTCTTCAATTCTTTAGTGCGGGCGCTTACCTGGATTTCCAGGCTGCTATTTGCCTGCTCAAGCTCCTTGGTCCGCTCTTTAACCATTGTTTCTAAAATCGCGTTTGATTTCTCTAATTCTTTTTTCGCCGCCATAAGCTGCGCGGTATTATCTTCAAGCTCCTTGGTCCGCTCTTTAACCATTTCCTCAAATTCCGCTTTTTGGTTTTTTATCCGGTTCATATAACGGAACAAAATAAAAGATATAAAAGTAATTACAACAAATATGGCAAGCCTTGCCATCTGAGTTAATTCTATCTGCGGAAAAATAATCATGGCGGCAAAAAACGCCAAAACCGCGGTGATGAGAATATCTGTGGTAATAACTGACGCAAGCGGATTTTTTTCGATAATAACGTATCCAAGAATTAAAGAATAAACCGGCAAGGTGAGGTAAAATATCGGGTAAATCTGGACCCCCATTCTCGGAAGGAAAAAAATAAAAGCAATGCTAAAAACCGCGAATAAAAGAAAAAACGATAATACCAGATTTTGCTTTTCTTTTTCCTGAGATTTTTTATTAAGCCAAGCATAGAAAAAATTGTATAAAGTCATCGCGAGGAGAATAGCGGAAAAAATAATAAAAGCGTAATAAATATAACCCGGCTGGCTTGTCCCCAATTTCGAAAAAAACAACTCAGTAATCATTGTTTGCGGATCGCTTATTCCGATAAAACCGATCGAAACTAAATACGCAAGCAGTAAAAATAGCTTTTGTTTTGCGGCAGCGCAAAATTCCACGGAAAAGTGATACAACAAAACCGGAATCATAAAGAATGCGGCGGCAAAAACCTTGCTTATCAAATCTATTTTGGGCTCTAGTCCCACGGAATAAGATTCCCACAATATAAAAGTGCCAACTGTCCAAAACAGCTGAATCAAGCCTACTGCCATAAATATCGTAGTCGCCTGGCTTTTTTTCTTAACAAAAAGAAACAAGCTGATAAAAGCAATAAAAATACTGCTGGGCAACAAAAAATAAATTGTTAACGGGGCTGAGATCATTTTTCTATTATTTTATAGCAATAATCCGATTAAAGCAACCAAAAAGCTAAAGAAATGTGCTGATTTTTTCTAGTATTTCTTTAGGGTTAAAGTTTGATTTAATCAAATACTCTTTCGCTCCCAGGGCAAATGCCTTATTTTTGGTTTCGGCATCGTCAAAATTAGAAAGAATAATAACCGGAACATCCTCCAAGCCCTTGATATCTTTCCTTTTTTCCAGGAAATAAATACCGTTTCGCTTAGGCAAAAGAATATCCAAAATTATTAAATCGGGCTTTTCTTTCTCAGCGATTTTAAGCCCATCATCAACATCCATTGCATTAAAAACCTCATAGCCTTCCTTCGCGAATTTAAACCTATACATTTCGGAAAGTATCTTTTCGTCTTCAATAATAAGTATTTTTTTCATATTTTTAAATTTATTTTTATTTTAGATTATCGGCAAGAACAAAATCCTGCCGAGGTTGTAATTCGGTTTTAATAGGAAGTTCTATATAAAAAGTACTGCCTTTGTTTTTACCATCGGAATCGGCCCAGATTTTTCCGTTGTGCATTTCAATAAAATTCCTCGCAACATATAATCCGAGCCCGGTTCCTTGTGTATATATTTCACTCGCTCCCTTGCCGCGCGAAAAACTTTTAAATATCTTGCTGAAATCTTCTTTATCAAGGCCAACGCCCGTATCCGTAATTTGAATAAGGATATTTGCAGGCATTTTCTTTGTTTCAATTGTTACTCCGCCCTTTAAAGTATAATGTACGGCATTATTAATAAGATTGTTTAATGCTTGTTTAATCTTTTCGGGATCTCCTTTTATTGATGGCAGTTTAGCCCTTGATTTTTTGTACTTTATGTAAAGCCCCTTATCTTTCGCTAATATTTCGATATCCTTTATGCACTCTTCGAGAAGACTATCCACGGAAACATCCTGCATTTTTAATTCTATCTGCCCCTTTTCTAGCCTGCTTACGGAAAGGAGACTGTTTACCAATTTAATCATATTAACGCTGGCCTCGTATATATAATCAACAGCAACTTCCGCCTGATCCGGGAATTCGCCATAATCACCGTCTTTAAGCATTGAGGCATATCCTCGAATCGCAGCTAATGGGGTCCGCAATTGGTGAGAAGCAATGGAGATAAACTCGGTTTTAAGTTTGCTTATTCTTTCTGCCTCTTCTTTTCTCTCAATCTCTTCACGCGTAGCTTTAACCAAATAATAACCAAATACTAAAAATAAAATAAATATCGTAATCGTTAAAACCTTTAAATCTTCTGTCGGCATAACAAAGGGCAAAATCAATAAAATTATACCCATTATTTCTACAAGCAATTCAGTCAATAACAACCTAATATTAAATAGATGGTATTTAATGGCGGCCATTCCTGAAAAATAGTAAAATAAAACAACCGCTATTTGTCCAAGTATAAGGACTAGTGGAAAAATTCCAAAACCAAACATAAAAGGAAAATTAAAAGCTCCGCCAAGAAAACCAAAAACCGTTCCCAGAACAAGATAATTAATTTGATGGTTTTTTTCTATATCAGCATTTTTTCGCGCTTTTAATAATTCGTAAACGCCATAACCGGTCAAACCGAAATAACCAAATATTAAGAAAAGCACATAAAGTGGACCGGCTTGCGGCCAATAAGGAAATGATAATACCTGTTTAACTGAAGTAATATAAAGAGGAGTGAAACTAAACAAACAAAACAAGATTGTAATCGAATATCCGAAAAATAATATTTTTTTCTTTTCTTTAACTATATTCAAAATACTTAATACACAGTGAAGATAAAAAATCGGGATAATGGTGGCTCCTAAATTAAGCACTTTTGACCAAAAAAGAGCATCTGACTCTGTTCCCGCGATCATCCATCGAGCGTATGCAAAACTCCAAAGCGAAACACCTACGCCCATCAAGAAAAAATTTCTATTTGTTGAATTTTTCCGATCTTTAAGAAAAACGAACAAGCCAAAGAGGATTGAAACACTGCCATTTATAAGATTAACTAAAACGTAATAATTCATAAAAAATTGGGGAAATAATTATTTAAATCCCTATCCCCATGTTATGAAAACCATATTCATCGGTAAAGTTTTGTTGCCACTTTAATCCGGATTTTCTAAAAATATTTTTAAGCAATTCCTCCTCCTTAAAAATTAATTTCCAATTAAGAATTTTTTCCATGAGAAAATAGGTGAACGGATCGTCCTCGAGCATTTTTGGAGTAACGTTGCTTGCCATAATGCAACCGCCTCTCGCTAACATTCTTTTGGTGTTTTTTAATACCAAAACGCATGTTTCAGACGGCAGTCCGCAAAGCACGCCCACTAAAAGTATAATATCAAATTTCTTTTTGGGCTTATGCTTCATAAAATTAATACCCAAAAAATCTATTTTATTTTCAACATTGCCGATCTTAGCCAATAATTTGCCTCTTTTTATTGAAAAGCCATCCCTATCTATACTTACAGCATCAATATTATCATTATCAACATAATATTTGGAAAAAACATCCGAAATGTCCCGACTGGGTCCACCCCCCACATTACCTATTAAAACTTTTTCATTTTTCTCAAAATACTTTTCGATTAAAGAATGAATATTTTCTTCCACTTTTTCTATTCGCGACCGTATCGCTTTTCCGCTTTTAGATGCTAAAAAATATTTGTCGATAGGATGGTTAAGATTAGGTCTCACATAGAGAAGCTCTGTGACGATTGAAGTGGCGGGATTAGCCATCGTGGCCGCACTAAAAACGCTGTTATTTATAAAATACTCAAGTACATATTCTTCGGTATTGGCGGGTAGCGATGCTCCCAAGTATTTAGTAATTAAAAAATCTTTGACTTTTTTATTGTCTTTTTCAATAAATTTTAACAGATCAAAAACGCATTCATCGAAATTAAGCTTCTCGACAAATTCTTTAACAGAATAATTTTTACTATCTATATCGATGGATTTTGGCATCTAATCTTGATTCCACTTTGCTAATATCTAATATTATACAGAATTAACCGGGTGCCTGCAATACAACAAACTCCGATTAGTTAGTCGGCACAGGCGCCGAGATATTTGGATTTAATCTCCTGGCTTAGATTATAAATATTGCCCGCGCCCATCATAATCACAACCTCCTTTCCGGAAAAATATTCTTCCAATTTAGTACTGTCGGACAAGTAAATGCATTTCTCCCCGATTTTTTCCGCCAATATTTTAGAATTATAATTTTTGGCAATATCCCCGCCCTCCCGACCGATTACATCATATACATCTAGGAGAATTAAATCATCCACCCATTTTTCGGCCAATGCTTTTTTAAAAACATTAATAAAATCCGACCACAGAAATTGCGTTCGCTGGTATTGGTGGGGCTGGAAAACGCATAATATTTTTTTATCTTTGTATTTTTCGCGTGCCGACGCAAGCATTGCCCCTATTTCCGTGGGATGATGGGCATAATCATCTATCAGGGTAAAGCCAGGCAAATCTATCGTATCAAACCGGCGCCAAGAACCATAAAATTGTGATAGCGCCATCAAAGATACCTCGTCCGAAATATTCAAAAGCCTTGCCACGCCAAGCGCGGCCAACCCGTTTAAAATATTATAGTCTCCGGGAACTTTCAAAATGGCTTTAATCTTTTGCGCATCTTCTTTATTTTCTTCCAAAGAAAAATTACTGATTTTCGCCTTTGTTTCTATTTGCGCATTTCTGCCTTTAATCACAAATCCGTCTTCCGGTACTTGCCCTGCAAATTCATTAAATGCGCGCTTAATATTCTCCAATGTTTTGTAGTAATCAAGATGATCTCCCTCGATATTCGTGATAACCGCTATTTGCGGCCGGTAATTAAGAAAAGATTCCTCGTGTTCGCACGCCTCGATAACAAAATATTTTGACTTGCCCATCCGAAAATTAGAATTGCCGAATTCTTTTAGTTTTGTCCCGACAACAACAGTCGGATCCAATCCGGCCTTGATTAATATCAGCGCGACCATTGCGGTCGTAGTGCTTTTTCCATGGGTGCCGGCAATGGCTATTGTATATTTTTCTTTTGTCATTTCGCCCAGTGCCTCGGGATAACTTAAGCACTTTATCCCCCTGCCTTTCGCTTCCATCAATTCCGGATTGTCATTTTTAACCGCCGGGCTGTAAATTACCAAATCATACTGCGCCTCACTGGAACTGGCGAAAGCGGGGTTCGCCGAAATATTTTCTTTTTTTTGCGGCCCAATCACGATATTAGCGCCTAATTTCGAAAGCATTTCTGTCATTTCCGACGCATACGCATCAGAACCGAAAACTTTATCGCCTTTTTGAAGGTAATATTGCGCCAAAGCAGAAACTCCGATTCCCCCAATGCCAATAAAATATATTTTCATTTTTATTTAAGGTTAAAAGATTTTAAAATAGTATATTCTGCTCCGCCTTTTTTAAGCTCGCTTTCCATCACCTCTATAGTTCTAACGCCAAATACATGCGGAAAATCTTTGTTTAGCTCGGTTATCTCCTCGGGATTTATCCTCGCCCACTGCCATTGTACAATCCGGCCTAAGGTTATGTGCGGAATAAAGCCGCTGTTTTCTCTTTCCAAATTTATGTTTGGATGTTCCAAGAGGCTAGCCTCCAGTTTTTGCTGCAAATTGCCGAGTTCCGTTGATTTTTCTCCGTTTATCCATACCATTTTAGGCGGAATTTTTCCCGGAGGGGCGTAATCAATATTTTTTAACTTTAAATCAAAAGCGTCGGTATCATCAGCCACATTTTGGACTATATTAAACACCTGGGCCAGATCGTCCAGTTCAAGATAGCCGACAAAAAATAAGGTAACATGCAAATTATTTTTTTTGGTCCACTTTATCGGAGAAGCGCCGGTAAAATAAGCAAAGGAGCTGTCCACCTCCTGCTGGATTTCATACGCCCTCTCTTTTACCTTATCCGGCAAATTAATCGCTATAAAAATCCTTTTTTTCATGGTTTTAGGATAGCAGATTTTTGTCCTGCCTTCAACAAAAAAAGACGGGTTTTAAGCGTCTTTATTTTAAATGTGAATCGCCTGAGCGGCCGGCGGGCTGAATTGAGTAAGAACTGCTTCCATGATTTTTGGGGTGGCGCATTGGACTAGCGTTATCCTGGTTCCGTCACCTTTCTTAAGATGTTTAATCTTTTTCGGAGACACTCCCAAATTGACGAGGCCCTTGCTGGTTATGATAACATCTCGGTACTCGAGTGTGGCATAGATAGGCATTTTCTTATTCATTTTTTCACATCCTTTGTACTGTTTATCAGTATAGTCGAATCTGCCTTTTTGTCAAAATATTTTTCCGGCGAAACCCTTATCTTGTTTTAAAAATACAACAGTATATAATAAAATATACTATGAAAATCGATCTGCATTGCCACAGCTATTATTCGTGGGACGGATCATCGTCTCCGCGCGAAATCATTAAACAAGCCCTAAACGCCGGGCTTGATGGCGTTGCCATAACCGATCACGAAACCGCGGCAGCTTGGACGGAAGCAGCTGCGATTGGTAGCGAACTTAACGCAAAAATAATTTTCGGCGAAGAAATAAAGACAAACAAGGGAGATATTTTGGGATTATTTTTAAACAAACAAATAGACGGAAAAGGCAAAGATCCCGTCTGGGTTATAAACGAAATCAAAAAGCAAGGCGGCGTAGCAATAATTCCCCATCCCTGCCATGGCACGGAGAGATTTAAAGATGATTTATCAAAATACTTGAATATCATTGATGGTATAGAGGTTTTCAACGGGCGGCTGCCTTTTTCGATGCCCGACAGAATGGCGCGCGAATTCGCCGAAAAAAATAATTTAGCTATGACCGGCGGCAGCGATGCCCATTACCATAAAGGGATCGGCACTGTCTATACGGAATGCGCCGCCCAAACTCTTGATGAATTTAAAAACTGCCTTTTAAACAGAAAATCTGCTGTGCATGGAAAAAAAGCCCCGCTTTTTTACGCAGCATTTCCATTTTTGAGAAAAATTGGCCTGCTAAAAGGTGCAAAAATTATCTGAAAAAATCAACTAAATCTTTAAGCGAAGTTAAAACTTTGTCGGCTTTATCAAAATTGTGGCTATTCGAAAATTCGTGCGGCACCACAAAACAATAGGCACCGGCTCTCTTGGCTGCTTCAAGGCCATGTTCTGTGTCCTCTATCACCAAACATTGGTTTGGCGAAAGGTTTAACTCCTGCATCGCTTTCAAATAAATATCGGGAAACGGTTTCGCTTTTTCAACATCTGTTTTTGTTATCACAACAGAAAAATATCTGGCAAAGCCATTTCTCTCCAGTTTTACCTCCATCTCTTCTTTGTTGCCATTTGTGCACAACGCTATTTTAAATCTCGGATTATTGTGAAAATACTCCACAGCTTCTCGCGCGCAAGGCATCAGCTCCAAATTGTCTTTGCCATATAATTTTAGCATCAACTCGTCTTTCCTTTTTACTAGCGATCCCTTTTCGATTTTCAAATTATTTTTTTTGGCAATCATTTCCTCTATTTCTTCGCTTGTTTTTCCGGCGTAAAGGAAATAATCTTCCGGCTGAATGGAAAGATTATACTCAGCTAAAATCTCGTCCCATGCTTTTGCCTGGCGATATTCGCTACGGAACAATGTTCCGTCAGAATCAAACAATATTCCTTGTATATCTTCTTTGTTCATCTTCGCGATAAAATATTTACATTTAAATAATAATCTTAAATAAAAAAAAGCGCAAGGATTTTATAACTTTACTTGCGCGATTACATCGAGCTTTTCCAAAATTTTGGAAATGTTCGAATAATTAACCTGGCCGATCACATCTTTAACGCCCCGCGCCAAAAAAAGATTTTTCCGTTTCGGAGTCGATGCGACGCCTATCGGCACTAATTCATTACCGTTTGGTAGGGGCAATCGGAAAGGCGAACCGCTAACATAAATTAATCTTGCCGCGATAAGGCCGCCCTTGAGATCGCTTACTTTCTCCATGTTACATCCGAACACTGCTTTCATCGTATCTTGCAATCCTCTGCGGCGCGCCCATATAATCGCCAAATTCGCTTCCATTGGAGCAACAATCATTTGCGAGATATCCGGATATTGTTTATCTAATCGATATATCGCTTCCATGGCGGTTTTTGCGATAGGCGGGTCCTCATGCACTTTATTTATTTCTTGTTTGTAAAAATCGATAGTGCATTTCATCCGCTTACAGATTTCCGCTTCTGGAACTAACTTCGCCAACAATTCTTTAGGCGAAACATAGTCTTCCGCTGAACACTGCAAGAGCACTTCTTCTTGCCTAAGCTTGAAATGCCTGCTGATGCATTCCGCCGCGATGCGGGCTCGGATTTTGTCTACTGCGACAATGGCCGTATAATCCCATATAACAGCTCTTTTACCATCAAATTTTTCACGATTTAAAGCCAATTTAGTCACCCCTCTTTTAAAAAATGACTATTTTAAGTATAACCTGTTTGCAGATTTTGTCAAAAACAATAAAAAAGGCGTAAAATTTTTACCTTACACCCCCAAAAATCAACTTTCTTTTAGAATGTTTTATTTTTATTGATGTTAATGGCGGACCATACTCGCTGGATTGCCGTAAAATTTGCCAGTAACGCCATAATAAATATAACAGCTGATGCGTAATGATAGTCCGGGTACAAAGCAGCAAAAATCAGTGCGACGAAAAGAAGTATCAATCTCTCCGCGCGAGACAATAAGCCATCTTTTAATTCCTGATTAACAAGATCTTTTTCCCTAGCCGCCGCCTTCGCGTAGGTAGTGACGATCGAACCGAACATAGTTAAATATATCCAAACATAGCCCGGCACGAAAAATATAGCGGGCAAATTAACGAAAAGAAAGCCTAATAAAATTATGCCCTCTACATATCTGTCAAAAATCGTATCAAGATATGCGCCGACCTTGGTGCTTATATTTTTTTGCCTGGCCACAGCTCCGTCGATAAAATCCAGAAACGAAGCGATTAGAAAAAATAAAATCGCCCACCAGAATAATTCCTTTGCTATTAGGGATGCGCCAACTATAGCTACTGCCCCAGACAAAAGCGTATATTGGTTCGGCGTAAGAGGTAAAACTCCAAACATTTTACCAATAATTACTTCCACATCTTTAAACCAGCTTCTTTTTGTATCCAACATATTAAAATATATTGTTTTAAAACAACCCATAGGTTGCTTAAAATATCATTATCAAATTTTGAGCAATAAATTTTGGCAAAAATTTTTCGTGTTTTCCAATTCTTTTATTCCTTTATCCGTAGTCTTGTAAGCTTTTTCGCTTTTAAGTTTTTCCTTGCTGATATATCCATCGTTCTTAAGGCGGAATAAAACAGTTCGAACCATCAGCTCATTCGGCAGAAAGCCAAATTTTTCAAATATCAGGCGCGATGTCTCTTTTTGCTGAACCTCTTGTTCTTTGCCGAGAGAAAGGATGTAAATCCAGAGATTACCATCGGTAACAGAACTTATAAATCTTTTGTTTGGTTCCATGCTTATAATATTATAATTATAATTTATTTTTAATATACTATCTTTCTCTTTTGCCGTCTATAAATTCTTCGATCATCTCCCGCGCTTTTTCATCAGTAAACTGCTGTATCGGATGTTTCATAAAATAGGCGGACGAAGAAATAAGAGACCCGCCCACGCCCCGATCCAAACCGATTTTTAGCAGCCTGATGGCTTCAATTACGCAGCCAGCGGAATTCGGAGAATCTTCCACCGACAATCGCAATTCCAATTCAATCGGCACATTTCCGAATTTCCTCCCCTCCATCCTGATGAAGCAAACTTTATTGTCTTTTAAAAACGGGACATAATCCGACGGGCCGATATGCAAATTATCGTAGCTAAGCCTTTTTGCCAATTGGGATTCGACTGCCTCGGTTTTTGATACCTTTTTTGTTTTTAGCCGCGCCCTTTCTCCGTACATATTTAGGAAATCCGTATTGCCGCCGACATTCAACTGGTAAGACCGATCGATAGTAACGCCTCTCTCCGCGAATAAATGCGACAAAATACGATGCGTTATAGTGGCGCCGATTTGCGACTTGATGTCATCGCCGATGCAGGGTAATCCTCTATCCCGGAATTTCTTTTCCCATTTTTCGTCGGAACAGATAAACACGGGCATGCAATTAATAAAACCTACGCCGGCATCCAATGCGGCTTGCGCGTAATGTTCGGTAGCTTTTTGCGAACCAACGGGCATATAGCTTACAAGGATATCTGCTCCCGATTTTTTTAATTCTTCCGCGATGTTAACAGGCTTCTTGTCTGCCGGCAGAAAGGTTTGGTCGTCCGGATAATTTTTCATATGGTCTGCCACGCCGTCCAAAATCGGGCCCATTTTTACGGTTACGCCTATTTTGGGAATGTTGCTGCAAAATATTTTTGTGCAGTTAGGTTTTTCAAATATAGCTTCGCTCACGTCTTTGCCCACCTTCCGCTTATCAACGTCGAAAACCGCCACAATCTTTATGTCGGAAATTTTATAACCGCCGAGAATGTTGTGCATCAATCCGGGCACTAATTCGTCGTCATCTTTCACATCCTTGTAATAATAGATGCCCTGGACTAACGAGCTGGCGCAATTGCCCAAACCGGCAATAGCCAATTTAATTTCTCCGCCCTTTTTCTTTGCCGGAACTGCGGCTGCCTTCTTTAGCGATTTTTTAGCTGTTTTCTTTGCCATATCTTTAAAAAAATATTATAATGTTTTTAGTTATTATTGCCTTATTTTAGGCTTAATACTATTTTACAGCCGTAAAATAGTTTGTCAATATAACCCTGTGGAATATTATGGAACCATACGCCCGATTGGAAAAATCGAACACAAAAGAAAATCTTTGGATTTACATATTAACCGCCCTGAAAAAGCGGCCAAATTACGCTTGGGAACTGCCGCTGGTTATTGAAAAAGAATTTGGCTTCCGCCCGGGAAACATTACCCCCTATCGGGCACTGTACCGCCTGGAAGACCAGGGATTTGTTAAAAGCGAATTGCAAGAAAGGCGGCGGATTTACAAAATTACCGGCAGCGGAGAGAAAGAACTGGAAAAAGTGAAACAATTTTATAGTTCCGTGCTGGAAAAATTAAACCAATATGAAGACTAAACCTAAACAAGCCGAAAAAAAAGCGGAAAAGAAAAAGGCTGACCAAAAGAAAGAGACTGATATTCAGGAAGTGGTAAACTATTACTTTGCCACCAAAGGGCTTACTTTGGATGAAGTGAAAGAAAGCGCGAAAAAAAGGAAAATAATTTATTCCAGATTTACGCGTCCGGCAAAAGAATTGATAGAATTAGCGGGCTCGACAAAAAAAGCAAAATCGGCTATTAGTATAGTAGCCGAATGGGCAAAATCACGAAATCTGGATTACACGATTGAAACGGTCTTCAAAAAATGGCTGGAACTGGATCGCTTGAAACCAAAAGAGGTGATAAAAAAACCATATTACGACAAACAGCCGATGGTGTGGTCGCAAGCACGGAAAAAATGGTTTGTTATTGACGATGGCGGCGAATGGCTGGAATTCGCGGGTGACGAAAAAGATATCGAATGGCGCATTCACCCTGTTAATTAGAATTTAAGCGGTGGCTTAAATTCTATTTTGCGAAGCAAAATTATTTAACAGGGCAGGAAAAATAACATTGCAAACAATAAAAACAACGCATTAACACATGTTTGGCAGCCAGGCTGCCAAACATTCTTATTATTAAATTAAAACACTAAAATGCTATCTTATTCAGAACTAACCAGAGGAAAAATAGTAATCGTAAACGACCAGCCCTACGAAATCGTGGAGGCGGAAAATACTTTTAAGGGCCGGGGCCATTCTTATTTGCAAATGAAATTACGAAATCTCGTCTCTGGCGCGGTAATATCAAGGAGCGCCCAGCCCAGGGATTCTTTTGAGGAAGCTGATATCGAAAAAAGCGAAGCCAAATTTATCTTCCAAAACAAAGGCAGATATACTTTTTCCGAAGTAAACAACCCTTCCAAAAGGTTTGAACTGGACGAAGAAAAAATCGGCGATTCGGCAAAATTTTTAAAACCGAACGAAGTGGTTACGACCATTCTGTTTAACGGGAAAATTATAAATGTTTCTCTGCCGATAAAAGTGAAATTAAAAGTTACCGAAGTGCCGCCGGGAGTAAAGGGCGACCGCGCCCAATCGGGAAACAAAGTTGTCACACTGGAAACCGGAGCAAAAATTGCCGCCCCCTTATTCATAAACGAAGGCGACATACTGGAGATAAACACCGAAAGCGGAGAATACACAAGGCGCGCTAATGAATAATCCGCATAAACAATAAATAAATTAGGCAAACAAAATCGCCCATCTGGGCGATTTTTTAAATGTTTGGGGACCTCGCTCCCAAACATTGCTCTTTACTGCTATTTCACGAATAGATTGCAATAACAATGCCCTTCTTTTTCGATCTCTTCTTTGTGGTAAGCGCAAGGGCAGATTATTTTTTTGTTCGCTTTTTTGTCATTCCCCAGTTTCCGGCACGGGCAGTATTTCGCGCCGAACGCCTCGTTTTTCATTATCAATGCCCGGACAACTCCTTCCACGATTTTGCGGTTCGGATTTAATTTGAAACCGTTTTCTTTAGCGTATTTTTCGTAAAAGGAAATAAGTTCGGCAGTTTTTTGTTTAAGTTCTTTTTCTTCCATGCTTTTATTATATTAAATCATCTACCCAGGCTTTAATATCTTCCTTGGGCCGAAACCCGACGAAAGCATCAACCATTTCGTTATTTTTAAATAAAATTACCGTCGGTATCCGGTCTATCTCGTATTTATTTCCGGTTATCGGGCACAAATCCAAATCCATTTTTGCCACAATAATCTTCTCGGCATATTCTTCCGCTACCTTTTCCATAACCGGCGAAAGCATTTTGCAAGGCGGGCACCAGGCAGTAAACACGTCAACTAAAACCGGCTTTTTGGCCTTTTTTAAAAACTCTTCAAAATTTTCGTCTGTTAAAGTTGTCATATTTCTGTTTTGTATTTATTACCCCCTAATTATATAACGGAACAAAAAAAGAGGCAATTAAATTAAATTTAACGCCCCAATATCTGGTTTATCATATTCTTCATGGCATCTATGGGAACCAGCTTGTTCCGCAGTTTTATCATCAAGACTTTCCTGTCTAGCTTTTTTAACCTTAAGAAACCATCAAAACAAATTTTCTCAAGCTCTGCGTCGCTAAAATCTCTCCCTCCGCTGGACTGAAATAAGGCGTTGACTTCAGCGTAACTCTTTGCGAAAAGCTTAAGAATAATAGCCTCCATTCTCGATACGTTACTCTCAAGCCTTGGATGGCATTTACTACACACCTTTATAGTATAGTCGTTCGATCCCCACACCGCCTTTTTAAGCGGATGATGCCTTGTTCTTTGGCGATTTCCATTGCCATTACCACTACCGTTTTCTCCGTTACTGTCTTCGGTTTCCTCGCCACAAATCGGGCAAATAAATATTTTTTTCTTGTTGTTATTTCCGTTGTTTTCTTCCGTCAGACTATCACCCAATCGCAAACATCTCCTTCAAGTAGACGATGATAAACATAAATGGTTCCTGATTTTAAAGGATACCATATATAATTTACCTTTTTTAAAGAATTATTGCAAATGTGCGGCAACCTAGTCCCTTTCCAGCTCTTTTTTTATTTCTTCAAACTGGTTCTCGGCCGCCTTAAGCCCCTTTTTCGTTTCCTTGATTATTTCGGCAGCCTCTTTTATTTTTTCCAATCCCTCTTCCACGTCAATCTCTTCCTGATTTTCAAACCATTCGGCTATTTTTGTTAATTTTTTTAGGTTTTGCCCTAAATTTTTATCTTTCGCCATATTTTTTATCTTATTTTTAATGTTTGGGGGACGAAGTCCCCAAACATGCGCTATTTGCGGGTTAATTTTTTTATCTCGCTATTGATTGTACCATCAAAAACCTGAATGTCTAATTTATTGCCGATGCTAACGTCGCTAACTTTCCTCACTATTTTGTCGCCTTTCCTCGCAAGGCAATAACCTAATTTCAAATTCCTTTCCGGATTATTCTGATTAATCATCTTTTCGGTTAATTCGATTTGCTGCCTGAACTGCGCCAGCCGATTTTCCAAAATTTTAGGCAATACCTGTTTTATTTTGTATTCCAAAGCGCCGTACTCTTTTAAGGCTTTGCGCAAATATGTTTCCATGCGGGAGAAAAGATTTCTAATTTTATGCTTGTCGTCAGACAAGGCTTGGGCGAAAAAATTTAAAATAATATTTTGCTGTTCTTTGATTTTAAAATTAAGCGTTTGCCAGCCGGCGCTTAAAATATTGGCGGCGGCCGTGGGGGTGGAAACCATCTTGTCTGCCGCCAGCGCCAGCAGCGGCACATCTTTATCATGGCCGATCGCGGCTATAACCGGCACGGGAAAATCAGCAATTTCGCGCACCAAAATTTCATTGTTGAAGGCAAGGAATGATTCCAGCGATCCGCCTCCGCGCATTACAACCAAAACATCTATTTTGTGTTTGCGGATTGATTTAACCGCGGCCAACAGATCTTTTGTGGCTTCTTCCCCTTCAACGCGGGAATCAATCATCTTTATTTTAAATCCGAAGCAGCCTAAATTGTTTAAAAAATCATTAATAACCGCTCCTTGTTTGCTCGTAATAACGCCTATGGTTTCCGGAAATTCCGGTATTTCCCTCTTTTTTTCTTCGGCGAATATTCCTTCGGCTTCAAGCTTTTGTTTTAACAATTCGTATTGCTTTTTCAGTTCGCCCTCGCCCACAAGCCTGATAGTTTTCGCCTTAAAACTCAATCGCCCGGTCGGCTTATAAATATCCGGCAATCCTGTAGCGATTATTTCCATTCCATCTTTCAGCTCCAAACCCGAAATCCGGTAGTCGTAATTCCAGATAACGCAATTAAGGACGCTGCCGTCCTTTTTATCTTTCAACGAAAAATAAACATGGCCGCTGCTCCATTTTTTTACCTCGCTGACTTCGCCTTTTACCTTTGCTTCGCAAGAATTGAGAATGCTGTTTAAAACCGTCAGATATGCCGAAACGGTAAAGACATTACTCTCTAAAAGATTTTTGATGTATGATTTGCTCTTTTCCTCCATAACGCCTGATTATTTCTTTTCGTGTTTTATTTTTTCCATCACCGCGTTTTTCCGGTAATTGCAGTAATCGCAATTTTCGTCCATTTCGGGAATGTCTTCGCTCATCAGGCATTTTTTGATATTGGACAAAGATTTTTCTATCCAGGAATCGGTTCCGGTATAGGGCAAAATCTTTATGTCAAATTCCAGCTTTTTGTCGAAGTAGGGCTTGCCCGTATCTCCGTTGCAATAAACGAAATATCCGGTCTCCGCAACCTTAAATCCGTTTTTCCTGAAAAGCCATTGGTAAATCTCCATCTGCCTTTTGTATCCTCTCTGCCAATCGGCATCAAGACTGACCTCGCTGGCTTTGGACGTGGCCTTGTAATCAACAATCAATAAATCGCCCAGCGAATTAATCCAAACGTCGTCAATCGCTCCGGTAATCAAAAGGTTGGTTGGTTCGTGGAGATATTCGATTCCTTTCAGGGTATTGCGCCAAATATCCATTTTTTCGTGGCTGTAGGGAATTGCGTCAATCCCAAATTCTTCTATCAAAGGATGGGGCGTCGCATCTTTCCGGTGCAAATCAAACTCTTTTTTTAAGAGAGTATCTACCGCGCTGTTCAAGCTGAAAGGAAAGCCCGGGGGCCGTCCCACGCCAAGCCGCCTGTCCAGATAAAAACATTGCGGACACTCCATAAACAAATCTATTTTTGACCGGCTCAGCTTAAACGGCTCTGTTGATTTCGGATCAAAAAGCCTGGTTGATTTTTTATAATATTGGGACATAAATTTCTTTAATTAACGAAACTACTATAACACATCTCCGATTATTTCAAAACATCGGGCGTTATCTTTTTCCTTATATAAAAGAAGCTGTAGCCGGCTGCTATGATCAGCAATCCGGCAACAAGCAATGCCAATGGCCAGCCAAGGCTGCGGGAAAAATATTCGCTGGTTATCTTAAAAATATAACCCACCAGATAAAGCGATCCGAAAACCAGAAAAGAATTGCTTTTAAGGTATACGCTCAGCAAAAGAACAGCGACAATAAGAAAAGGATAAATTAGTTCCCAAACAATGTTCTGGTTCGGCCGCCAGCCGCCCAAAACAAGGGCAATACCCAGGAAAGCAAATATTCCCACGCCGTACAAAAAACTGCGCAATCCTTTTTTGCCGATATTTGAGAAATAATATCCCAAAAAAAGATAAGACAGGGCTGCCAATAAAACCCTGTATTGCATAAATTTATCGCCAAACAAAGCTTTGCCGGCAACAATGAAATCGGTAAGGGCAAAGAAAAGCCAAGTGCCGAATATTATGCTGAATAATAAAAAGATGTCTTCTTTCGCCAAAAAATAAGAAAGCAGATAAAAAGACAAAAGAATTGCCGATATCAAAGATTGGATGCCGGCCGACGCAATATTAAATCCGGCCAGATTAAAAATCACACCCAGCCCGACTGGCATTAAAATAGCGGATATAAAATACGAAACCGATTTTAAAATATTAAGCTTTTTATCCCTTGAGAAAAACAGCCCGAGAAAATAAGCGAGAATGCTGATGCCCAGGGTAGAGATTATTTTTACAAGAGAACCAAGGGCGTTCCAATTTTCGCCGATTAAGATCGCCACTCCCAGAAAAACTATTCCCCCGCCGACATAAAAAAGAATGTTCGCTATTCTGGATCTTTTGCTATCCGAAATTTCCGGAACACCGGAACGCGCCCCTTCGTCATAAGCCAAATCCAATTCTTCCTTGCCGATAATCCGGCTGGCACCTATTTTTTTAACAATATCTACGGCTTGCTGTTTGTCCATTTTATTTTATCCACCCGAGAAAAACTAAATTGCCGTAAAAATTATTCCCGATTGCGTGGATATTAAGTTTTTTATTTAATCCGTGGCCGACTATAAAAAGCGAATTGCGGTCGATTTGGTAATTATTAAAAAATAATCCAGGGCTGTTCTCTCCGTTAATGATTTCGTAGCCGTCCGGAGACTTTTGCGAATCATATAAACTCAGCATTTGCGCCTGTTCGAATGTTATTTCTGTTTCCTTATCTTCTTTAGTGTCATAAACAAAAAATCTCGCGGGTAGCGTGGATGTGCCGCCGGAAGGGACAGGCTTTGGGGGCACGTTAAGGTCCTGATAAACAATCTTGCCGTTCCGGACTATGTAAGACTGGTAGTAATCGTAAGATTCTATGTAAACAAAACTGTATTGAGGATGATTGGTGTACCTGGGAATATAAATTAAAGCGATAATCACTGCGATGGTCAGTATCGGCAAAACTAATCCCAAAATCAATGTTATGTTTTCTTTTATTCTCATATTTTATTATAATTATTTTTTTAAATAAAATCAGCTCACCAGAGTGCCGAAACTTTCTCCCCGCAAGGCTTTCCCGATATTCAAAATATCTTTGACGTTAAAAACGATTATCGGCTTTTTGTTTTCGCGGCAAAGCACGAAAGCGGTGCCGTCCATCACTTTCAGCTTTTTATCGATCGCTTCTTCGTATGATAGCTGTTTATAAAGTTTCGCATCCGCATTCTCATCCGGGTCTTTATCATAAACTCCGTCAACATTTGTTGCTTTCATTATTAAATCGCAATCCAGCTCGCAAGCCCTTAATGCCGCCGCGCTGTCCGTGGTAAAAAACGGGTTGCCGGTGCCTCCCGCGAAAATAAGCACCTTGCCCTCCGCTAAATATTCTGCGGCCTTTGCCTTATTAAACATTTCTATATTTCCGATTTTTATCGCGGCCATCATTTTCGCCGGACAACCGGCGTTATTCAGCGCTTCTTCCAAACCTAAGCCGTTAATTGTTGTGGCAACCATTCCCATATTATCGCCGACAACCCGGTCAAAATTTTCTTCGCCAATTTCACGGCCGCGAAAAATATTGCCGCCGCCGATTACAATGCTCAATTCTATATTATTTTCCGTTTTTATCTTTACTATCTTTTCGGCAAGTTCGCGGTACGCGGAAACAGACACGCCCCTGCTGTTCTCTTTTAAAAAGATTTCTCCGCCGATTTTTAATAATATTTTTTTATATTTTTGTTGCATCTTTTTTAGATTTTACCATTTTTAAGCTAATGTGGCGAGTCTCACAAAGATTATTTATTCTTCGCAGCCAGCTGCCCGCAAGCCGCTTTGATGCTCCTCCCAAACTCATACCGCTGGGTCGTAAATATTCCCCGCCTTTCCAGATATGTTTTGAAAAGTTTTATCGTTTTATTATCCGTGGCTTTAAATTGCCCGGTCGGATTATAAGCTATCAGATTTACCATATACAAAGGCTTGTCCATTATTTTCGACAATTGTTCGGCATTTTCCATGGTATCATTAACGCCTTTTATCATCAGATATTCAAACATCACCTTCCGCGAAGTTTTAGCGATGTAATCGTCAACTGCTTTTAAAATTTTCTTCAAAGGATATTTTTTCGCGACCGGCATAATCTCCTGCCTCAATTCGTCCGTTGGCGCGTGCAAAGAAATAGACAAATTAACCTGCAGCTTTTCGTCCGCCATTTTTTTTATGCCTTCCGTTATTCCGGAAGTAGAAACCGATATTTTGCGGGCGCCGATATTAAAAGAATCTTTATCGTTGATTAAGCCGATTGCCCGCCACACGTTTTCGTAGTTTAAAAACGGCTCCCCCATTCCCATAAAAACCACGTTTGTTACCGTCCGCGCCGGTTTGTAGTTATTTTTTAAATAGCGGCAAAAAAGCAAAACCTGTTCTGCGATTTCCCCATCCGTAAGGCTCCTTTTAAAACCCATTTGTCCGGTGGCGCAGAATACGCAGCCAAGCGGGCAGCCGATTTGCGAGGAAACGCAAACAGTGGAGCGCCGGCCTGTATGGAGCATTAAAACAGTTTCTATTTTGTTGTCGTCTTCAAGCTCTATCAAAGCTTTGATGGTGTCGCCGCTCGGATCTTTAAATAATTTATGGTTTATTTTCAACGGACAGTTCTTTTTCAATTTTTTTCGCATATCCAAAGACAAATTGGTGGCACTGTCCCAATCCTCAATCAATTCATGAAAAACCGCTCTTTTCGCCTGCTTAAGCCGGAAGGGCGGTTCTTTGGCTAATATTTTTTCCAGTTTTTCCAATATCATTGTTCTTCGGAATCATTGCTAAGCATAGTGTTTTCACTAGCCTCGCCCTTTATTTTCTCCACGATACCGGTTAATTTTTTCGTCCGGGTTACGGAAACTTTATCGAACTGGTCTGACGCCGATTTCAATCGGCTTCCTAAAACATCAACCTCCAGGTTATATTTCTCGTATTCCTGCTCAAACATTTTTATAAGCTTTATTATTTCGTAAAGATTTTCCTGGTATTTAAAATTCCTATACGATTGGTAAATCATCCTTAATATCGCGATAAAACTGAACGGACCGGCAAGGATTACTTTTTTAGCCATAGCCTCGTTCCACACCTCGGGCAGATTTTCGTAAATAAAACTGAATATCATTTCGTTCGGAACGAACAAAATGACAAAATCAACCGTTTTCTCTTCAGGATTGATATAATCGCGGGTGCAAACTTCTTTTATCTTTTGTTTAATGTCCTGGGCGAAATCTTTAAGATGTTTTTCCTTGTTCGCCTTATCTTCGGACTCGATATATTTTATCAATGATTGGTAGGGAAATTTCACATCAATATTAACTTTTGTCTTGTCGGGCAGGAAAACGGTGAAATCAGGCCTGGTCGCGGCATTTTCCTGGGCAGTATTGCTTATGTAATTTTCGCCTTCCACAAACCCCACGCTTTTTAATAAATTATCGGCTATCTCCTCGCCAAACGCGCCTCTCATCGGGTTGTTTGATAAAATATTTTTCAGGTTTTCCGTAGACTGCTTTAACTCGCCGGTAATATTTTTATGCTCTTCCAAAACGGTTTTTAGCGCGTTAAACTCGCCCACC
>JAQUOQ010000002.1 GCA_028717005.1 Minisyncoccota bacterium
CCCGGCCTCAAAATCCCTTTTTCGACAATAGCCGTAACCGTAGGCCCCCGCCGCGAATCCAAATAAGCCTCGATAATGGCGGCTTCGGCTGAAGAAGCGCTATCGGCCTTGAATTCAGCCATCTCCCCGACTAGTTGTATCATATCCAGAAGATCATTAATGCCTTTGCCGGTTTTTGCCGACATTTCAATTGCCGGCGTGGTTCCGCCCATTGATTCAACATATATCTCTTCATCGGCAAGCTGGCGCTTCACCATTTCCGGATTTGCATCGGGCTTATCCATCTTGTTTATCGCTACAATCAAAGGCAGCTTATCTTTTTTGACCAATTCAATGGCTTCTCGGGTCTGTTTTTTTAACCCTTCGGCAGCATCAATCACTAAAATCGCGATGTCGGCTATTTTTGAGCCCCGCGCCCGAATAGCCGAAAACGCCTCGTGGCCGGGGGTGTCTATAAAAGTTATTTTCCTGTTGTTGTGTTCTATTTCATAAGCGCCGACGTGCTGGGTTATGCCCCCGGATTCTTTGGCCAAGACTTTAAAATCTTTTATCGCCATCAATAGTGATGTTTTGCCATGGTCAATATGCCCCAAAACAACCACCACCGGCGTTTTTATCGTTTGAATATTCTGTTGTTTTGCTGTTTCTGCCATATCTTGCTTTCGGGCTAATTTAACAAAAAGGCTTATTACTTAGCCTGTTTTATTGCTTCTTTTTCTTCCTCGGATAATTGATATTTTGAAATGCCGTTTTCCACTGGTTTGGCGAATATGCGATTACCCTCTTTAGTATAAATGGATGTGACTATAAACCCGTTATTTTGGGTATCAAGCATTGCCAAAGAAAAACTTTGGTCTCCGCCCACGCTTCCGAAAGGATTAAACCTTACCAGGCCGGCTTTCTGGAAAAAAAACTTGTTTTGTTTCTCAATCTCTTTTATTTTATCCAAAGCCTCGTCCATTTTTTTCTCAAGCCGGCTGATATATTTTTTTGCCTCTTCAAGATTTTTAATATCCGGCCCGTCCATTTTTTTGCTAGAAAAAGAAAACATAAATTATTTTAATTTTAATTTTGATGTAAATTAACCAATGTGTATATGGGGGGAGATTCGCCTACGTGTCATCCGCCAGCTGGCGGATGAGCTTTTGTGCTTTGTGTGAGTAGTTTGTCCTTTGGGAGCAAATTTACTATATCCTAATAATTCCTTACCCTAATTACAAACTACAAATTACTAACTACTCGCATAATTTTACGCAGTAAAATTTGCTGAGGAGAGGGGGAGATTCGAACTCCCGGTGAGTTTCCCCACAATGGTTTTCGAAACCATCCCTTTAAACCGCTCAGGCACCTCTCCACGCGAATATCGCTACCGCGGCATCGCCACCGTAATAAATAAACCTTAGGTATCCTAAACCTAATAACTAAAAGATAGCATGGCGAGATAAATCTATCAAGACAAAAACGAGCCTAATATTGTAAAAATAAAATGGCCAGCCCCAAAGCGATAACCAAGATTGAAATGGTTTTTTGGGCGATAACCGCGAGCGTTACCTTTTCTTTTAATAGTTTTGGGAAATAAAACGTGAAAAATACAACGAAAATAAAGACAAAAGCATATTGCAATCCTTTTAAGGCATTCATAAACGGCAGATAAACAATCGGAACAAGAGCGATTGCAAATGATTGCAGAACAGTCGCCGCTCCCCCGGCACCCTGCGCCAGAAAAAAGATTGCACCTGTTTGCTGGCTGACTTTTTCTTTGCTTTCAAAGATATCCCGATAAAAATTCTTATTAAGCAGCAAAAAAATTGCCATAATAAATGTGGTGATCCTTATCCATATAAATCCTTGCCAAAAAGGCTGGTCTAAAAATATGAATTTCGAAAATACAAAGTCCATAGAAAAAAGTGTTGCCGTGACTAAAGACAACTTTAGGCTCTCTTTCGTAAAAATCCTGCTATCCTGGTCAATACTTATGAGCAATGTCCCGATAAGCAAAAGGCCGAAGGCCAAAATCTCCCGCACGCCCAAGGGCTGGGGGCCCCAAAAAACATAAGTTAGGCCAAAAATGAATATCGGCTGGGCTGCGCCGATTGCCGGGACCACGCTTGATGCGTCAAATTTTTCCAAAGCGCTGAAAAGCCCGAATAAGCCGGCAATGTAAATAATCGCGTCCAAAACAATCCACAAAGCGGCGATGCCGCTTGGCAAATCAAAATCCACAAAAGGTATGGCGAATATCGCTATAACGCTCAAAAGGCTCACGTAAAAAGTATAAGCTCTTGGTTTCGGCGATCTCGCCAGCAAAATTTTGTCGCCCAAAGAAGATATCGCAAAAAAGAGATAACTGAGTATCGCGATAAAAAACCAGGCGTATTGTCCTAATGAGAAACTCATTGTGAAATTATCTTATCTATATTAAAAACGCCCAATTGCCGGCCCTCGACAAAGCCTTCCATCGCCATTTCCGCCAAATGGCCGGCCTTAAGCCAGTCGAAAATCCATTCTTCTATGCAGGTTGTATCCCGCTGTTCCGCCCCGAAACCATGCATTAAGAGCCACTCTTTGTTAAAATCTTCCTGCGAGCCTATGGTCGGAGCAATAATAATCGGCAGCCCCAGAGCGGAATAAAAAGAAAGTTCCGACGGCTTTGTCCACAAAACATCCGCCTTGCTTATCGCTTCGTTAAAACTGTCAAAATAATCAGAAAAATTATCGGCAAAAATTATCTCCAGATTACGGAATTTTTCCATTTTCAACGCCCTTATTTCCTGTTCAAAATATTCTTTGATCTTTCGGTTGGTGCCGGCGACTAAAATAATTTTCATTTCCCTAGCACCTATCTTTTCTTTAAATTGTTGCAGTAATTTTACGCCGATTTCTTTTTGCGCTCCCGCTCCCCCTACCGCGAACATCAGAGTAAGCACATGGTCGCCGTTGTTGGGGGTTTCTCCCAATTTATTTTTAACCAACGAAACGTATTGCTTGCGATACACTCTTTTCGGATCTAAATTCGCCAGCCGGTTCGCCACGTCGTATTTTAAAAGCTTCATATCGTCGCTGCCAATGCATTTTACCGGCAATGGATAGCCGGTTAAAAAAATATTTTCCTTCCTGACTCCGTACAGACGCAAACGCTCAACCACCCGCTCGTTCGGCGCAAAATATTTTATGCGCGATTTGCCGGGAATCAGGGGCGCCCAGCTGCGGGAAATGTCCGCATCGCAAACAACGCAATAGATTTCTCCGGGATAGCGAAAATATTCGGCCATAAAAGCCGGCGTAAAAAAAGTAGAGATAATCGGTTTGGCCTTCTCCCCCGCTTTAGGCCAAAGCTTTTTTATCAAATGCCGGCCCCAGCCGTTTATAAAAAGGTTATAGGTGTTTTTTTCGACAAAATTGGCGCGCGAAAGGTCTCTCTTCGGATAAAACTCGAATATTTTCTGCGTTTTGTCGTAAAGCGAGAATAAAAAATTGCCGATAAATGGAATGCGCTTTGACCTTGAAACAAATTCGTAGAAACTCCTTGAACCTTCCCAAATTACCCTGTCTTTTTCCGGGATGCCTTCGTAATTGTTGGCATTTATTATTTTCTTTCCGATAGCCAAATCAGCAAGCGCGTAAGCTGTCCTCTGGTGACCGTAGCCCATATTAATTGAAATGACCCAAGCCTTTTCTTCCATTTATTTTTGCCCGGTTAAAAGCAATTCAAGCAAATGCTTTATGATTAATTCCTTCGCCTCGCCAAGGCCATAAAGTTGTGAAGGGCGAAGGAGGGTTTATTCTTTATTATAATCTATTGCCAAAAAATTTCCAAATCTTTTTTCTTCCTTAAATTCCAAAAAATCCAAAGAACGGCAAGATAAAACGAAATTGTGATCAAATATCCGAAGCTAAGGCCTAAAACAGCGAATGGCAGATGGGCGGAAAAATTGATTACCCAAAGCAAATATTTTGAAAATAAAAAACAAACTGCGGAAACGATTGAACCGATTATCGGCGCGATCAGCCCCGCGACGGGAAAAACTATTCCCGAAATCATAAGTCCGGCGAGTATCGGGATTGCGAGAATATTGCTAAAAAACGATGCTAAAGAAAAATAGCCGAAAGAATTAACAATCACGGGAATGGTAAGTATTTGGGCAGAAAAGGTTGATGCTATTATTTCCTTGAGCGCGGGCAAGCGGCTTTTGAATAGTTTTTTATCGAGCCAGCTGTTAATTTGCGGCCCGGCGCAGATAATCCCGGCTACAGCCAGAAAAGAAAGCTCAAACCCGAGATCAAATTTCAGCGCCAGCGGATTTTGGAGCAAAATCAAAAACCCAGCCATTGCGAGCGACCTCAAAGCATATGCCGCTCGGTCAAAAAGCTGCCCCACAAGCAAAAGGCCGGCCATAATTCCAGACCTTACCGCCGAAGCCGGCGACCCGGCCATAATCACGTAAACAATAATTAAAATTAGCGAAACCGCGGCAGCCTGCTTTTTCCAAAAACCCAAAGCAATAAAAATCTGGAAAACAAAGGCGGAAAACAAAACAATGTGCATTCCGGAAATGGCAATAGCATGGCTTAATCCGCTTTTGGATAAATCTTGCTTCAGGTCGTCGCCAATAACGCCGCTATCCCCCAAAATCATCGCCTGAATAACCGACTCTTCTTTTTGCGGAAGGTTCTTTTGCATTTGCTCCCTTAATTTTTCCTTAAAATTAAGCAACTGCGCGTAAAGTTTTTCCGCGGGATTAGAATAATTGCCCGATTTGACAATTTTTATTTCCGGATAAGCCATTGAAGCGGAAATGCCGTCTTTTGCCAAAAATCCCTGATAGTCAAAATCTTCGATAGCGCCGGGCATCCTTAACTCGCCTTCGGCCTCGATTATGTCCCCGTAAGCCGTTCCAAAATAGGGATCAACAAAAATGATAATTTTGCCGGCGTTCCGGCTCGGCTGCTTAATTTCGCTGTTAGGCAAAACTATTTCTTCCGCCGAAACTGTAAGCCTTTTGTTCTTACCGCCCAGCTGGGGATCGCGGACAACCCTTCCCCTGATCAGGGCTTTTTTGCCGCAATTTTCCGTAATAACGTTATTTGTCAGGTCATAAAATCTGGCATTAAAATAATATATTCCGGCTGAAAAAATAATCAGGCAAAACCCCGCGATTACAACAATTTTTTTGTTCCAAAAAATGCCGATGATAGCAATGCCGACCAAACAAACTGAAAAGAAAATTGCCGTTATCGGCCAATTTTTCGGCATAAAAAAAGAGGCGATAAAAATGCCTCCAGAAAAAGACAAGCACAATGCTAAAAATATATCGCCCTTCCCCATCTCAAATTAATTTTCTTCGGCTGGCGAACTTTTTAATTAAAATCGCTCCCGCCAAGAAGCCGCCGACATGGGCCGAATAAGCCACCAGGCTTCCGTTCGAAAAATAAAGCGAAACAAATTGGTACAAAAACCAGATAATTATGAAAATCAGGGCCGGAATGGAAATCAGCGTCCAGATTATAATAAGCGGAACTATTGATTTTATCTTATTGCCCGGAAATAAAACCAGATATCCTCCCAAAATGCCGGAAATGGCTCCGGATGCGCCGACAACAGGAATATTGCTTGCGCCGCTCATAAGCGCGTAAACCAGAGCGGCGATAAAGCCGCAAACCAGATAAAAAATAAAAAAACGGACCGGGCCGATGCGCGATTCCAAATTTTCTCCGAACACCCACAAAAACAGCATATTGCCCAATAAGTGCAGCAAATCTGCATGCAAAAACATTGCCGTAAAAATTGTAAAAATACGCCCGTCTAAAATATCTCTCGGAAAAAATCCGAAAAGTGCGGCAAAATGGCCGATATTCTGGAAAGTATAGAAAAAAAAGAAAACATTGGCCAGAACCAAGCCTATTGTCACAAAAGGCAGTTTCCCTTTTATTCTATTTTCGTCATACAGAGGGATCATTTATTATCTGATTTTAAAAATATCAAACATCGGCACAACTTCCTTTTCTATTTCCGATAAAACAATATCTTCAAAGGGTTTGGCGCCGGCGAAATCCGGATTAATCGTCCCCTTTTCTCCGCGGAAGCGCTGAAGAAAATATTTTTTGGCCGGAGCAATATTTTTTGCCATTGTGATTATATCTTCTTTAGAATGTATCAGCGGAACAATGGTGGTTCGGAATTCATAATCAAGCCCGGAATTTTTTATAATAGCAATCGACTGTTTTATTTTTTCCAGATCATATCGAACTCCGCATGCCTCGGCATATTTTTCTTCCGTAAGCGGAGCTTTAATGTCCATCGCAATATAATCGATCAGCTGCAAGCTTATTAATTCCGCCAGTGCCTCCGGATTGGACCCGTTCGTGTCCAGCTTAATCGAAAAACCAAGGCCTTTTATTTTCTTGCAAAAACCCGGCAAATCCGGATTGATTGTCGGTTCTCCGCCGCACAATACGCAGCCTTCAATCATTCCTTGTTTTTCTTTTAAAAAAGAAAAAAAATAATCTTCGCTGATTTGCGGCTGATTTTTTATCGCTTCCGGCAGGACCAGCTCCTGCGAGTAGCAAAAGGGGCAGCGAAAATTGCAGCCGGACAAAAAAACCGTACAAGCCAATTTGGACGGATAATCAACAAGAGTAAGTTTTTGCAACCCCCCGATTTTAACGGCCATACGCTTTTATATTTCTTCGATATTAAACTCTTTCCTGTCCTTGAATTCCTGCTGCTTGCCCTCGTTCCATTGAGACACCGGCCTCAGATAGCCGACGACGCGGGAATAAACTTCCGTATTTTTGTAATTTCTAAGGCTTTTATCCTTGCTGAAGCAATCATTGCATTTAAACACAACCATATCCGTGCCGTCGTCTATTACGTATTTCAAAAGCTGGCCGTTTTCTATTTCGTAATTTGAATTTATTTTGACTTCCCTGCCGCAATCATGGCAGAAAAAATTATCTGGCCCCATAAAATTTGATTAATTTTTTTAAATTAATTTGGTTAATTTTTTTAAATTAATTTTTCGCCGCCTTGACTACCGATTTTACTTTAAACTCTTTCCTGTCCTTGAATTCCTGCTGCTTGCCCTCGTTCCATTGGGACACCGGCCTCAGATAGCCGACAACTCGGGAATAAACCTCGCAAGGCTGTTCAATGGCGCATTTCGGGCAGGTAAAGTGCTTCCCTGCAATATAACCATGCGTGGGATAAATGGAAAATGTAGGCGTAATCGTTATATACGGCAAGCGGTGTTTCTCGAATATTTTTTTAACTAAAGTTTTAACCGTATCAATATCGGAAATTTCCTCGCCGATAAAAAGATGCTCTACCGTGCCTCCGGTATATTTGCACTGCAGTTCATCCTGAAGCTTAAGCTCTTCAAACACATCATCGGTAAAAGCCACCGGCAATTGGGTTGAGTTGGTGTAATAAGGCACTTTTTTGGTCCCGGCAGCTATAATTTCCGGATATAGCTTTTTGTCTTTCTGGGCCAGCCTGTAGGCGGTTGATTCCGCAGGCGTGGCCTCAAGGTTATAAATATTTCCGGTCTCCGCTTGATATTTAACGAGGCGTTCCCGCATAAAATCCATTACTTCCAAGGTCAGCGCCTTTCCTTTTTTCTTTCCAACCCCTTCGCCGATAAAATTAAGCAAAGCTTCGTTCATTCCCACCAAGCCGATGGTTGAAAAATGATTGGCGAAATACTGCCCTTTCGCTTTCTTAACACTCTCTAAATAATATTTTGAATAAGGATACAGTCCCTTGCTCGTAAAATCTTCGATGGTTTTCCTCTTAATCTCAAGGCTTTCTTTGGCGATGTCCATTACCTTGGAAAGCCTGTCCAAAAACTCTTTTTTGGTTTTGGATAGATAGCCGATTCTCGGCAGGTTAATGGTCACAACGCCAATACTTCCGGTAAGTGATCCTGAACCGAACAAGCCTCCCCCTCCCCGGTTGCTTAACTCCGACAAGTCAAGCCTAAGCCGGCAGCACATGGACCGCACGTCTTCCGGCTTCATATCCGAACTAAGGTAATTCGCAAAATAATTTATTCCGTATTTAGCCGAAGCCTCAAACAAAGGATCAAGAGCGGGATCGTCCCAGGGAAAATCCGAGGTAATATTTATCGTCGGAATCGGGAAGGAAAACGGCCGGCCGCTCCTGTCCCCCCTTATCATCGCAGTATAAAAAGCTTTGACCAGCATTTTCATTTCTTCCCCGAATTCGCCGTAAACTTCTTTCTGCGGCATGCCGCCGATAATAACAGGCTGGCTGGCAAAAACCGGAGAAGGTTTTAAATCCAAAGTGATGTTAGTAAACGGGCACTGAAAGCCGACTCTGGTAGGAACGGCCATATTGTACAAAAATTCCTGAATAGCCTGTTCCACCTGGGCATAACTCAGATTATCGTAGCGGATGAACGGCGCCAAAAGAGTGTCAAAATTGGAAAACGAAACAGCTCCGGCGGCTTCTCCTTGCAAAGTGTACATAAAATTAACAACCTGGCCCAGAGCGGACCGGAAATGTTTTGGAGGCGATGACTCTACCTTGCCCATTACCCCTCCGAAACCCCGCAATAACAAATCATATAAATCCCAGCCCACGCAATAGCAAGACAGGGTATCTAAATTGTGGATATGAACGTCTCCGGATTCGTTGGCTTCCCGAACTTCTTTGGGATAAATTTTGTTCAGCCAATATTTTTTTACAATATAGGAAACGCCATAATGGTTAAGCCCTTGCAGGGAAAAAGTCATATTGGAGTTTTCCTGGACCTCCCAGTCCATTTTCTCCAGATAATCATCCACGCGGTCTACAGCCTCTTCGCTAATTGATTGGGCTTCCCTGATTTTCCTCCGCTGCTCCCTGTAAAGAATAAAAGCTTTCGCCGGCTCAACCTCCCCCTCCAAAATCAAAACCTCCTCGATAATGTCCTGGATTTGTTCAACTGTCGGTATTTCCCCGGGTTTGAAACGGCGCTGCAAAATATTAACTATTTTGGCGGAAATTTTCTTGGTTTTTTCCCCGTTTCCTTTTTTCGTGGCCGTAATGGCTTTAAAAACAGCATTGGTAATCTTGTCCGGGTTGAAATCAACTATATCGCCGTTTCTTTTTCTGACGTTTGTAATTATATTAGCCATGGTATTTTCTGTCTAATCCTCTTAAAGAAGCTGTCATCTGACAAAATCAAGGAAGATTTAATTATAATTTATTATTTTGGATTAAAATTTAATAGTTAGCATTAATGGCGCCTCAGGCTGATCCGGTTGCGATAATTGTTATCCTTATCTCGTCTTTTTTCAGCGATTTATCGAAGCACGCCCCGAAAATTATTTTTGCCCCAGCCGGAACCCTTTTCCTTATCGTATCGGCTATTTTTTTAATTTCCGAGAGGTAAAGATTACTTGTTCCGGAAGAAACGTTTATCAGCAGTCCTGTCGTTTTTTCCAGCGAAAAGCTGTTAATCGGCGAATAAATCGCCTGGTCTATGGCTTTGTTCATCCTGTCTTTGCCCTCCGCCCGGCCGATTCCGAAATAAGCGATTCCGCCTTTTTTCAAAACCTCTTTGATGTCTGCGAAATCCAGATTCAGTATTCCGGGATTTAAAATAACATTGCTTATGCCCTCCACCGCTTCCTTCAGCAGTTCGTCGCATTTGGCAAAAGCCGTTTCCACGGACGATTTAGGGGGCACCAAATCTACAAGCTTATCATTGGGAATAACTACCACCGTATCAATCGATTTTTTAATTTCCTCAAGGCTGTTTAAGGCTATTCTTTTTCTTTTTTTCCCTTCAAAAGCAAACGGCAAGGTTATTACTCCGATGGTCAAAACTCCGCCTTTCTTCGCCAAATCCGCTATTATCGGCGCGGCTCCGGAGCCCGTTCCTCCGCCCAGTCCGGCTGTCAAAAAAATTATATCCGCTCCGGCCAAAACATCTTCAATTTCTTTGGCATTTTCTTTGGCGGATAATTTACCCAGCTCCGGGTTCATCCCGGCGCCCAGCCCTTTTGTCGCCTGCTTGCCGATCCTTAATTTTAAATGCGCATTTTTCTTTTTCAAATCCTGCGCGTCCGTATTTACGCTTATCAGTTCCACATTTTTGATATTCGCCTGCATCAGCCTCGAAATAGTATTGCATCCCGATCCGCCCACCCCGATTACTTTTATTTTTGTCGAAGTCATTATTTTTTAGGGAATAAGATTCTTTAAGAAGCCTGTAATCTTTCCGGCTATTTTTGCCAGAAATCCTTCGGCCCCATCGTTGTCAAATTGGGAATCATTATAATCGTCATCCATAATCAGCCCGCACGCGGTTGCCAACGAAGGGTCCCTCATTTGCTCGGTAAAGCCTTTTGGATATCCGATTCGGCATGGCAGGTTAAATTCTTTTTTAGCCAAATCAACTATTCCGGGCAATTTTGCTCCGCCACCCGTCAAAACAATTCCGCCTGGCAGCAAACCCTGCTTGCTTGCTTTTTTAATTTCCGCTTGTATTAAATCGAATATCTCCCCTACTCGCGCGTCAATTATCTTGCGCAAATCTTTTTCAGAAAAAGAAAAAAAATTTTTCTTCTCTTTTTTTTGCTTGTTCTTGCCTTTCAGTTTTATTTCCTTTTTTTCTCCGTTTACTTCAAAAAAATTATCTGCCGGATCCTTCGCATCTTCGTAATTATTATCCAGATTGATTTCCAGCCTTTTCGTCCGAGGCTTTGTGCCGCTTCCGGAGCAGGAACCGAATTCTTTTTTTATTTTTTCGGCGATTTCTATTTCGGTTTTAAAGCCTATGGCGATATCGTTGGTGATATTAGCGGAGCCCACAGGGAAAACAGATAAATTAAGGAGTCTTCCTTCTTCAAAAATAGCGACGCTGGATGTGCCGGCGCCGATATTAACGAGCGCCACGCCCAGCTCCTTTTGGGAGGGCGTCAGCACAGACCTTGCGTCAGCTATGGGTGAAGGAACGATATTGTCAGGAGAAAGCTCAATTCCCGAAGCCGCCGCCACTTCAATCAAATTATCAATATCAGAGGAAAAAGCGGACAATAAAAAGGCTTCCAGCTCCAATCTGGTGCCGTGGAGGTTTAAAGGCTCTTTTATTTCCCTTTCCCCGTCCAGAATCCATTCTCTCGGAAAAATGTCCAAAATTTCCCTATTGCTTGTTTGTAAATTTACGGCCTTGGTTCCCTGAAAAATCCTGTCGATATCTTCCTGTGAAACCTTCTGGTCAGCCCGGCCAACCAGAATAAGGCCGCGGCTCGGAATAAGCTGAAGCTTATTACCGTTAATATTCATAAATAATTCCATTCTGCTCGTTTTTTGGTTATGCATTTTTTCGGCTCTCTCTAATAAGTCCTGTAGGCGTTTTGATACTTCGGCAATGCTGTTTATCCTTCCTTTCTGTACACCGAACGATTCCACTCTGTCAGAAAAAATTATTTCGCTTATTTTACCGCTTTCAGCGTCTTTTCTCGCGGCTAAAATCTTAATCGTGTCTGTGCCGATGTCTATTCCGGTGACGATCTGAGTTTTAGCCATAATTTTTAATTTATTATTATTAAATTTTTCTATTTTTTAGTTCAACAAAAATCGCCTCCGTCCGCCTGTTTTAGGGCAAGCAGCGAATATGGGCGAAAAAATTCTGTTTGTTTTTAAAAACGCAACTGCGACAAAAAATTTTCCTGCTCCGCGAACATTTCTTCCGCGCCTTTTTTATTTTTTTCGTGGTCAAAACCCAAAAGGTGCAGCAAACCGTGTACCAATACCCTGCTTAATTCTTTTTTAAATGGCTCTTTCCCTTTCTCGGAGTTTTTCATAACCTCCTCCGGACAGATAACTACTTCGGGAACGGAAAAATCTGCTTCTTTTTTTAACGATCGGCCGATTCGGCCGAAGGAAAGCACATCAGTCGGCTTATTCTCTCCCCTATATTTTTTGTTAAGCTTCTTTATCTCATCCGGATCAACCAAAGCAATCGACAAATCTACTCCGTTTGGAATTTTTTGTTCCGACAGAAATTTTTTCGCTGTTGATTTCAGAAAAGCCGCTTTTATATCCCCATACCCTTTCGCCGAATTGTTAACTTCGATCATTTTTAATACTATTTTACTAAATATAAAATTTTTAGGCAAGTTTACAAAAAGGGCAAAGAGTTTTTAATCTTAGGACCGGAAAATCAACCGGTTTTTAATTGTTTCTTTAACTATATTTTACTCCAATTGGCCTAAAAATACAAAAGCCGCCCAAATAGGGCGGCTAATTGCGCTTAAACAAGCGCCTGTTAGTTTATGTTCATCTCTTCTTTAACGATTTTGCTCACTAAAAATCCGTCTGCCCTCCCTCTTGTCTTCGGGACAAGCTCTTTCATTACCGCTCCGAATCCCTGCGGCCCTTCCGGTTTGACTTTCGCGATTGCTTCCTTTACCGCCAGCCGTATTTCTTCCTCGCTCATTTCCGGCGGCAGATATTTTTTTATAATTTCTATTTCCTCTTTTTCTTTTTCCGCCAAATCGTTTCTTCCTCCTTTTTCAAAACTGGCTACGCTGTCTCTTCTTTTTTTCATTTCGCTTGCCAAAACTTCTTTAGTCTCTTCGTCCGCCAGCTCTTCTTGTTCGTCCAGTTCCGTTTCGGATAAAAGCGGGTACTTCGCCGCGATATGCAGCCTTTTGTCTTTTTGCTTATTAACGATGGCGGCGATAAGCATCCTTAAAACGGAAACCGTCATTTCGTTTCTCTCTTTTTGCGCGGAAACCAAATCTTTTTTAATTTCCTCAGTTAACATAAGCTTTTGTTATGACTTTCCTAATTTTTTTAGTCTTTGAAACTCCTTCTTTTTTTCTTCTCTCAGCAAAGCAGCTCGCTGCCTCAGGTTTTTGCTTTTCAACCTTTCGGAAAATCTTCTTTTCCGCGCTTCGATCAAAACGCCGCTTTTCTGGATAGCTTTCGTAAAACGGTAAACCAACGATTGGGAAGTTTCTCTCTGTTGTTTTTGTACTTTCATCGTTTTGCTTAATTTTCTTTTAAACTTTTTTTAATTTCTTTTACTATTTCTTCTTGTTTTATTTCGGATTGCTTTCCGGTTTCCATATTCCGCAGTATTGCCAGGCCCTGAAGCGCCTCCTTCTGGCCGATAATAATGACGTTTTGGATGTTTAATTTATTGGCGCGCCCTAATTGGCTCTTTAACGAATCTTTGCTGAATGATTCGGCTATTTTTATATTCGCTTTTCTCAGCTCATCTATAATCGCCAGGCTTCTCTTTTTGGCCAGCGGCCCTATCTGGGCCAGGAATATTTGCGGCGTTGACGGCTGCCTTGGTTTAAAATTCTTGGCCTTCATCAGGGCGATTATCCTTTCCACTCCGCCTGCCACTCCGCAGGCCGGAATATTTCCCCCGCCGAGCATCTTTGCTAAATTATCATACCTTCCGCCTCCTGACAAGGAGCCCTGTCTTTCCTCCCCCGCGTCCGCCGGCTCTACTTCAAAAACAGTTTTTGAGTAATAATCCAGCCCCCTTACCAAAAATGGATCCAATACGTAAGGAATTTTTAACTCTTCAAGGTATTCCAACACCTCTTTCAGGTGTCCTCGGCAGTCTTCGCAAAGAGAATCTATCATCTGCGGAGCTTCTTTCAGCAATTCTATACATTTTTCGTTTTTACAATCCAAAACCCGCAACGGGTTGGTTTTCGCCCTTTTCTGGCAATCTTTGCATAATGACAGTTTTTTTGATTTTAAAAAACGGTACAGCCATTTTTTATAAGCCGGGCGGCAAGCATCATCGCCTATGGAATTTATCCTAACAATAACGTTGCCAAGCTTTAACTCCTCAAATATTCCGCAGAGAATCGAAATGAGCTGCGCGTCCGCAAGAGCGTCTTTTTCTCCCAGGATTTCCCCGCCAAACTGCCAGAACTGCCTGAAGCGTCCGGCTTGCGGCCTCTCATGGCGGAAGAATGGGCCGAAATACCAAAGCTTTACCGGTTGCGGCAAAGACTGGAAACCGTGCTGGATGTATGCTCTCACTATTGAGGCTGTTCCTTCGGGCCGCAAGGCCAAAATATCTTTACCGCCCCTCGCCCGGAACGCGTACATTTCTTTTTCCACGATATCGGTGCATTGGCCGACTCCTTTATAAAAAATCTCCGCGCTTTCGAGAATCGGAGTGTCTATCTTCTTAAAATCGTAAAAACTGAAAACCTCTTTCGCCGCGGCGGCAACTGCATCGTAATACGGCTGATCCTCGGGCAAAATGTCATGCATTCCGGCCGGGCTTTGAAATTTTGGCTTACTCATATTTTCGCGGTAAATTTATTTACTCTTTCACCAACGCCTCAAACGGAGACAGCCGGAAAACAATCTTGCCGACAATATTCTGCATCGGCACTACGCCCCAGGCCCGTGAATCATAAGAAGCATTGCGGTTATCACCCAAAACAAAATATTCATTTGCATTAAGGGTTGTGGGCGCCATATTAGCGCTGTTCCTCCAAGTCTCCTGGGTGATTAAAGGCAGATAAGATTCGTCTATCTTCCATGTATTTCCTTGGCTTGTGATAAAGACTTCGGCATTTTTAATCTCCACGGTTTCGCCGGGAAGGCCGATAATCCTTTTTATATATTTAACCGAAGGGTCTTTCGGGTATTTAAACACAATTACATCGCCCCGTTCCGGCTGGTGCAGCTTATAGGAAACTTCATCAATTATAAGATAGTCCGAAGAATGGTAATTGGGCTCCATTGATTGGCCCCTGACCACAAAAGGCTGGAAAATCAAAAGCCTAACTGGTATTACTATTGCGAGAGCAATAAGGACCAGTTTTAGCGCGTCTAAACCGTAATTTATGGCTTTTTTTATTTCCATTGCTCCTATATAATACATTAAACTCATTTTTTTGGCAAGATTCGTAAAAATCGCTATTTTCGCTGTTTTGCAATAATTTTGCCAATTCCCTTAAAAAAAGTATAATAAAGTAGAGCTATATGATTTTAATAATCGGATTAGGCAATCCGGGAGAACAATACGAGAAAACAAGGCATAATACAGGTTTTATGCTTTTGGATGAATTAAAGGAGGCTTTGGGTTTCCCGGAATTCCGGCTGGCAAAAGAGCACAAGGCTTTGGTCAGCGCGGGCAAAGCCGACGGCGAAGACGTGCTTTTGGCAAAGCCCGAAACATATATGAACGAATCCGGAAAAGCGGCAAAAAGCCTGGCTTCTTATTTTAAAATAAAAACCGATAATATATATGTAGTCCATGACGAAGCTGATCTGCCCTTGGGCGAGTTTAAGATAAAGGAGGGCGGAACGGCAGGCGGACATAAAGGCGTGCAATCGATAATCGAAGCTTTGGGATCAAAAGATTTTATCCGTTTGCGCATCGGCATCGCTTCGGACGATCCCTCCTATTCCCTGCCGCTCCAAAAAGGCGAGGGGCTGGAATCGGTGGTGCTTAAAAATTTCAGCGTTGCCGAAAAAGAACTGCTTCTGGAAACTTTTGGCAAAGCCGTTCCCGCTATTATTTCAAAAATATTTATTGAAAAATAATGGATTTTAAAATCCAAAAAATATCAATCGGTGAAGAGCTCTTTCCCATCGCGCTAAAACAAATTAAAAATCCGCCGCAAGAATTATATTATGCGGGCAAACTGCTTACCGAAGAAAACTGCATTGCCGTTGTGGGCGCGAGGAGTTGCTCAAAATACGGCGAAGAGGCTTGCCTTAAGATAGGGACCGAATTAGCGGAAAACGGAATAACCATTGTTTCCGGATTAGCCCGGGGCATAGATTCTTTCGCCCATTCCGCTGCCACAAAAGCGGACAAACGAACCATTGCGGTTTTAGGCACATCGCTCGACGAAAAAAATTTTTATCCCAAAGAAAATTTAATCCTGGCGAAAAACATTATAAATAACAATGGCTTATTATTGTCTGAACACCCGCCCGGAGTAAAAACGCGGCCATATGATTTTTCTTTAAGAAACCGGCTGATTGCCGGCCTGTCGTTGGGGGTTGTAGTTGTTGAAGCGAAAGAAAAATCCGGCTCCCTCATTACGGCCGAATACGGCCGGGAGCAGGGTAAAAAAATATTCGCGGTGCCCGGAAGCATATTTTCTAAGAATTCTCTCGGCTGCCACAAGCTCATAAAAAACGGCGCCATTCTTGCGGAAAACGCCGACGATATTTTAAAATCAGTGTTGCCCAATTATTTGCCTTTAAATTATAAAAGTGGTAAAGAAGTTAAAGGAGATACGCCGGAAGAAGAAATTATATTGTCGGCATTAAAAGAAGAAGCGCTGCATATCGAAGACATTATTAGGAAATCCAATATGCCGGCGGGCGAAGCAATGGCTCTGATATCTCTTTTAGAAATTAAAAACAAAATAATCGATTTGGGCGAGAATATGTATTGCCTGAACAGAAAATAGAATGGATTTAATAATAGTAGAAAGCCCCACCAAAGCGAAAACCTTAAAAAACTTTTTAGGCGCTAATTACAGCGTCCAGTCTTCATATGGGCATATCCGCGATCTGCCAAAAAGCGAGCTTGGGATAGACCCGGAAGATAATTTTAAAATCAAATACGTTATTCCGACAAAAGCGAGAAAAAATGTAACTTTACTGAAAAAAGAAGTAGCAAAATCAGATTTTATTTATCTCGCAACAGACCCAGACCGGGAAGGAGAAGCTATTTCCTGGCATTTGGTTGAAGCCCTTGGTTTAAACAAAAAACGCAATTACAAAAGAATTGCTTTTCATGAAATCACAAAACACGCGATAGAAGACGCTTTGCGGAAACCAATGGAAATAAACGAGAATCTGGTGAACGCCCAGCAGGCGCGCCGGGCCCTGGACCGGATAGTGGGCTATAAACTCTCGCCCTTTTTGTGGAAAAAAGTCGCCAAAAACCTTTCTGCCGGAAGGGTGCAATCAGTCGCCGTACGCCTGATAGTTGAAAGGGAAAACGAAATAAAAAACTTTAAGCCCGAAGAATATTGGACAATCACCGCCCTCTTGCAAAAACAGGATTCCGAAAAACGCCAATTTGAGGCAGTTTTGTCTAAAATAAACGGCACGCAGGTCCCTAAACTGGGAATAAAATCCAAAAAAGAAGCGGATGATATCCTTAAAAAACTGGATAACGCGGATTATTCCGTCAGCAGTTTAGAGAAAAAAGAAACAGCAAGGAATCCCCTGCCCCCTTTTACAACGTCAACAATGGAACAGGACGCGTCAAAAAAAATGCGCTTTCCGGCCAAGATGACAATGCGCGTGGCGCAGGAACTGTATGAAAAAGGTTTTATTACTTACCATCGCACCGACTCGCTCAATCTTTCCGCCCAGTCTTTGGCAGCGGCAAAAAGTTTCATCGAAAAAGAATTCGGAAAAAATTACAGCCTTGAAGCACCAAGGAAATTTAAAGCCAAAGGGCGCGCCCAGGAAGCCCATGAGGCGATAAGGCCTACCGCGGTTGAAAATAAGCCGGAACTTTTAAAATTGGACGACCGGCAGGCAAAACTTTACAAGCTTATCTGGAACAGATTTGTGGCCTCCCAAATGAAGCCGGCGATATTCGATTCCATAAAGGCGGAAATAGAAACGAGCTCCGGGCACACTTTCCAGGCCAATGGATCAACTTTAAAATTTGACGGGTTCTTAAAAGTTTACCCGATGAAATATGAAGAAAAAGAATTGCCCGGCTTAACCGAAAAAGAAAAACTTGACCTTATAAAAATCACCCCGGACGAACACTTTACCCAGCCTCCGGCAAGATATACCGAAGCAAATCTCATTAAAGAACTGGAAGCTAATGAAATCGGCCGTCCGTCCACCTACGCGCCGATTATTTCCACAATCCAGGACAGAAACTATGTCCAGAAAAATACGGACAAAAGGTTCGAACCGACCGAAGTGGGAATAATGGTGGATGAAATTATGGTAAGCCATTTTCCGGAAATAGTGGACATAAAATTCACGGCTAATATGGAAAAAGGCCTGGACAAAGTAGCCCAAGGCAAGGAAGTGTGGACAACTCTTCTCCAAAAATTTTACAAGCCGTTTGAGTTCAACCTGGAACAAAAATATACCGAGGTGAAAAAAGCATCAATGATCCAGGAAACGACGGACAAAATCTGCCCGAAGTGCGGCAAGCCTTTGGCGGTAAAATTCGGCAGGTTCGGGAAATTCCTCGCCTGCTCGGGCTTTCCGGATTGCCGGCACACAGAACCGATGGAAAACAACAAAGCAAAAACCGGGTTGAAATGCTTTAAGTGCGAACAGGGAGACATAATTGCCAAACGGACGAAAAAAGGGAAAACTTTTTACGGCTGCTCCAATTGGCCGACCTGCGATTTCGCTTTGTGGGACAAGCCCACCGGAGAAAAGTGCGGCAAATGCGGCGAACCGATGGTGGAAAAAAAGAACGGAACAAAATGTTCTAATAAAAACTGCGGAAAATAACCAGCTTTCATCCGCCAGCCGGCAGACTATGGCGAGACAATGCAATAAATTAAAATCCATAATAATAATTAAAATAAATAATTAATATATGGCGGAAGAAAACAAAAAAGAAGAATTTAAAGTCTCTGGCGACGAAATTTTAAAAAAAGTTAAAGAGATTATAAAGGAAGGCAACGCGCGAAGGATTATTATAAAGGACGAAAAGGGAGAAGTTATTATGGAAATCCCTTTGACTTTCGCGGTAGTCGGCACTGTTTTCGCGCCCGTGCTTGCGGCTGTCGGAGCGCTGGCAGCATTAATTGCCGATTTTACGATCGTGGTTGAAAAAAAATAGTTTTTTATTTAATTAGAAAAGGGGCTCTTTTAGAGAGCCTCTTTTTCTTGTAAAAAATAAAAATCAGCCTTTATGGATTATTTTTTTAAGCCAGTTTTTTAGCGCTTCTTCATTGGCAAATTCCGCAGTGAAATAAATTTTCCCTCTTTTTCTGTCTATTTTAATTTGGTCGTATCCTAAAACTTCTTTTATCCTTTTTTCCAAAAAGTCCTTATTTTGCACCGCCAATACAGGCGATTTTGTTTTCGAAATTAGCCTATTTTCTCTCGCTGCTTTTTCGGTATCGCGCACCGTATAGCTGTTTTCCAAAATTTCTTCAAAAACTTTTTTCCGTAAGCCGTCCTCCTTTACCGCCAAAAGCGCTCGGGCGTGGCCCTCGCTGATTTTTTCCGACTTAAGTGCGTCTCTCATTTCTTTAGGCAAGGAAAGCATTCTTAAACTATTGGCCACGGTTTCCCTGCTTACGCCCGCCACCTGGGCGATTTCTTTTTCCAAAAGCCCGAATTCGGCCCGCAGCTGGTCAAAGGCTTCGGCTTTGTCAATCGCGTTCAAATTTTTTCTCTGCACGTTTTCAATTAAAGCGATTTCCAATTTCTCGCGGCTGGACGGATTTTTAATTATAACCGGTATCTGTTTTAAGCCAACTTTTTTGGACGCGCGCCATCTCCTCTCCCCCGCTACAATCTGATAATCAGTGGCTATTCCGCCCTGAGCGGTTTTCTTTTCAATTTTTGTAACGATAATCGGCTGAAGCAGCCCGTATTTCTTGATTGACTCGGCCAAAGAGTTTAACGCCTCCTCGTCAAAGTCTTTCCTTGGCTGATAGGGATTCGGCTTTATTTTTTCGGTTTCAATCCAAAAGATATAATCTTTTGTGGAAGATTCCTGCACTGCCGGCTGCGTTTGCCTACTTGCTTCTTTTTTTGGTATTAAAGACTCTAACCCTTTTCCGATCATAGTTTTTCTTTATTTAAATTATTACGCATCTTTTTTCGCCGATGCTTTCAAATTATTTTCTCCTTTGCTGTTATAAATTATCTCCCGCGCCAGTTCCCGGAAAGCATGAACCGCCCGGGAATTGGGAGAGTGCCTTAAAATAGTACGGCCGTAAATCGGAGATTCAGACAAAGAAACCGTCCGCGGTATAACCGTGTCAAAAACATAACCGGGAAAAGTCCGCCGCAAATCTTTTGCTATTTTTTGGGAAACTTTATTTTTGCGCACATACATTGTCAGAAGCGCTCCCAAAATTTTTATATTTCTCTCAAGATTTTCGTTAATCAATTTAATGTTGGAAATCAGCTGCCCCAATCCTTCCATTGCCAGATATTCTGATTGGACCGGAATTAAAACTTCATCAGCCGCGACTAAAGCGTTTAAGGTTAGAATGCCCAAGCTCGGCGGACAATCAATCAAAACAAAATCATAATCATCTTTAACCATATCAATCACTTCTTTCAGTTTAAATTCGCGGTACTGCATATTAACAAGCTCAATGTTTGCTCCGGCAAGATTGTGCGATGTGGGCATTATATCAAACGCTAAAAACTGCGTCCGCTTTATTATTTCGCGCGGAGATATTTGCCCCAATAAAGCTTCGTAAAGCGAAGCTCCTAGTTCGCGGGGGTTTATTCCCAAAGAAAAAGTGGCGTTTGCCTGCGGATCGGTGTCAACAAGCAAAACTTTTTTCCCGAATGCGGTTAAAAAAACAGGCAAATTAACTGCCACCGCGGTTTTTCCCACTCCCCCTTTTTGATTGGCGATTGCAATAACTCTGCTCATTAAAGCAATTTTACCACAGGGGTTTAAAATTTACAAACAAGCAATTTTATGCTAATAGAATAATGTATCTAAGGGCCGAAGTGGCGGAACTGGCAGACGCGTAGCACTCAAAATGCTATGGGAGCAATCCCGTGAGAGTTCAAGTCTCTCCTTCGGCACCTCAAAACAAAAGAAGGCATATTATGCCTTTTTTTGTTTTGAATGGGTTGTTTGAGTAGAGACTTGAAGCCGCAGGGCTGACGAGCCCGAGGCCGTACTCGAAGGTAATTCCAACAGGAATTAACCTGAGAGCAAGTCTCTCCCCTTAAAGGCGGAGCAACTCTAGTTCAGGGCACATCAAATAATATCAAGTCTCTCCTTTGTTCTAAGCTAAAGAGTATTCTCTCCTTGTTGATCGTGTATTTTTATGATAAACAATAAATACGTGCCTTGGCCTACGGAGCCTCGGCAGGATAGTTAAGCCGAAGTGGCGGAATTGGCAGACGCGTAGCGTTCAGGGCGCTATAGGAGCAATCCTGTGTGGGTTCAACTCCCACCTTCGGCACCACTTCGCTCCGACTTGTCGGAGCTATGCGGTACACGCACGAATCAAAAAGAGGGGCTTATCCCCTCTTTTTATTCTATATCTTCTTCTACTTTTTGGCCCGGCAGGGTCGCCTTATTAGGCCAAATTTTCCGTCCAGGCAAAATTATTGTGCCAATTCCGGTTTTCACGCCATCGCCTATTATAGTTCCGAATTTTTTTAAGCCGGTATCTATTAGGGCTCCTTTAATTTTTGTTTTGACCGTATCATTGTCGTTCCGCAAATTGGCTACTATGGTCCCAGCCCCAAAATTGCAATTAGAGCCGACAATAGAATCTCCAACAAACGATAAATGGCTAAAATTTGTATTGTCGCCGATAATGCAGTTTTTAATTTCTACCGCCTGACCGATTCTACAATTATTTCCTATTGACGTACAGCCTCTTATAAAGCAGTTTGGACCGATAAAACAGTCCCTTCCGATATAGACCGGCCCCTCGATATAAGCCCCGCTTTTAATAATCGTATTTTCTCCAACGATTATATCCCCTTTTACGGAAACATTAGCCTCAATTTTTCCCTTATTTTCTTTATCTATTCTCTTGAATAAATATTCCATAACAAGAAAAATGTCCCAAGGATAGGAGGCCGGAAACCAAAATTCAGCGACAGAATAATAAAGCTTATTTTCTTTCAAAAATTGCTTGATGTAATCCGTAAACTCATACTCTCCGCGGGAAGATTTTTTTATCTCGTAATTAAAAATTGTTTTGGGCAAAAAATACAAACCGGTGTTAATGAAATTGGACTGTGGATTCTCCGGTTTTTCCACTATTTCGCTTACCCTGTTTTCTTCCACGGAAACAACGCCGAATCGGGAAGCATTAGGATGCTCTTTAACCATAAGGCACGGGAACTGTTTTAATGTTTTTTTGATATCTTCCCGGTAATAAATATCATCTCCGTTAAGGAGTAAAAATTTATCATCAATATGCTCTAACGCTAGTTTGGCCGCGGTTCCAGTTCCATTAATGCTTGAATCAACAAGATAGCTTATTTTCATTCCCTTATAGTCCTCGCCTATAAGGTTTTTTATTTTTTCTCCCAAATGGCCGACGATTATTATTACCCCGTCTACAAGACCAGCAAGTTCGTCCAAATTATATTCCAGGATAGATTTTCCAAAAACCGAAAATATCGGCTTCGGCCGCGTTATGGAAATCGGCTGGAATCTTACTCCGCTTCCGGCTGCTAAAATTACGGCTTTCATCTTAAATTAAATCCAAAATTATTTTTGCTAATTTGTGCTGGCTATGGGATACGCTGCCCACTTCTTGCAAAAGGTCGGCCCCAATGAATTTTTTGCTGTCCAGCCCTTCGGGAATTGAAACAACCTGCGCCAATTCCGGATGCGATTCTTTATATTCCGACAGTCTTTCTTTATCCGGAACCTCTTTATTATAAATAATGTAATCGAGGCTTCCGCCAATATATCTTTCTATCTCATCGCAAAAATCCCTGACGTTATAATTGTTCGATTCTCCCCTTTTTGTCATTAAATTGCAAATAAATATTTTTTTCGCTTTGCTTGCGTTTATCGCTTCACTGATTCCGTTAATAAGCAGTGTTTGCAAAAGCGAAGAATACAAGTCGCCGGGGCCAATTACTATTAAATCAGCTTCTTTGATGTTCCTTACAGTAACGGGACAGGCTTTCGCCTCGGGCACCAAAAAAATCTTTTTTATCCTTAGATCGCTGTCATGTTTAGGGATATTGATGTTTGTTTCCCCTTTTATCTCTTCGCCGTTTTCCAGTATGGCATGCAAATGCGAATCGGTAATAGTGGCTGGCAGAATTCTGTGCCTATCCGCCAAAAAGCTGTTGATTTTCTCAAAAAAATCACGATAATTGCCGCAGGAAAGATACAGGCCGGAAAGCATGATATTGGCCAAAGAATGGCGATCAAGCTCCCCTCCCTCAAAACGATAATTTAAATAATTTTTTATATCCTTCGGAAAATCAACTAGTTCAATGAAAGCTCTCCTGATATCCCCGAACGAAATTGTATGGTAATCGTTCCTTAGTTTCCCGCTTGATCCGCCGGAATCGAGAACTGCCGAAATAACAGCAAGATGATGCGGCGTTTTCTTTAGTTCCGAAAGCACGGCTCTAGGCATCGCACTGCCTCCGCCGATACAGACTATCTTTTTTTGCGGCTTTAGTAATGGGCTTCCAAACATTTTTCTATTTCAATATTTTTTCCGATTAGTTCCCGGGCGCTTTCTTCAAAAACCGGCCTTTCTTTTTTATAAAATATTCCCAGTGGAATTTTCCCGCTCTCGCTGTAATTCCATTCCCTTGCTAATTTTAATGTTTCTTCTTCAGATTCGATTGCTTTGTTTTCCGCTTCATATATTCTTTCGTTATAAAATTGGATTGGATTAAAAAAGGAAACGCATGGCTGGAGTATTTCAATAAAAGCAAACCCATTATGCTTGTCCGCTTCCAGAAAAACATTTGCCATGTGCTCCATTTTTGCGGAATAGCTGCGGGCGATAAAAGAAGCATTGCTCGCGACCATCAGCTCCAAGGGGCTAAACGGCTCCTCTATCGTCCCCTGCGGAGTTGACCGGCCCTTCATTCCTTTTGGCGATACGGCCGTAAATTGGCCCGTAGTTAAGGCGAAAAGCCTGTTGTTGTGCATAATTACTTTAATATTGGAATTCCTCTTAGCAGCATGTATAAGATGGTCCAATCCTTCGTTAAGCGATCCGCCGTCGCCGGTAAAAACAAAAACTTTAAGGTTTGGATTCGCCAGCTTAACTCCTTCGGCCGTGGTAACCGGCCGGCCATGCAATCCGATAAAACTGTTCAAGTTGAGATAATCGGCTATTTTTGAATTACAGCCAATGTCCCCCACGACAACTATATCTTCGCGCTTCGTCCCCTGGCTGATCATTTTTTCGATAGCCTGCTTAAAGGCAGCCAATATGCCAAAGTTGCCGCAACCCGGACACCAGGTATTCGGGCATTGGGTGATAAGATTTGTTTTTTGCAATTCCATAGTTTTAAAATTTTAAGCTTTTTTTAATTGCTTTTCCAATTCTTCCTCGGTAAAAGGCCGCGAATTGTATTTCAATATTTTTTTATTTGCTTTAATTCCGTAGCCGGACAAAACTTTGCTAAGCTGCCCTAAGGCATTGGCCTCAGCAACGATTATTTTTTTGCTTCTCTGCAAAGCCTTCTTAAATTGTTTTTCCGGAAAAGGCGATAAAACAATCGGCTGAACCATTTTAAATCCGAGCCGCGAAACCGCTTCCCTCGCTACGCCCGCAACCGAACCCCACGCGATGACGGCGGTTTTCGATTTTTTGTTTCCGTAAATTTTTATGGCATCCATATCGTCTATTTCTTTTTGCATACCTTCAAATTTCCTTAACCTTTTTTCCTGCATTTTTTGTATTTCTTCCTGCTTCTCTTCCATTGTTATGCCCGCCTCATTATGCTCATAGCTGTTTCCTTTTATAATCGCGCCTTTCTCGCCCGGGAAAGCCATTGGGGATATTCCGCTAACAGTATCCTTATATCTTTGATAAACGCTTTTCCCGCCCCATAAAGATTCCTTTTCTTTTTTTACCAGCCTTGAAACGCCTTTATCCACGCTAAACGTTCCTTCAGAAACCTCCTTATCCAAAAGAAGAATCGCCGGGCTTTGGTATTTCCAAGCCAAATTCAATATTTTTCCCGCCCAATAAAAAGATTCTTCGGCGTTAGACGGAGCAATTACAAACCGTTCGAAATCACCGTGCCCGGCAGACAGGGTGAAAAGCAAATCCGCCTGCGCGCTGTATGTGGGCACGCCAGTTGCCGGACCCATTCTTTGGCTGTTTACTATTACTAATGGCGTTTCCGATTCCGCCGAAAGGCTGATGGTTTCCGCCATCAAAGCAAATCCGCCTCCCGACGTTCCGACTGCCGCTCTTTTTCCCGCAAAGCCGGCGCCGACTGCTTCGCTTGCGACCGCTATTTCATTTTCCGGCTGTATCGCCAGCACGCCTAATTCTTTTTGGTGTTCGGCGAAATAATGTAAAATTGAACTCGCCGGGGTCATCGGATAAGCAAAATAAATATCCAGGCCGGCTTTGGCAAACCCCAAAGCCGTTGCTTCATTTCCGGTCAAAAGCATTTTGGGCCTGGCTTTAATTTTCTCAATTTTAAACAAAGCTTGCGTCTGGCTGTAGGCGGCCTCGGCGATTTCAATGTTCTTTTCTAATTCCCTGTCTATTTCTTTTTCTAAAACTTCTTTTACTGTTTTCCATTCTATCCCGATCGCTTTTGCGAAACCGGCTATCAGAGCTGTATTCGCCATAATCGGAAGGCCCCCTAAATCTTTAACTATTTTTTCCGCCGGAATAGCTATCCCCTCTTTTCCGCCGCCATCACCGCTCAAAAAAAGCAAACCGCCGGATTTTAATTCGGCGCGATGCGCGGTTATGGTTTTTTTATCTAAGGCCAGAAGAAAATCAATTTTTTCCTTTCGGCAGTTAGCCGGTTCCTCGGCAGCGGTAATTTGCGAAAAATTATGCCCGCCTTTAATAAGGGACTGGTAATCATCGTAAATATATATGTTATAGCCTAATTTATTAAAAAGCTTGGCAATTACAAGACCGGCCTTTCTCGAGCCTTGCCCGGCAGCACCGCCCACTAAAATAGAATATTCCAACTTCATTTGGTTTTTAGGTTAGTTTATTATATTACCGATTATACTATAAAAGGTATAAAGAATAAACCCTCTTTAGGCCCTACGGTCGAAGCCTAAATAAGCCCTAAAAATTAAAAAAGCCCTTTTAAAGGGCCTGATTTCTGCGGTTTGTCCGCCTTTACCAGCTGTCAGAGAATGTTTGGCAGCCAGGCTACCAAACATTGGATTTTCTGATTATTTTGTTTTCTTTTATTCCACGGTTACGCTTTTGGCGAGATTTTTCGGCTTATCAATATTCCGGCCCAAAACAGCGGCCATATAATAAGCAAAAAGATGCAAAGGAATGGCTGATAAAAGCGGGGTTAGCATTTCCAAAGTTTTCGGAATATAAATAACATCATCGGCTATGTTTTTGATTTCTTCATTCCCCTCGGTGGCCAAAGCGATTACTTTTCCTTTTCTCGCCTTCACCTCTTCTATATTCGCTATCATTTTTTCGTAAACCGAATCCGACGGGCAGATTGCTATCGTCGGGCAATTTTCATCTATCAGGGCCAGCGGGCCATGCTTCAACTCCCCCCCGGCCGTTCCCTCGGCATGGACATACGAAACCTCTTTTAGCTTCAAGGCTCCTTCCAGGGCAACCGGATAATTATATTTTCTGCCGATAAACCAAAAGTCCCGATACTTTTTGTATTTTTCCGCAATATTTTTTATCTCCTCTCTATGGCCTAATATTTCTCTGGCTAAATTGGGCAAATTAACCAGCTCGGAAACAATCCTCTTGCCTGTCACCACAGACATCTCCCTTTGCCTGCCCAAATAAACGGTTAGCATCGCAAGAGTTGCCAACTGCCCGATAAAAGCTTTTGTTGAGGCGACGGCAATTTCCGGGCCGGAACGGGTGTAAACGCCGGCATCGGTTTCCCTGGCCTGAGAAGAGCCGACAACATTAGTAATGCCCAAAGTTAAAATTCCTTTTTCTTTCATTTCCCGCATAGCCGCTAAAGTGTCGGCGGTTTCTCCGGATTGGGAAACAAAAATCGCTGCCGTATTTTTGTTGACAATCGGCTTCCTATACCGGAACTCGGATCCAATATCCGTTTCGCCGGCGATGCTGGCGTAATCTTCAAGCATATATTCCCCTACCGCGCAGGCGTAGTGGGCAGTGCCGCACCCTATCAAAAGCAGATTATTGATGCCTCTTAATTTTTCTTCAACCTGAAACAATCCTCCCAATTTTACATTACCATCTTCCAAAATCAAACGGCCGCGGATAGCATCTTCTATTGTATTGGGCTCTTCCATTATCTCTTTAAGCATAAAATGGTCATAACCGCCCTTCTCGGCCTGTTCGATATCCCAATCAATGGTTTCTATCTGTTTCTGCGATTCTTTTTCTTCTTTAAAGATGGAAAAGCCGGCTTTTTTTAAAACTGCGATTTCTCCGTCATCCAAATTTATTATTTGCCGCGTGTGGGTAATTATTGCCGAGGGATCAGATGCCACCAAAAACTCGTCAACGCCCACCCCTATAATCAAAGGGGACGACATTCGGGCAACCACAATTTTTTCCGGGTCGCCGGTAGAAATAACGGCTAGCCCATAAGTTCCCCTTATTTCTTTCAGGGCTTTTTTTACGGCTTCTTCCAAATTTCCGGAAAAGTATTTTTCTATTAAATGGGCGATAACTTCGGTATCGGTTTCCGATTTAAAGACATGCCCCTCGCCAATAAGATTATTTTTTAACTCTTTGTAATTTTCTACTATACCGTTATGCACTACGAATATTTCTTCTTTGCAGTCCGAATGCGGGTGGGCATTTTCTTTTGTCACCTCGCCCGTAGTTGCCCAACGCGTATGGCTGATGGCAACATTACCCTTAACGTGGTCAAAATTATCGCTATTTTCCGATATCTTTCCAATTTGCTTGAATAAAAAGGGTTTGCCGTTTAAAACGCAAAAGCCGTAGCTGTCATACCCGCGATATTCCAATCTTTTTAACCCCGCTAAAACTATAGGCAGGGCATCTTTTGATCCAACATATCCGACTATACCGCACATATTATTTTATAACTATGTTTATTATCTTATTCGGCACGAATACAATATCTTTGATTTCTTTGCCTTGAATCCAGGGCGCAATTTTAGAATCGTTAAAAGCGATGTCTTCAACTTCTCCCTTGTCGAGATCGGCCGGAATTTCTATTTTTCCCCTCATCTTCCCGTTTATCTGTATCGCCATTACTATTTTTTCCTCTAAAATGCTTTTTTCGTCAACGGCTGGCCATTTTTCGAGAGTAATGCTCTGATTATTGCCGATGTTGCTCCACAACTCCTCGCAAAAATGCGGGGCGAATGGTGAAAATATTTTTAAAAATTTTTCGACGCAATCCCTTCCCCAATGCTCTTTATTGTCCGAAATAAAATTAATGTATTCCATAAAAAAAGCAACGCAGGTATTGAATTTCATTTTTTCCAAATCAACTGCTGCTCTCCTAACCAATTTATTGGTCTCGGAAATTACTTTTTCGGAACTCTTTTCTTTGCCGTATAAATTAGCGGCCAAATCCCATGTCCTGTTAAGAAATCTATACACTCCGCTTACGCCTTGCGTATTCCACCCGATCGCCTGGTCAAAAGGGCCCATAAACATTTCGTAAATTCTTAAAGTGTCGGCTCCGAATTCGTCAGCCACTTGTTCCGGCGCGATTACATTGCCTTTTGATTTTGACATTTTTTGCCCGTCCGCAGCCAAAACCAATCCGACATTCCTTAGTTTTTGGAACGGCTCATTTGTTGAGATAACTCCGATATCAAACAAAAATTTGTGCCAGAATCTTGAATACAAAAGATGAAGCACGGCATGTTCGGCTCCGCCGACATAAAGATCAACGGGCATCCATCTTTTTTCTTTATCTTTGCCAACCAATTCTTTATCATTTTTGTTATCCAAAAAACGCAGATAATACCAGCAGCTTCCTGCCCACTGGGGCATTGTATTGGTTTCTCTTTTTGCTTTGCCGCCGCATTTCGGGCACTCTACATTTACCCAATCATCAATTGCCGCAAGCGGAGATTCGCCCGTGCCGGTCGGCTCGTATTTTTCCACTTTTGGCAGCTCTAAAGGCAGATCTTTTTCGCTTAAAGGAACAATTCCGCATTTTTCGCAAATAATTATTGGTATCGGCTCGCCCCAATACCGCTGCCGGGAGAAAACCCAATCTCGCAATTTGTAATTAATTGTTTTCCTTGCTTTGTTTTGTTTTTCTAAATGTTCCCCTATTTTCTCCCTTGCTTGTTCTGATTTTAAGCCGTCAAACCCGTCGGATGCGAACAACACCCCGTCATCAACAAAAGCTTTTTCTTCTTCAATCTCTCCGCTCGCCGGTTTGATTACTCTTATTATCGGCAAGCCGTATTTAGCTGCAAAATCAAAATCTCGCGCATCGTGCGCGGGCACTGCCATCACCGCTCCGGTCCCGTAGTGGCCAAGAACATAATCGGCTACAAAAATCGGGATTTCTTTATTGTTAACAGGATTTATCGCGGTTAATCCAATAATTTTTATTCCGGTCTTTTCTTTTACTTCGCTGATTCTTTCCCGATCGCTTTTATTTTTAGCTTCCTCGATATAATCTAAAACGTCGCTCTCGTTCTCTATCTTCTGCGCCAGTTTTTCTAAAAGAGGATGCTCCGGCGCGAGAACGGCATAAGTGCAGCCGAACAAAGTATCTGCCCGGGTGGTAAAAACTTTGATTTCCTCCGTTCCGCCCTTTATCGGAAATGATATTTCCCATCCCTCGCTTCGCCCAATCCAATTTTTCTGCATTTCTTTTATTTTGTCGGGCCAGTCCAACCCCTCCAAGTCATTAAGCAACCTGTCCGCGTAATCAGTGATTTTTAATACCCATTGCTCAATATCTTTTTTGGTTGTCTCCGTTCCGCACCTTTCGCATTTTCCCTCCACAACCTCCTCATTCGCCAATCCGGTTTTGCACGACGGACACCAGTTTATGGGCAATAATTTTTTATAAGCCAGCCCTTTTTCGTAGAGCTTTAAAAATATCCATTGCGTCCATTTATAATACGCGGGGTCAGCAGAGCTTATTTCCCTGCCCCAATCATAACTAAAACCAGCCCGTTCCATTTGGTTTTTAATGTTTACTATATTTTTTTCCGTAGTGATAGCCGGATGTATTCCGGTTTTAAGGGCATAGTTTTCCGCCGGCAATCCAAAAGCGTCCCAGCCCATGGGATGTAAAACGTTAAAGCCTTGCATCCGTTTTAGCCTGGCCATAATGTCCGTGGCGACATAACCTTTGAAATGGCCTACGTGAAGGCCGCTACCGGATGGATACGGAAACATATCCAAAACATAGCACTTTGGCTTATCCGCCCCTTCTTCGGTCTTATAAAGATTATTTTTTCCCCAATAATCCTGCCACTTTTTCTCGATATTCTGAGGTTCGTAGTTCATATTTTATACTATAAATCCGGCGATAATCGCCAAAACCACGGCAATCACAACCCCCCGCCAGAAATAACCATCATCGTTGAATTTTCTCTTAAAAAGCATTTCTAACACCGGCTTAGAAAAAAGCATAAGCACATAAAACGACAGCCCCACGGAAAGGGCGAAGAGAATTTTCCTTAAGATTATTAGCAATAACGGCATATAATAGTAGTTAATTAAGTTGTGTTTTTACAATATCATAGCGTTTTAAAAAATGAAAGCCCTTTTAAAGGGCCTTCTTTTTTGCCTGATTTTGATTGAATTTTGCTATTTTCTTTCTTTTAAAACCACTTTTAGCTCTATTTCTTCTTTGCCCCGCAAAACTAGCAGAGACACTTCGTCGCCGATTGAACAATCTGAAACCATATCGGATAAAGAGCTGTCTTGGGTAATTTTTTTGCCGTTTATTTCAAGCACGATATCATATTCTTTAAGCCCCGCGGCTTCAGCGCTGGAATTTTTGGCAACGGCCGGCTCGCCAAACATCTCCCGTACAATCAAGGCACCGTAATTTACCGGCAGCTTATTGGCTTTGGAAATTTCTTCGCTTAATAAAATATATTTAACGCCTAAATAGGGCCTTTTGATTTTTCCCCCTTTTTTAACTTCCTTCAGGTCCTCCTTGATGTAATTAATTGGCAAAGCAAAACCGATGTTTTCCGCGCCCATAATCATGGCTGTATTTATCCCAACGACATGCCCCTGCATATCAACTAATGGCCCACCGGAATTGCCGGGATTAATAGCAGCGTCGGTTTGTATTAGTCCCCTCAGATTTGTGGCTTTCGCGTCAAAACCATTATAGGCGGTAATTTTCCGGCTCAAGCCGGATACTATGCCCGCGGAAAGAGTGTCCTCAAACTCCCCCAGCGGATTACCGACGGCCAAAACCGATTCTCCCAATTCCACCTTGTCTGAATTGCCAAGCCTTAAGAACGGTAATTTCTTTCCTTCTATTTTTAGAATAGCCATGTCTATCAGCGGATCTTTGGCAAGAACCTGTGCCGGATATTTGTGGTCCGGGTCTATTATTACCGTAAAATCAGCCTCTTTGTCTTCCACCACGTGATTACAAGTAAGAATATACCCGTCCGCGCTTACTATAAATCCGGATCCTCCGCCAATCTTTGTTTTTTGGCTGCCTTCCTTCATTTTTTTCGGTAAAGCTATTTTCTCCCCCCTAACAGGGACAAAATAAAACTCTTCTATCTGCGGCAAATCCCTGGATGCAACGATAGTTATAACAGCCGGACAGACTTTTTTGGCGATTGCTATAATTGGCGATTTTCTCCGTATCATAATTTGAGTTTTTATAGTTTATACATGTATTATAAACTAATTTCAAATAAAAAACCACTTATTAAAAAGGGCTTCATTGTGTCCCCGGCAGGAGTTGAACCTGCGACCTTTGCCTTAGGAGTGCACTGCTCTATCCTCTGAGCTACGGGGACTCATTTTCTGTTTTATTAAATTAATAAGATTGTCTATTTTTCTTCGTGCCGAAACATCATAAACAGACACTCGACACATTCCATAAGGATGCCTTTCCAGGCTTTTGCTCCCCAAACCCACTTTTAAAATTTCTGGTTTTTGGAATCTTTCTAAAGAAAGATTAGTAATTTTCGACCAATATTCCTCGGCCTCTTTAACATTACCGTTTTTAGCTATTCTAACCATTATTTTAATCTTATTGTCGTTTACCAGAATAATCTCTCGAAAAAACCTCATCATTATTCTTACCATCTCGGCGTCTGTATTTGTAAAAATAGCGCTGGGATTGCTATTGCTGTTTCCTCCCTCTGCCCAGTAAAGCATTGTTCCGGATATTAATAAATGGTTTTCAGATAAATTGAAATTTCTGAATTTTTCTTCTGCCCAACTCTTTGAATCTTCCCTGCTTTTCTTTGCCGAATTAATTAATCCGCTAATTAACTTCGTATTCAATATTTTCTTTTTTAGTCTATCTTTTTGAATTTCCGTTAATTCGATATCGCAACACCACCTTGAAATTGTGCTTTTTGCTACTAAAACCAAATCTCTTATCTCGCCATAAGATAAACCTTCTTTCCTTAAAACTATAACCTTTGTATATAAATCGATTTTCCTTCGCATATATTATAGTATCAATTTTTACCGAAAATTACAACACAGATTAACTTGCAAAATGGCCCTATTTATAATACAATTTCAATTGCAAAAGGGCCCATAGCGCAGCTGGTAGCGCGCCTCTATGGCATAGAGGAGGTCAGGAGTTCGAATCTCCTTGGGTCCACCACTCCGCTCACTAAAGTGAGCTACGCGGTGCAAGCACCACATCGCTCGTTGCGCAAGCTACGCGATGTGCAAGCGCCGCATCCAATCCACAAAGAGTTACGCCTGTCCCGCAAAGCCTGGGCGAAGTGGGACGGTGCAAGCATCACTTCGCAAGGACTACCCTTAATCGTGTTGCGGAGCAACTCTAGTTCAGAACACCCTGTTGATTAAACAAAACACTTTTTAGGAAAAAATGGTATAATATGCTTATGAACAAGTTTATTTATTATACCCCGCGAGTTCTATCAATTTTGATTGTTGCTTTCTTATATTTATTTGTTTTAGAGGCATTTTCTCCTGATTTCGGTTACATGGCTGGAATAATGCATTTTCTCTTGGCGACCGCTGTTCTATTAATCACCATTCTCGCTGGGAAAAAACCAAAAATC
>JAQUOQ010000003.1 GCA_028717005.1 Minisyncoccota bacterium
GAACGTCCCTGCGGCCTTAATATGCTTGAGTGGGAAACGCCCGAACAAAAAGATCTGGCGGTTTCGGAAATGATAGCGATTTTTTACAAGTTGTTTCCGCCGGAAATGATCGGCCCGATGTTTGAGCATTATATGCGGAACGCTATGCTCGCCATTATGGCGGACAAGAATAACCCCGGGACATTGCTTGAAATTCCCCGCATTTTTACCGATGACAAATATATGGAAAGCCGATTGGAAAAAGTGGCTGACCCGCTGGTCCGCAACTTTTGGCTGAAAGAATGGAAGCAAACCACAGGCTCGACTAAGTCCGATATGCTTGGGTATGTGATTTCCAAAATCGGCCGGTTTGTGGAAAACGAAATGATGAGGAACATCGTCGGACAAAGCAGGTCGGGATTTAATTTGTCGGAAATAATGGATAATAAAAAAATATTCCTCGCTAATTTAAGCAAAGGGCGGGTGGGGGAATTAAACAGTTCTCTTTTGGGATTGATACTTGTTTCCAAAATGCAGATGGCGGCGTTGCAGCGCGCGGCGATTCCGGAAGCAGCGCGGAATGATTTTTATCTTTATCTTGATGAATTCCAAAACTTTACAACCGACAGCATCGCGACCATCCTTTCCGAGGCGAGAAAATACAAACTGAACCTCATTTTGGCGCATCAGTATATTCCCCAGCTCAGGGAAGATATACGGAATGCGGTTATCGGAAACGTGGGCACTTTTATTTCTTTCCGCGTCGGGGCGGATGACGCGGAGTTTTTGGAAAAGCAGTTTTATCCCGAATTTTCGAAATACGACCTGATTAATCTGGATAATTTCCAGCTTATTATTAAAATGATGATAAACAATAAGACCAGCACTCCTTTCAGAATGAAAACAATACTGCCCGTGAAAATGCCGGCGGAAAACGCGCAAATTGCGCGGGAATTGTCAAAAAATAAATACGGCCGGCCGAAATCGCTGGTGGAAGCCGATATTGCAAGAAAGCTCAATTTTTGATTGATTTTATAACCCAACTATTTTATAATAGAGGCATATATAAATTATAAAGAATATGGCTAAAGAAAAAGAAAATTCCAAAGACGCCGAAAAAGATATTTCTGCCGAAGAAATCGATTACGAAAGCGATGTTAAAAAAATCCGGCCGGATGTGGCCGCCAAAGCTTTTGTGGAATCGGAAGAAAGCGGCATTGAATTTATAAGAAGAGAATCGGAAAATGGCGAAGACTTGGAGGAAAAAAAATCGGCTGAAAATCTGGAAGACTTTTTTGAGGAGGAAAAAGGCTTCAGCGGCTATAACGGGGCTGCGCTAAAAGAGGCTCTTCTCGAAAAAGGCGCGGGCGGGATGGAAAGGTTCAAGCTTGATGCGGAAACCAAAAAGGAAATGGACGGGTTAATAAGCCGGGAAAAAGACGGCCTTATGATCGGAGCCAAGGAAGAGTGGTACGAGAGGAATAAAGAATCGCTAATGGAAGAGGGGGTTTACATGAATAATGCCGACGAAAGCCTGATTGCAAAAATATTTGCGGACCACGAAAAAGAAGCGGTTAAAGATATTCTTAACGAAAAAGAATACAAAACAACGCGGGAAAAATTTGACCGGTATCGGGAATTAGACAAGGAAATAAAAAAAGAAGAACCGAGTATTGCCGGTTATTTCCTGATGATGGACGAGATTAAGAGATTAATTAAAAAGGAGCAGCCCGAAAAAGGAAAGCTTTCACCTGCCGCAATGCAAAGGATAGGCAATTTGTATAAAACCGGAATCGCGCTCGCGGAAAAAGTAAGCGGCCGTAATTTTCGGGCGGAAGCGGAAAATTCCATTAAAAAATTGGCGCTTAAAGATTTTACGTCCGAAAGCGCCGTGGAGAAGAGAAGGGGAGAGATTGTGGAAGAATATGCGGAAGGCAAAGCCGACCCGGTGAAGATTTTAGGCAAATACGGCTGGAAAGTTGATGTCGTGAGCCCAAGGCTGTTTAGCCGCGGCAAAACTATTTTTCGGGATCGGGACGGAAAGCTGGTTAAAGAGTTTGTTTCTAATTTTTGGGGCAATTACGACAGGGCCGAAATGGCAAAATTTGTAAAACAGCAATTGAACGAGGGAATAAAAAGAGATCTTGTTTCCGAGTTTGACGCGGAAAAAAAGAGGGCGGAAGAAAAAATAAATACTATAATGCAGCAGGAGTTTTTCCGGTTTAACAAAAACCCGGAAGAGATTATATCAGCGGCCGCGGAAGACAAAAAAGAAGAGATTGTCGCGGAAGCCGTTAACGCCGACCAACCGGACAAAACCGAAGAAGAAATAGAAAAAATCAGGAAAAGATTTGAAGAAAAAGAAATTCCTTCGCCTGAAGACATGAAAAATATTGGCGATAAATTTTATCGGGAAACCGGAGGAAACCTTAAAGGCATTGATTTAAACAGCCCCGAAATAACAAGCTTGTTTGATAAAGGAGCTGTTAATGATATTTTGGAGCAAAATAAATAATAATCTATAAAATGGCAAATAAAATATTATATAATGGCAGCCTGAAGGCGTTTATAGAATCGTTAAAGATCAGCCGAAAGGGGAAGGACGCGCTTATAGCGAAGGTGGACACAATGGATTTTGCCGAAAGAGCCGCTTTATTCAAGAAGCTGCTGATGGTTTATTTTTTGGATTTAGAGTCAGAAGAGGCAATAAAGAAAATAGGGAAATACTGCAAAGAATAAGGCTGTTTTAACGGCTTTGATTGGCAGGGAAGCAAGTCCTACGGCAATTTGGGTTGCTCTTGACAACTTTATAATTTATTGATACTATTACGACAATCTCGAAAAAATAAATTAAATTTCCCGAAGTTGATTTTTCAATCTTTTATCCGCAATTAAATTGTTTGTGTGCCCTAAATAAATAGCGCAGGGTATTTTTTTTGTTTGAAATGCCCAATTTGTTTTCTAATTACTAAACGGTGCCTATGAAAACCAAAATAAAAGATTTTGCAAGCAGTAAAATTTCCTATCCTCTGCCTAGTTTAATCTTTATGCAGCAGGAAAGCGGGCGGCAGTTTTGGGAGGAGGAGCTTAAAGATCTTTTTGCCGAAGTTTCTCCGATTAAAGACTATACCGGTAAAGAATTTGAGCTTCACTTTCTGGACTATAAATTAGGCAAACCTAATTATTTGTCCGGCTACGATGCTAAAGAAAACAACGACTCTTTTGTCGCGCCTTTGAGAGTGAGGACAAAACTTGTAAATTTAAAAACAAAAAGAGCGCAGGAACAGGAAATATTTTTTGGCAATTTCCCCCTTTTAACCGAGAGGGGAACTTTTATTTTAAACGGAGTGGAGCGGGTGGTTATTTCCCAGCTTATCCGTTCTCCGGGAGTGTTTTTCCCCTTGTCCATAAATCGGGGGAAACGCTGTTTCGGCGCTAAACTTATTCCGAACCGCGGTTCCTGGCTTGAATTTGAAACCGAAGCGTCAAATGTTATTACTGTTAAAATAGACAGGAAAAGAAAAGTTCCGGCAACAACCCTTTTAAAGGCATTGGGCGGATACACTAACGAGGACATTAAAGAACTTTTTTCTCCTTTTGATTCTGGAGAAGCAGGTTATATAGAAGAGACCTTAAAAAAAGACCCGGCCAACAACCAGGAAGAAGCATTGCTTGAAATATACCAGAGGCTTCGCGCGGGTGAAATGGTAAACCCGGATTCAGCCAGAGAGCTGATTTTTAATATGTTTTTTAATTTTGACAGATACGACCTGTCAAAAGTGGGGCGCTGGAAGCTTTGGTCGCGATTGCCGGACTTAAAACCGAAAAAGGACCGCGACATAACAAAAGAAGACAGAGTTTTATCTCCGGACGATCTTATTGCCCTGATTAAGGAAATAATCCGCCTGAATAACGATCCGTATTCGAACCCCGACCAGATTGACCACTTGGGCAACAGGCGCGTAAGGACATTGTCCGAGCTTTTATCAAACAAACTGAGAATAGGAATTGCAAGAATGGCAAGAATCATCAAAGACAGGATGTCCACTTTGGATTTTGAAAATCTTTCGCCTATGCAGCTGATTAATCCAAGGCCGTTTTCAGCCCAGGTTACCCAATTTTTTACCGCCAGCCAATTTTCCCAGTTTATGGACAACACTAATCCCTTGTCCGAACTGGAACACAAGAGAAGGCTTACAGCCACGGGACCTGGCGGATTAACGCGGGAAAGAGCGGGATTTGAAGTGAGAGATGTTCAGCCTTCCCATTATGGCCGCATTTGCCCGATTCAAACGCCTGAGGGCCCTAACGTGGGATTAGTTACTCACTTGGCTTTGTATGCACGGCTAAATCCTTATGGATTTTTGGAAACTCCTTATTATAAGGTAGAAAAAGGAAAAGTCACGAAAGAAATTTATTATCTCGACGCTACCGCCGAAGAAAGATACAATATCGCCGCCGCCAGCGTGCCTATGGATGAGAGCGGCCACATTTCCGCGGCAAGAGTGGAAGCAAGGATAAAAGGGGAGCCCGGAGAAATAGAAAAAGAACTTATTGATTTTGTTGATGTTTCGCCCCAGCAATTTATTTCCGTCTCCACCGCGCTGATTCCTTTCTTGCAGAATGATGATGCCAACAGGGCGCAGATGGGATCAAACATGCAAAGGCAGGCAGTGCCTTTGGTTAATCCGGAACCGCCTTTGGTTGGTACGGGAATGGAAGCATTGGTGGCAAGGGATTCGGGACAGCTTATATTATCGGAAGAAGCCGGAAAAGTGATAAAGGCGGACGCTACGGAAATAAAAATAAAAGGAACGGACGGAGTGAAATCCTATCCGGTCCGGATTTTTGACAGGACAAACCAATATACTTGTTTTCACCAAAGGACTATTGTGGAAACCGGCGATGTTGTTAAAAAAGGAGACCCTATTATAGAAGGCGGCTCAATTGCCGACGGAAAGCTTAGCCTTGGAAGAAATTTGCTTGTTGCTTTTATTTCCTGGAGAGGAAACACTTTTGAGGACGCAATTGTATTATCTGACAGGATTGTTAAAGAAGACGTTTTTACTTCGGTTCATATCGAAGATTTTTTCTGCGATGTGCGCGAAACTAAGCTTGGGCCGGAGCTGACTACCTCGGATATCCCTAATGTGGGAGAGGACAAGCTTAAAGATCTTGACGAAGAGGGAATTGTCCGCGTCGGAGCAGAAGTGGGGCCTAATGATATTTTGGTAGGCAAAATTTCTCCAAAAGGTGAGGCCGATTTAAGCGCGGAAGAAAGATTGTTAAGGGCGATTTTCGGAGAAAAAGCCAAAGAAGTGAAAGACACTTCTTTGCGGCTGGAACATGGAAAACGCGGACGGGTAACGGATGTGAAAGTTTTCGCGAGAAGCGAAGGCTACACGCTTGAACCGGGTGTAATAAAAAGAATAAGAGTGCGGATATCCGAAGTGAGAAAGGTGCAGGTGGGCGATAAGCTTGCCGGCCGCCACGGAAATAAAGGTATTATCGCGAAGATTCTACCCACGGAAGAAATGCCGTTTCTTGAGGACGGCACGCCGGTGGATATTGTTTTAAACCCGCTATCAGTCGCATCCAGAATGAACCTTGGCCAGATTTTGGAAACTCATTTCGGTTTGGCGGTTAAAAAATTAGGATACGCCGCTGCTACGCCGTCTCTTTCCGGAGCGCGTGAAGAGAACATAAAAGATGAACTAAAGAAAGCAGGTTATCCAGAAAACGGAAAATTAACGCTGTTTGATCCGGAAACCGGAGAATCTTTCCCGGAAAAAATTACAGTTGGCTACATATATATGATGAAGCTGGGGCACATGGTGGAAGATAAAATCCATATGCGTTCCATTGGCCCATATTCTTTGATTACCCAGCAGCCGCTGGGAGGAAAAGCCCAGTTTGGAGGCCAGAGATTCGGCGAGATGGAGGTTTGGGCACTTGAAGGATACGGATCGGCCTTTACTTTGCAGGAAATGCTGACCATAAAATCAGATGATGTTTTGGGCCGGGCCGCCACTTACGAGTCAATATTGAAAGGAGAAAAAATTAAAAATCCGAACATTCCGGCCTCGTTTAACCTGCTTTTGGCAGAACTTAAGGCATTGTCTTTGAACGTGATAATAAAGGGCAAGATAGAAGAGGAAGAGCCCGGAGCCTAAACTAAATAAATTATAAGCATATGTTTGTTTCTAACCTAGAATCAATAAAAATCAAATTAGCTTCACCGGAGGAGATTTTGAATTGGTCTCACGGGGAAGTTACAAAACCCGAGACAATCAATTACAGGACGCAAAGGCCGGAGAAGGATGGTTTGTTTTGCGAAAAGATTTTCGGACCGACGAAAGATTACGAATGTTTTTGCGGAAAATACAAAAGGATAAGGTATAAAGGAATTATCTGCGACCGTTGCGGAGTTGAAGTTACAAAATCTTCGGTAAGGAGGGAGAGGATGGGGCACATCAAACTGGCTGCTCCGGTTTCGCATATCTGGTTTTTGAAAGGCATGCCTTCGAGAGTGGGAATTGTTTTGGGCATCCCGCTGCACAAAGTGGAAGAGGTCGTTTATTTTATTTCTTATATTATTACCGGAGTTAACGAATCTTTGAGGAACAAGATTTTGCAAGACATAGAGGAAGAGTATAAAAGCAAGGTAAAGGATGTAAAAAATAACGTAAAAACTTCTACCGATTCGGAAAAAGTTAAGGAAAACAACCTGGAAAAAGCTTTAGCTGATTTAAAGCTTTCGAAAGACAAGGCGAAGCAGGAAGTTTCGTCTTTAAAAGTTATGCAGGTTTTGAGCGAATTAGAATACCATGATTTATCCCTTAAATACGGTGAAGTTTTTGAAGCCGGCACAGGCGCCGAAATCATAAAAGAAATTTTCGAAAAAATGGATCTCAATAAAGAGATCGCGAAAATTAAAATCCAGCTTGAAGAGAAGAAATCAACCGAAGAAAAAAAGACTATTTTGCGCCGGCTGAAAATTTTCCAGGAAATGAACCACTCCGGAGTGCGGCCGGAATGGATGTTCATATCGGTTTTGCCGGTTTTGCCGCCGGATTTGAGGCCTATGGTCCAGCTGGACGGAGGCAGATACGCTTCCTCGGATTTGAACGATTTATATAGAAGGGTGATAAACAGGAATAATCGCTTGAAATACTTATTGGAAATCGGCGCTCCGGATGTTATCGTCCGCAACGAAAAAAGGATGCTTCAGGAAGCAGTGGATGCTTTGATTGATAATAAGATGAGAAAAGGAACCACCACCCAGGCTTCAACCGGAGGCAGGAGATTGCTGAAAAGTTTGGCTGATATGCTGCAGGGAAAACAAGGCCGTTTCAGGCAGAATCTTTTGGGCAAAAGGGTGGACTATTCCGGACGAAGCGTTATTGTGGTTGGTCCTAATTTAAAACTTGACCAGTGCGGCGTTCCGAAAAAAATGGCGCTGGAATTATTTAAACCGTTCGTAATCAAAAAAATTCTGGAAAAGGAATTGGCTTTTAACGTGCGCGGAGCGACAAGGCTGATTGAAGAAGAAACCGACGAAATTTGGGAATCTTTGGAGGAAGTAGTCCGCGAAAAACTGGTTCTGTTGAACAGGGCGCCCACTTTGCACAGGCTGGGCGTGCAGGCATTCCACCCGATTCTTATAGAAGGAGAGGCCATTAGCTTGCATCCTTTGGTTTGTACCGCCTTTAACGCGGATTTCGACGGCGACCAGATGGCAATACATTTGCCCTTGTCCGACGAAGCGCAGCAGGAAGCAAGAGAGAGAATGCTTTCGAGCATTAATCTGCTGAAGCCGTCCACCGGAGATCCGATTATGATACCGACCAAGGATATCGTGCTGGGCTGTTATTATCTTACAAAAATAATGCCGGGTTTGCCGGGCGAAGGAAAAGTTTTTTCAAATGCGGGAGACGCTTTAATAGCTAATGACGTAAAAATGATTGATTTAAGGGCGCAGATTAAGGTGCGCATTGATGACGAGTTTATGGAAACGAGCGTGGGCCGGATTATTTTTAACAAAGTATTGCCGCAGGATTTCGCTTTCCAGAACGAGCTTATGGATTCGAAAGCGCTGAAAAGGATGATTAACAAGATTGTTGATATTTACGGCAACGAGGCAGCGATAACTTTGGATAAGATAAAAGAACTTGGTTTTTCTTACGCCACCAAATCAGGCATTACCTGGGGAATGGACGATCTTGTCGTTCCCAAAGAAAAACCGGCCTTAATCGCGGAAGCGGAAAAGAAAATAAAAGTTATTGAGGATTATTACGAAAAAGGGCTTTTGTCAAAAGACGAAAAAGCTAACCAGATTATTGAAGTTTGGAAAAAAGTTAAGAGTGAAATAGAAAAGCTTGTGCCAAAAACAATTCCTTCCACAAGCCCGGTCTTTTCCATAGTTGATTCCGGTTCCAGGGGCTCCTGGTCACAGCCGGTGCAGATGGCGGGAATGAAGGGTTTGGTTGCCAATCCGGCAGGCAGGATTATAGAATTGGCGATTAAAAATTCTTTTAAAGAAGGTTTTGACGTGCTGGAATACTTTATTTCCACCCACGGCGCCAGAAAAGGAACTGCGGATACCGCATTAAGGACTTCCACATCAGGCTATCTTACAAGAAGGCTTGTTGACGTGGCGCATGATGTTATTATTTCTGAAGATGATTGCGGAACAAAAGAAGGCCTTGCGATGCTAAGGAAAGACGCGGAAGAGATCAACCAGGATTTTGTCCACAAAATTTTCGGCCGCGTGGCTTTGGAAAAGATTTATAATCCGGAGAGCAAAAAAGTTTTATTGAAGGAAGGCGAGATTATAGATTTGAAAACTGCCCATAAAATAAAAGAACTGAAGATCGAAAGCGTAAAAGTGCGATCGCCAATCACTTGCGAATGCAAGAGGGGAATATGCAAAAAATGTTATGGCACGGATTTGGGCTGGAAAAAACCGATTGAGTTGGGCGAAGCCGTCGGAGTGGTGGCTGCACAGGCCATCGGAGAGCCCGGCACCCAGCTGACGATGAGAACGTTCCACACCGGAGGTGTTGCCGGCGAAGCTGATATTACCCGAGGTTTGCCGAGGGTGGAAGAGGTTTTTGAACGGAGAACTCCTAAAGGTGAGGCGGAAATGGCCCTGAAAGACGGTAAAGTAACAACTGTGGACGAAAAAGCAGGCCTAATTAAAATTGAAACGCTAAACGGCAAATCAGAAGACACTGTTGAATATAAAATCTCTCCCAATATTGAGATACTGGTTAAGGAGGGCGATGTGGTGAAAAAGGGAGATCCTTTGTGCGCCGGCTCGCTTGATTTGAAAAAATTATTCAAGCTGATGGGCAAAAGGGCGACAGAAGATTATATCGTAAAAGAAATCCAGAGGGTTTACGTTTCCCAGGGTGTTTCCATACATGATAAGCATGTCGAAATAATAGTGCGCCAAATGTTTTCAAGGGTGAGAATTAAAGACGCGGGAGACAGCATTTTCAGCGTGGATGAGATAATCAGCAAAGCGCGCCTTTTGGAAGAAAACGAACTGCTCGAAGCCGATAAGAAAAAACCGATGCAGGTTGATGAAATAATTTTGGGGGTTTCCAAAGTAGCCTTGAACACGGACAGTTTCTTGTCTGCCGCTTCGTTCCAGGAAACATCCAGAGTTTTGATAGAATCATCGCTAAGAGGAGACGAAGACCTATTGAGAGGATTAAAAGAAAATGTTATTATTGGTAAATTGGTACCGATTGGTACGGGCACAGTTATTGATAAAGAGCGGAAAGCTCAGGGCAAAAGTTAACAAATTAAATTAATAACCTTTTCTTAAAAATGAGAAGAAAGAAAGGGAAAACAAACAGCTTTAAAAACAGAAAGAACGGAAAGATTTTGGCTAAAGAAAAAGCAAGATTCGGGATAGCTCTTCCGGAAAAAACCAAACGCTATCTTTGGGCGGCAGCTTTTCTTATCCTCGCGATTACCGTTTTATTTTCTTTTTTCCGCCAGTCCGGATTTGTAGGCGAAAGCTTGAAAAATTTCTTGAGCATTCTCGCCGGCAACGTAATATTTATTATGCCGGTTGTTTTTGTCGTTATCGCGCTTATTTTGCTTAACAACGATGAGTCGCTTCGGGTTGTCCGGAAATCCATTACGATATCAGGCTTGGTTTTGCTTGTTGGCGCGACGGGCATGTTTTCGCTTTTCGAACTTAGGGCGGACGAAGTGCTGAAAAACACTTTTATCTGGGATCATTCCGGCGCCGGCGGCGTAATAGGCTATTATCTTTCCTGGCCGCTTTTTAAAGGATTTGATTTTTGGGTTACTTTTTTTATTTTTTTAATCGCAATTTTAGTTGCCCTGTTTATTTTGTTTGATTTATTCTTGAAGCATTTTGCCGAAAACGAGGAAGAAATTATGGAAAAAGATAAAGAAAAAAAAGAACAGTCTCCATTGGAAAGAATAAAAGAAATAACACAAAGCAAGTTGCCAGCGATTGCCGCGGGGAAGCCGAGAGAGCAGGGGGCGGAGGCGGCCACGCTTGATGTTAAAAAACCCGGAAAAGCTTTTGAAGAAAGAAAAAAAGAAAATTTGGAATACAAGTATCCTCCTTTGGATTTGCTTGCTAACAAGCAAAGCAGTTCCGAGGGCGGGGATATTGAATATAATTCCGCGGTTATTAAACGGACGCTTTCAACTTTTGGCCTTCCGGTTGAGATGGATGAAATAAACATTGGGCCTACTGTAACTCAATATACCTTAAAGCCGGCCGAGGGAATAAAATTAAGCAAGATTACGGCACTGCAAAATGATTTGGCTTTGGCTTTGGCAAGCCAGAGCATAAGGATAGAAGCTCCGATTCCCGGCCGTTCTCTTGTGGGAGTGGAAATACCAAACAGAAAACGGGCCATAGTCGGATTAAGAGACTTGTTGTCCAGCGATGTTTTTAAAACCTCTCCTTCTCCGCTTTTAATAGCAGTGGGAAAGGACGTGATGGGGCAGCCGAGTTTTGCTGATTTGTCCGAGATGCCGCATTTGCTCGTTGGTGGAACAACCGGCTCCGGAAAAACTATCTGCCTTAACAGCGTAATTTTAAGCCTGATTTACAGGAACGGTCCGGACGAGCTGAAATTGGTTTTGGTTGATCCGAAGCGGGTGGAGTTTCCGGTTTATGCTTCGTTAAATCATTTACTTTGCCCGGTGATTTATGATGCCCAGCAGACACTTGTTGCCTTAAAGTGGCTGGTTCAGGAAATGGAAAGGCGCTTTACTGTTTTAGCCGAAGGCAAGAGTAGGGATATAACGAGTTTTAACGCTAAGGCGGAAAAATCAGGAAAAGACAAGCTTCCTTATATTGTTTTGATTATTGACGAATTGGCGGATTTAATGAGCGTAAAAGGCAAGGAAATCGAATCTTATGTCGTAAGGCTGGCCCAGATGTCCCGTGCCACCGGAATACACCTCATTTTAGCCACCCAGAGGCCTTCTGTGGAGGTCATAACCGGCCTAATAAAGGCAAACATCACCAGCCGAATTGCCCTTAAGGTAGGCTCATTAATTGACTCTAGGACGATTTTGGATGCATCGGGAGCGGAAAAGCTTTTAGGAAAGGGCGATATGCTTATAATGAGCAAAGAATACAGCAAGCCAAGGAGAATGCAGTGCCCTTATGTTTCCGATCAGGAAATCAGGCGCGTCGCCAATTGGCTTTTGGAAAATAATAGCCCGGAATCAAGTTCCGAAGAAGCGGATGAAAATGGATACATCGAAAGCCAAAAAGAAGAAAACTCTCTTACCGGAGAATTGCAAAAGGCAATGGAAACGCCGGAGGTCCAGATGGATTCTTTTTATTCAAAAGAAGATCCGCTTTACGAAGAAGCAAAAAGAATGGTTATTTCTTCCAAAAAAGCCTCCGCATCTCTTTTGCAGAGGCGTTTGGGAATAGGGTATGCCCGCGCGGCGAGGCTATTGGATATTTTGGAAGAGCGGGGAATAGTTGGCCCGGCCGAAGGGGCGAAACCGCGGGCTGTTTACATTTCCGAAGAAACGGAAGAATAATTCCCCAGCCATTTTTAATATTTAACTTCAATATTTGGTAATCTGGTTACCAAATATTTTATTTTTCGCCGATTTTTAGTATAATGCTCTTAATGAATAAAAAATTATTCCATGCTTTCACCCTGATAGAGCTTCTCGTAGTTATTGCGATTATAGGAATTTTGTCTGGCTTAATTATCGTTGGAATGAGTGGAGCGACGCGGAAAGCCACGGTTGCAAAGGCCCAGGTGTTTTCTAATTCTCTTAGAAATTCATTGATGATGAACTTGGTTTCCGAATGGAAACTGGATGGCAGCGCGAATGACACATGGGGAGGACAAAACGGCTCTCTTGTCGGGCCTCCTGTTCTACAAACAACAGCTAACTGTGTTAGCGGTACTTGCTATAGTTTTAACGGAAGCACTCAATATATTTCCATTCCTCATCCTGTCGGAACAGATGTTTTTGATTTTGGCTCTCAAATGACTGCCTTTGTGTGGGTGAAAGGGGTGGCACAAAATAATACGCACATAATAGCACAATTTGATGGAGGAGCAAGTCAAAGAGCTTGGAGGATAGCTGTATACGGACCCAACCCATATAATAGATTGTATGTTGATATAGCGGCAGATGTTCAAACAGATAGAAAAACTTATTATACAGATGCAATAGCCTTTGATGACAATTGGCATTTGGTTGGATTTACTTTCGGCTCGGGAACATTAAAATTATACGTTGACGGATTAGAATCAGGTGTTACAAAAACTAGTGACAGCGCAATAACTTTAATTCATAACTCAACGGCGAATGCGTATATTGGATGTAATTCAAATAATGGCTCGCCAGCGGCATTTTTCGCCGGTTCAATTGACGAGGCAAGATTATACAGCGCAGCCATTCCAACATCTCAAATACAGCAAATATATTGCGCCGGTCTCAATAAGCTTTTTGTACAAAAAAATATCGGGGCATTTGAATACCAACGAAGAATGGCGGAATTAAAATCAAATTATGCGAAGAAATAGTAAAGCTTGGTCTTCTGGAGATTAAATATTAGGAAAGTTTAAATCTTGCTTCTTTCAATGCCTTTGGTATAATTAGATTAAATTAACCAGAAATTAGTTATAAGTTTAGATTAGATAAAGATACTGGAAAATATGGCAAGAAAAAAAATTGACGAAAAAGAAAAGATAAACTTGGAAGAAGCAATTTCCGAGATTAAGGAAAAATTCGGCGAAGGAGCCATAATGAAACTTAAGGATGCCGAAAAGGCCAATGTGGATGTTGTGTCTACCGGTTCTTTGTCTATCGATTTGGCTTTGGGCGTGATGGGCGTGCCGCGGGGCAGGATAATAGAAATATACGGAGGCGAAAGCACGGGAAAAACCACCTTGTCGTTAAGCATTTTGGCCGAGGCCCAAAAGAAAGGCGGAGTCGGCGCGTTTGTTGATGCCGAGCATGCGCTTGATCCGGATTATGCCAAACGAATCGGAGTAAACGTGGACGACCTATTAATTTCCCAGCCGGATTCGGCTGAACAGGGATTGCAGATAGTGGAAACATTGGTAAGATCGGGCGGAGTTGATGTGATTGTTATTGATTCTGTCGCCGCGCTGGTGCCAAAAGCGGAAGTAGCAGGGGAGATGGGCGAACTGCAAATCGGCCTTCAGGCAAGGCTGATGTCCCAGGCATTGCGCAAGCTATCAGGCATTGTTTCAAAAACCAAAACCATTGTCATATTTTTGAACCAAACCAGGATGAAAATCGGTATTTTATTTGGCAACCCGGAAACGACCCCCGGGGGATTGGCCTTGAAGTTTTATAGTTCCGTCAGATTGGAACTGCGGAGAATTGCCCAGATAAAACAGGGAGAAAATATAATCGGCAATCGCGTCAGGGCAAAGGTAGTAAAGAACAAGGTGGCCGCTCCGTTTAAAACCGCGGAATTTGATATTTATTATAACGAAGGTATTTCACGCGTTTCCGAGGCGATCAACCTTGGCGTTAAGAACGGACTTATCAAAAAGTCAGGCGCTTATCTGCAATATAAAGATGAAAAACTGGGACAGGGGCTGGAAAAAGCAAAAGAGTTTTTGCGGGCCAATCCGAAAATGTTTAAAGAGTTGCGGGCAGAGATTATAAAAGAGGAAACCGCGAAGCCGGACGAGAAAGAAACCGTAAAAGAGGAAAAGCCAGGAGAAGAATCCGGCGAAGAATAAAATTTATTGCAAAACAAAAAACGCTTTTAAAAGCGTTTTTGCTTTGGAATTGCTTCCAACCCGAATTGCTAAAATTATTTAACAACGAACGGAAGTAAAGCCATAAAACGCGCCCTTTTTATGGCATTGGAAACCTGCCTCTGGTGTTTGGCGCAAAGGCCGGTTTTTTTGCTGGCCTTTATCTTTCCAGATTTTGAGGTGTATCGTGAAATTGTCTCCGTATCGCGGAAATTTATTTCTCGGATGTTTTTTTTGCAGAAATAACAGTACATAAACTATTTATTTAGAAGGGAATATCTTTAATATCGATTTCTTCGCCGTCTTCTATTATCGGTATATCTTCCCCCTCTTCAGCTTTTTTATTATTTGTTTTTTGGTCGGGAACTTTGGCGTCTCCGCTGAATCCGCTGCTGCGGGGGCCTAACTGCAGCCCTTCGCCGATTATCTCCGTAGTGTATCTTTTGTTTCCGGTTTTATCTTCCCAGGAGCGGTTTTGTATCCGCCCTTCAATTAGCACCAGCGATCCTTTGGTAAGGAATTTTGAAGCTGTTTCCGCCAATTTTTGCCACAAAACAATGCGATGGAATTGAGAGTCTTCTTTTTTCTGTCCGGACGCGTCTTTCCAGACTCGATTTGTCGCTAATGAAAACGAACAAACGCTTTGGCCCGAAGGGGTGCTCCGTATTTCCGGGGGAGTAGCCACCCGGCCTAATAAAAATACTTTGTTAAGATTCATATTTGTTTAATTATCTAATAATTAGTTAATTGAATCTTTTATTCGTCTCCTAGCATTTCGTTAAGCTTTTCTTCCACGTCTTTTAGCTCAACCGGCTTGTGCTTTTCTTCCGGCATACTAACGCCTGTTTTAACTTCTTTGTCCGTAGCCTTTTCGCCTTCTACCGGAGGCTTCCGGACCCTGTGGGAAGCTTTGTATTTGATTTCGTCCTTATTCAAGACAAGGTATCGGATAATATTTTTATTGTCTTTAAGCTCTTTTTCTATGGAATCGACAATAGTTTTTTTATTCAAGCCGGTCTCGGGATAGAGGCTAAAAAAAGCATACCAGGCTTCTTCGTCTTTTTCTATCGGGTAGGCTAATTTTTTGATTTCCGCCTTTCTCTCGCCCGCAAGTTTCCCATTTTTTTGGAAAGAAGATTCCAGCGCACCCAATAAGGCGCTAACTTCTTCTTGGGAAAGATTTGGGGAGATTAACAAATTAATTTCGTAAAACGACATTTTTAAATCTTTTTATCTTTTTATCTGCCTTTCTTTTGAAGTAGAAAGGATTTTCGCGAAGGTTTTCGCCCTCGGCTAAACGCCGAAAAAAGGGTTTATCCGTAGGTTTATTTCGTACAAGGTATGTGTAATATAGCAATAATTCGCCTTGAGGTCAAGATTGTCCACTTTCCTTTTTTTAGAAATAACGATATAATTGCCGCATAATAAATGGCCAACAAGGTGGGAATAACAAAACTCCTGTTTTGTTGAAATCTATTTGTATCTTAAGGTCCGCGGCAACATATCGGGCTGTGGACAAAATGTACATTGACAAATTAATAAATATATATTATAGCATAAATCATAGGAGGAATGAAATTGTTTGTAAAAGATCCTTTGGTGTTACTATTCGTACCGGGTTACGGTAATGTTGAGCAGGATATTGTTCCCAGCAAAAATGGTCCTTTCGTTGAGGCATGGAAAAAGCAACAGGAACAACTTGCAAACGCTTGGGGCAACAAGCCTGGCAACCGACCCGCCTTCGTGTGAAATGGGCATCCCGATTTTATAAGCATACTATGTGTTTGTAAAATCGGGTGCTCTCTACTCTCTCAAACAAGAATCAGCAACGCTACGCTGTTTTTTTGTTTGCCAAAATTTATTAAAGTTATAAATGTTTTATTAAAATTTACTTTTTTTCGAGAAGCTCCACAAATGGCTGTCTTGTTTTATTCTTGATTCTTAATTCTTTATTCTTGATTCTTTCTATGATATAATATATTCAAAATTACTGGTTTTGCTTATGCAAAAAAAAATATTTGATAACGTAAATATTAAAGGTTTTACTCTTATTGAGCTGATGGTCGCTATTCTTATAGTGGGCGTTTTATCCGGCTTGATTATCGCGATGATTTCTATGTCCGGAGCGCAGGACAATGCCAATCTCAATAAAAATAAAATGACCGCGGCCCAGTGGAAGAATTCTTTGATTGATAATCTTGTCGGTGATTGGAATTTCGATGAAACAAGCGGCACGACTGCTTATAATTCCAGCGATTACGGCAGCAACTTAAACGGAACGTTCTCTGCCAGTCCACCAACAAGAAAAAGTGGCGGTGATTGTATTTCTGGTGGTTGTTTGGAGTTTGATGGGACCGACGATTTCGTGTCCGTAACTGATAGTACTCCTTTTTTGCCATTAGCTGACTCGACAGTTGCTTTATGGGCGTATAATGGACTTTGCACAAAATCTTATCCGACTTTTTATAATAGGCATAGCCAGTCCGCAACTCTCGGTTTTTGGTGGGTATATACGGGGGGAACCAATGAAACAAACATTACCTGGCAATTTTCGAATGGTACGGCATATACTAGCACTACCTGGAGTAATGTTTTTGAAGCCAGTAAATGGTCTTATTTGGTTTTTGCTTATAATAACACAGCCAAAACAGTCACTTTGTATGTAAACAGTACTGCCAAAACCACACAATCTGTAGCCAATGCTCTCCCGGTGCTAAGCGGAACATTATATGTCGGGGCTTATAACGCTACGGTATCAAACTATGCCTATAAAGGCAAAATTGATGAGCTTCAGGTATTTGATAAAATTTTAACGGTCTCCCAGATACAGCAAAAATATTTTGCGGGTGTCAATAAATTATTGGCGCGCGGAGAAATTAGTATTGCTGATTACGCGGAAAGATTGGCTTCTTTGAAAAGTTTGTCGGCAGGAAGGTAATAATATGAATAAATCAATTTTTAAAGCATACGATGTTAGGGGTATTTACCCTGAAGATTTAGACGAAGAAGCGGCTTATAAAATCGGGCGGTCTTTTGTTGTTTTCCTAAAAAAAGAAAATCCTCAGATCGTTTTGGGGATGGATAATCGGCCATCTTCCGCGCTTTTATTTGCCGAGTTGAAGCGGGGCATTCTTGACCAGGGCGGAGATGTTGTTGAAATCGGCCTTACCACGTCGCCAATGTTTTATTTTGCTGTTGGGCAATACGGTTATGACGCCGGCATTAACATTACAGCCAGCCACAATCCGCCGCAATACAATGGCTTTAAGATTGTTGGCGCGAGCGCGGTTCCCATAAGTGAAGCCACGGGATTAAAGGAAATTGCTGCTCTGGCAACGGAGGGGCGGTTTGAGGAGCCGGCCGCCAAAGGCAAGGCGATAAACAGAGACGCTTTGTCGGATTATATAAAACAAAATTCAGAAAACGAAAAGTTTAATTATAAAGTTGTTGTTGATACAGCGAATAGCGTTTCCGGAATTGTTATTCCGGAAATGCTTAACGATCGGGTTAGGCTAACCCATCTTTTTGGCAATTTGGACGGTTCTTTCCCAAACCATATGCCAGATCCGTTAAAAACGGAAAATATGAGGGAGATTCAACAGGTAGTGGTATCAAAAAAAGCCGATTTGGGAATCGCTTTCGATGGTGATGGGGACAGGCTTTTATTTGTGGACGAAAAAGGCAAAATAATATCAGCGGATTTGGTGCTCGCCTTGGTTGCCTCCTTAATATTAAAAAAGAACCTTAAGGCTAAGATATTATATGATGTGCGGTGCAGCAACATTGTTGCGGAAACGATTTTTAACAAAGGGGGAACGCCGATAGTAAGCCGGGTTGGCCATTCTTTTATTAAAGCGCGGATGAGAGAAGAAGATGTGCTTTTTGGAGGCGAATATTCCGGTCATTACTTTTGTAAAAATAATTTTTTTGCCGAGGTGCCATTCTTTGTTTTGTTCGCGGTGTTACGGGAAATGAAAAGGACGGGCAAAGGCTTGTCCGAACTTATCAATCCATTCAGGAAATATTTCCATTCCGGGGAGATGAATTTTGAGGTTAGCGATCCGAAAGCCGCGGTTAAAAAATTCCAGGAGAAATACAAAGATGCTTTTGTGTCGCGGATCGACGGGCTGAAGTTCGGCTTTGAGGACTGGTGGCTCTTAGCGAGGACATCCAATACCGAACCTTTGCTGAGGATTATAATAGAAGCGAAAACAAAGATATTATTGGACGAAAAGATAGCCGAAGTAACAGCGTTTATAAAAAGCCTATCTTAAGCCCATTTTTTGCCTTACAATCTCCATTGTTTCTTTGGCGATAGTCCGGGCGTTTTGAGCGCCGCATCTAAGCGTTTCTTCCACAAAAGCCCTGTTTTCCTTTAATTCCTCCTTTCTTTCGCGGAAAGGAGTTAATTTTTCTATCAGCAAGTCCGCGAGGGCTTTTTTAAATTCTCCGTATTGCGCAGCAGTGAATTTTTTTTCAACATCTTTCAGTGCCAGGCCGGAAAAAAGGGAATAAATCACCAAGAGATTGGAGATGCCCTTTTTATTTTTATCGTCATATTTTATTTTTGTCTCGGAATCGGTTTCGGCCGCCATTATTTTTTTCCTTATCTGTTCCGGCTCTTCGAACAGGAACAAACAGCCTTTTCCGTCGTCCGTTTTGGACATTTTTTTATCCGGATTTTGCAAGGACTTGATGGTTGCTCCGTCTTTCGGCACCAGGCTTTCCGGCACCTTAAAAGTTTTTCCGAATTTTTTGTTGAATTTTTCGGCGACATTGCGTGCGAATTCCAGATGCTGAACCTGGTCTTTGCCGATTGGAACAATATCGGTCTGGTAAAGCAAAATATCGGCAGCCATAAGAATAGGGTAGTTTAACAGCCCGGCATTAACGTAAGTGCTGTGTTTTTTTGATTTGTCCTTGAATTGCGTCATCCGCTGGAGTTCGCCCACGGGAACAATCGTGCCCAAAAGCCAGGCAAGTTCCGCGTGTTCTTTTACGTCCGATTGGACAAAGAACGAACATTTTTTCGGATCCAGCCCCACGGCAAGATAATCGCACGCGAAATCAAAAATCGTATCCTGCATATTTTTTTCGTTGTAAGGCGTTGTGATGGCGTGCCAATCAACAATGCAAAAGAGGCAGTCGTTGTTATCCTGCAAATCAATCCATTGCTTGATTGCCCCGAGATAATTTCCTATATGCAATTCGCCCGAGGGTCTGATTCCGCTAAATACTCTCATAAAATTTAGAGATTAATTTATTAAACTTCGATAATAACCGGCAATACCATCGGGCGCCTTTTCGTTTTTTGGAAAAGGAAATCGCCTAATGTATTTTTAACGTTATCTTTTATGTATGTCCAGTTTATAACCTGGCCGGACGCGGTGGCTTTCTCGATTGTTTGAATTACTTTTTTTCTGGTTTGGTAAAGCAGATCTTTTGATTCCCGCAAATAAACAAATCCGCGGGAAATAATGTCTGGCGATTCCTGCACCTTGCCGGTTTTCCGGTTTACAACCGCGATTACAACAAATATGCCGTCTTGGGCAAGCATTTGCCTGTCGCGCAGAACAACTTCGCCCACATCGCCGATGCCAAGCCCGTCAACCATAATATATTCCGAAGGCACTTCTTTTTTTTCGATTGTAATTTTGTTTGGCGCCACGTCTATAATCGCGCCATTATCGGTTAAGATTACGTTTTCTTCGGGTATGCCGCATTCCTGCGCCAGTTTAGAGTTGGCGAAAAGCATTGAGAATTGCCCGTGAATAGGCAAAAAGAATTTAGGCTTCATCAACATTATCATTTCTTTCAGCTCTTCTTTTTGGGCATGGCCTCCGGCATGGATATCCATCATTTTATAATGGAAAACATTTGCTTTTTGGCGGATTAAATCGTCCTTTATCATTTGCACGGTCCTTTCGTTGCCCGGAATAACGGACGAGGAAAAAACTATAGTATCTCCGGGTTTTATAGTTATGGACGGATGCTGCTTCGTTACTATTTTCATCAATCCGGCGCTTTCCTCTCCCTGCGCGCCGGTGCATAAAATAGTTATTTTTTTGTCCGGCATGTTGTTGGCGTCCGCTACTTTTTTAAGGATGGTCCCTTTTTCGGATTTCAAGTATCCTAATTTTTTCGTCAATTCCACATTGGTTTTCATGCTGTGGCCGATAAAACCGACCCGACGCCCGTATTTTTCCGACAGGGTTATGGCCTGCTGTATTCGGTTTATAAGCGAAGAAAAGGTGGAAATAATGATTCTGCCCTTGGCGTTTTCAAATATGTTTTCCATATTTTCGAATATTTGCTTTTCGGACAGGGAATGGCCTTCTTCTTCCGCTCCGGTTGAGTCGGACATTAATAGGGTGATGCCATTGCTTGCTATTTTCGCCAATTTGTTAAAATCGGTAGGCAAGTCATTAACCGGGAAATTGTCGAATTTAAAATCCGAAGTGTGCACCAGGTTTCCGACAGGGGTTTTAATAAGCATTCCGAGATTGTCGGGAATGTTATGGTTAAGGCGGAAAAATTCCACTTCAAAGGGCCCGAGTTTTATCTTGGAGCCGTCTTTAACCTCGGTAATGTTAAGTTTTGGATGTTCGGGAAATTCTTCCTGCCTTTTTATCATAATTCCCCGGGCGAGAGGGGAAGCGAACATCGGCGGATTGCCGATCCGGTTTATTACGTAAGGCACTGCTCCGATGTGGTCGTAGTGCCCATGAGTAAAGACCACGCCTACGATATTTTTGTATTTGGCGTCTTTTAATAGATAGGATATGTCGGGAATAATATAATCTATTCCGGGCATGTCTTCTTCCGGCATTCTAAAGCCGACATCGATTATTAAAATCGATTTTTTGTATTCGAGGAGCATCATATTCCGGCCTACTTCGCCAAGCCCGCCCAAAGGAATTATTTTTAGTAAGTCGTCGGGGTGGCTCGAGGAACGGACGGATTGTTCGGCTACCGGCTGGTAGCGAGGAACGTATTTTTTTGGCGCTCTCCTGCGTCTTGTATCTTTCGGGGCTGCAAGCGTCTGTGCGCCCGTTTTATTTTCTGTATCCATATTTTTATTATAAGGCATTCTTTTAGAGATTTAAATGCCGTCCCGGGTTTAACATTTTTGCAAAGCAAAATTGTTTATTCGGGTAAATTTTTCTTTATTTTTTTGTTATTTTTAAACTAATTTTTTTAATTTTCTTTTAAGAAGCTCAAATGTTCCGGGAATTCTTTTAAAGGATTCTCAAAACGCAATTCCGGAACGGTTTTATAATTCGGGTTTTTTATCCATCCATCAATGGTGTAAAAATAGCAGGCTCCTTTTTTGCTTTCAATAAAATCATAATTGGATTCGCAATCAAGGCTTACCCAGTTGGCGATTTTTAGCGTGTCGGTTTCGGACGGATTAATGGTGATGTGGCTGTAGCCGCCCCTCGGAACGACAACAATGTCTCCCTGCGAAGCGTTTATAGCCACAACATCTTCTATTTCGTCTTTTCCTTTTTGAGATAGGAACATAGCCTCTCCCTCAAGCACTTTGTATAATTCCGAGTGCCCCACGCAATGTTCGTGCCCTTTTGTTTTTAAATATTCTTTACCGAGCATTTTGGCCGGCATTACCGTAATGTCGTATCTTAGATCGTTAATTTCGCGGACGCCGCGGTACATATAATATAAATCGCAATCGGTTTGTTTTTCCGCCCACGCGGAATCAAAGAGAACATTCCGCATATCATTTAATGTTCTTGTTTCCGGTTTTATTCCGCTTAAATTAAGATCGTCCATAAATTTTTATTCGGCTACGGCGGAAAAGTCCCAAATCCGTTTTGTTCCGAAATACCAATCCTTTATGTCGGAAAAGCGGTTTGATGGGTTAATTATTTTTTCCGCTTCAAAGCCTTTTAGCTTTTTACTTGTAACGTAAATATAATCCGGGCTGTACAAATATATCGCGGGAATATCGTTTGTTAGCGTGTCTTGTATTGCGGCGAGCGTTCCGATTCTGTCCGGATTGTTGTAATCGTAATATGCCCTTTGCCTTTCGAGCAAAGCATCCAGATCCGTGTTTTGGTATACGGATAGATTGAGGCCCGGATCGATAACTTGGGTGGAATGCCAGTATGGCAGCGGATCGGGTATCGCGCCAAGCCTTTCGCCGAAAAGCAACACATCAAAATCCCTTTCCCGGATAACTCTTTTCATTTCCGTTGCCTCAACCACTTCTACTTCCGCTTTCACGCCGATTTTTTCCCACTGCGTTTTTAATGCGTTTGCGGCGGCAATCAAAGCCGGATGATTGCTTGTTTTTATATTAAATGAAAGGGGAATAACCTTGTCAGGCACGTTAAAGCAAACCTCATTCAGTTTTTTAATTGTGGCCGAGCTTACCTTGCCCGTGCCTGCGGTTAATCCATTCGGCGTAAGGATGTCGTCTTTATATTTTTCCTGGAATTTGATTACCGCCGCTTTTGTGTTCTCGCCGAATTTGCCGGTTACTTCTCCTGTTGGATATATTTCCGGGTCTTGTGCGAGGCACTCCTGCAGTTTGGTCACATCTGTTCCGGTACTGCCGGATTGCAGAGTGGCTTTAAACTTAAATACAGATGTTTTTTCTATTGTTTTTTGCCTAAGTCCATCCATTAGAACAAACCCCTCTTTTTCTAAGATGCTGTTTGCTTCGTCGGGATTGTAATCAATTGTATTTTTCGCAGCCGCGAATCCGTAAAACGATGGCAGCAGGGGAGAAGAAGTTATTTCGCCGCGTCCGTTTAGCGCTTTATTTATAACGTCTTGTTTGTCCGTGCCTAAAGCAAGGGCGGTTCGGATGTTTTTATTCTTGAAAGGGTCCTTAGCGTTGTTAAAAAATATGCTGAAATAGTTTGGGTTTTGAAGTTCGCGCACTTCGGAATTTTTAAGGCTGTTAGAATCGAATTCCGGGGAATTCTCTACTATTGCCGAATCAACAGCTCCCTTTTTCAGGGCGTTAACTAAGTCGGCTTCTTTGTTAAAAAACACAAGGTCTATTTTTTGGATGTGCGGTTCGCCGTCATAATATTTATCGTTCGCCGTAAGGATTATCGATTTTATTGTCTTGTCTTTGTTTTGATTTGTTTTCGCTATGCGATAAGGGCCGGATCCTATTGGCGACATGAGGTTTAGTTCGAGATTCGACGCCATCGCCTGAACCGTTGCGCCCTCCCAAATGTGCTTGGGCATTATTTTAAAATTAGCAAGGTTTTCCAAAAATCCGCTGTAAGCCTGTTTTAATTTGAATATGCCTTTATAATCGGAAGCTTTTTCCAGCTGGATGCCCTGCCAATTGGCGCGGAGCGGGCTTAGATAATCCGAATCTTCAATAAGGTTAAGCGTAAAAATAACATCGTCTATCGTAAGCGGTTCGCCGTCGTGCCATTGCGCGTTTTCTTTCAGTGAGAATTCAAAAGATTGCCCGTTATCGGTAAAGCGATAGTCTTTTATAAGGTCGGGCACGATGCCGCCGCTTGAGTCATATTTCATCAGTCCGGAAAAAACAAGTTCGGCGATATCCCTGTCCACGTCGGACGCGTAAGCATAGATTGGATTAATCAGCTGCGGCTGGCCGACTATTCCTTCTTTTATCTGTCCGGAGTTGCTCGGCACGACAACCGTGTGCTTAAGGTAAAAATTGCCTGCCAGGAATCCGATTGATGCCAAAAAAATAATGATAAAACCGAAGAAAGCTATTTTTTCTTTTTTCGTGAGGATTTTGGGCATTTGCAGCCATTGCCGCCATGACGGCAGCCTCTTAACAGAACCCTCTTTCTCAGAAGTTTTTAATTTAAAAGGAAACATTTAAAAGATTTATTTTGCCAGATTGGCAATAGACAAAGCGATAAAGGCGATCCCTAAGATAATGGTCGCCCAGTAGAGATATTTTTCGATGCCTCTTCTGGTGCTGTATGCTTCGCCGCCGCCGCCAAAAGCTGACCCCAGTGCCGTGCCTCTTTGCTGTAAGATGATAAAAATTATGAGTAAAACGGCGATTACTGACTGGATTATTAATAGAGTTTGATTCATATAATATTTAAGGCGATTTTAGGCTCACAGAAAATACCAAGTCCGTTGCCCAGACTATTAAAGAAACAAAAAATATATTTTTGAGCCCGTTAATTTCCAGGCTGGTAGCAAATAATACATCCACTATCCAAACCAGAAACATTATAATTACAAATGAAAAAAGGTTAAGGGTGATAATCCGCAACGGCAGGGTTATAATATTCAATATCGGCTTTACAAAAAAGAATAACAATCCTATGGCGATTCCCGCGAATATAACCGTTGGTATGCTGTTATAAGTAATCCCTCCTTTTAAAATGTAAACTGAAAGGCCTATGCCCGTGATTCCGGCAACTATTTTCAAGAGCAAGCTTTTCATAAATCAATGATACCAAAAATAACAATAAAGTCAACTCTTTCTTGCTTGTATTATTTTCTTTTGATATAATTGCTTTAATATAAAAACAGGCGAAATAATGGCTAAAAATAGCTCTAAAAAAAATTTATCATATTTCTCAGCTTTTACTTTAATAGAGATAATGGTTGTGATTGTTATAATTGCCGTTTTGGCGGGCATAGTTATGGCGCTTAACTCCGGCGCCACCCAGAAAGCAATTGATACCAAGGTAAGAACTTTTGCCAATGGAATTCCCATGTCTCTTTCCGGCAACTATGTGGCAAGCTGGAAATTTGACCAAATTAATGTGCCGGCCGCAAATCAAACACCAAGCGCTTGGGGAGATTATCCGGGAACACTAAGCGGACTTTCTTTGCCTACTCTTCAGACGACTGGTTGCGTAGATAGCAACTGTTTATATTTTAATGGCGTTGACGCCACGACATATTCTTATGTTAACGTTCCGTCCGATCTGACAACCGGCCTGAAAGCGCTTACTTTTGAATGCTGGGTTAATGGGCAGCAAGCTGCCAATATTATTAAATCAGAAAATAATTCGATAATTCTGCATTTTAGAGGAGCTGGTTTTTATCTTTTTGCCTCTGACGACACGGCAAGCAATTACCTCGGTTGGAACAGTACATTGGCTTATAACGTTTGGACGCACTTGGTGGCAACATGGGACGGAGCTACTATGAAATTGTATGTGAACGGTACTAGGCAAGCGAGTACACTCGCCTTTGCGGGCGGAGCTGCCAATAAATTGCATCCTAGCACCTATTCTTGGATTGGCCATTATTTCAACAGCGGCCAGTTGGGCTTTAAAGGATATATGGACGAATTGCGTTTTTATAACGAAGCTCTAAGTATAGGCCAAATTAGAGAAAACTATTACGCGGGTGTAAACAAATTATTAGCCAAGAATATTATAACCGTAGTGGATTACCAAAACCGTATCGCGCAGATAAACAATAATTTAGCAAATAAATAATTCTATGAAATTAAAATCAGTCCACTATATAATAATGTTTACTATCGCCGCCTCTTTTTTCGTTGCCGTCTTTTTTTACCCTCTTTTGCCGGATAAAATAGCATCTCATTGGGGTGTTTACGGGCAGGCGGACGGGTATGCGAGTAAGGCTCTTGGTTTATTTTTTCCGCCAATACTTTTGATAATCCTGGATGCCTTCTTTTTCCTTATTCCGAACATAGACCCGTTAAAGAAAAACATCCAATCGTTTAGGGAATATTTTGACCACTTTATTCTTTTAATGAATTTCTTTTTGTTTTATTTATATTCTCTGACGATTTTTTGGAATCTCGGGGCGAGGTTTAATATGTTAATGTTTCTTATGCCCGCCTTTGCTATTCTTTTTTATTATATCGGGGTTATGGTGGGGAAGGCGAAAAGGAATTATTTTATTGGTATCCGCACTCCGTGGACTTTGGCAAACGACAAAGTGTGGGAGAAAACCCATAAACTGGGAAGCGTGCTGTTCAAGCTTGGCGCTTTGATATTTTTGGTATCTGTCTTTTTCCCGCTGCAAGGGTTTGTATTACTTATTTCTTACATGATCGCGCTAATTTTCTTTTTATTTATTTATTCTTATCTCGAATTCCGCAAAGAAGAGCCCAATGGCAAAAGAGCGCATTAAAAACAACTTGTTCCGTTAATGTTTGGCAGCCTGGCTGCCAAACATTTTGTTTTGGGGGATAATTGACAAAATTTTTTGAAAAGGATAAAATGTTAGCAATCAAAGGTTGTAAGTGCTAATTCGTCGCACTCGCCTTATTATTAAACAATAATTAAAAATATGAAAATTAAACCGATAGGAGACCACATAATCATTGAGCCGCTAAAAGGGGATGAAAAGTCGAAGGGAGGCATTTTTTTGCCCCAGTCGGCGGAAAAAGAAAGGCCGGAACAAGGCAAGGTTGTTTTTGTCGGGCCGGGTAAGATGACTAAATCCGGAAAATACGTTCCGATGCAAATAAAAAAAGGCGACACGGTTATTTTCACGAAATACGGCCCAACGGAAATAAAGATTAACGGAAAAGAATATTTAGTCGCAAGCCAGGACGATGTTTTGGCTATTATTGAAAATTAATAAATAAAGAAATATGGCAAAACAAATTTTTTATTCCGAAGAGGCGAGAGCAAAAATAAAAGCCGGCGTGGATAAATTAGCGAACGCCGTTACCGTAACGCTGGGGCCTAAGGGCCGGAACGTGGTTTTGGGTGAAAGTTTCGGTTCGCCGACGATAACAAATGATGGCGTTACTATCGCAAAAGAAATAGAATTGGAAGATAAAGTGGAAAACATCGGCGCGCAGATCGTGAAAGAGGTTGCCGAAAAAGCCAATGAAGTCGCTGGCGACGGCACGACCACTGCCACTTTATTGGCGCAATCATTAATCAGGGAAGGATTAAAAAATGTAACCGCGGGAGCAAATCCTTTGGCTATCAGGCGGGGTTTGGAAAAAGGAGCGGCTGCGATTGTCGCGGAAATTAAAAAAATGAGCAAGCCGGTTTCTACCGAGCAGGATTACGCCCGGGTGGCGACTATTTCGGCCGAGGATAAAGAATTGGGCGATTTAATAGCCAAAACCATTATTGAAGTCGGCAAAGACGGGGTGGTAACTATTGAAGAATCAAAAACGTTGGGAATGGAAAAAGAAATCGTAAAAGGATTGCAGTTTGACCAGGGTTACATTTCTTCTTATATGGTAACGGATGTTGAGAGGATGGAAGCGAAACTGGAAGACCCTTACATTTTAATTACCGACAAAAAAATATCGTCTATCCAGGAAATATTGCCGATTTTAGAAAAAATAGTTAAGACGGGCGAAAAAGATATTTTGATTATTGCCGATGACGTGGACGGAGAAGCTTTAACAACATTGGTAGTCAATAAACTAAGAGGCACATTTAACGCGGTTGCCGTAAAAGCGCCGGGTTATGGCGACAGGAAAAAAGAAATGCTTCAGGACATCGCCACTGTTACAGGAGGGCATTATATATCCGAAGAGCTGGGATTGAAAATGGAAAACACGGAATTAAGCGCGCTCGGCCGAGCGAGAAGGATTATTGCCAGCAAAGAAAAAACAATAATCGTGGAAGGGAAAGGAAAGAAAGCGGAGATTGAAAAAAGAATCGGACAAATAAGAAACCAAATAACTTCCGTTGAGTCGGATTTTGACAAAGAAAAACTTCAGGAAAGGCTGGCAAAACTATCCGGAGGCGTGGCAGTGCTTAAAGTTGGCGCGGCTACCGAGGTGGAACAGAAAGCAAGGAAGCACAAGGTAGAGGATGCGTTAGCGGCAACTCGCGCCGCTATTGAAGAGGGAATTGTTCCCGGAGGAGGCGTGGCATTGCTTCGCTGCCAAAAAGTTTTGGAAAGCCTGAAGCTAAAAGGAGAAGAGAAAGTAGCCATTGATATCTTAATGCGCACGCTGGAAGATCCGATAAGGAAAATTGCCGAGAACGCGGGAAAAGACGGAGCGGTTATCGCTTCGGAAGTTAAAAAGCTTGGCGGAGCAAACGGTTATAACGCCGAGGACGACAAATACGAGGACTTTATGGAAACGGGAATAATCGATCCGGCAAAAGTGGTTCGGTCCTGCATTGAGAACGCGGTTTCCGCCGCATCAATGCTTTTAACTACCGAATGCATTGTTGTAGAAAAACCGGAAGAAAAATCGTGCCATTGCGGAGACAACCAGGGTGGCGCCGGCCAAATGGGCGGAATGGGGGGAATGTATTAGAATAGAATTAAGAATAGAGAATAAAGAGAATGTTTGGGTTCCTGGAACCCAAACATTTTTATTTGCGCAATATTTTTGATATTTTTGCAAGCTTCTTGATTCTTTAATGGTTTTTGCTATAATTATAGAATAAAACACCATCCGTTATGGATAAAATCACTCTTTACATCACCATTATTTTATTTGCCATAATTTTTTTGGTTGCTTTTCTTTTTGGCCTCCTTCTGGCGAGAATAAAAAGGCAAACCAAAAAAGCCTTGTCGGATATTGAAAAGGAATTGAGGATAAAAATTGCCATCGCGATGGGGGTGCTGGCGGAACTGATGAGATACGCAAAGTACGAAAAAGATCTGATTAGCGAGATAATGGACGCTAAGAAAAAAGCGGAAGCAGCAAAAACGGAGGAGGAAAAAAAACAGGCAGGCAATTTGCTTTCCGTGATTTTAAAATCAGTTTTCCGGGTTTCAGAAAAATATCCGGACCTAAAACTATCGCAGAGGTTTTTAGCGCTGAAGCAGCAGCTTGATGATTTGGAGGGAGGAGTGGAAGCCGCCAAAGACCTTTACAAAAGATGTTCAGTTGTGCTAAAAAAGATTGCACGCAGAATACCTTTTCTGGCTAATTTTTTGGAGAGGGACAGCGTTTATGACATTGAAAACGAAGAAATGTATGAACGAACCGAAGTTGCCGGCAAAAAAAGGAAAAATTCTTTTGTAAAAATAAAAATCAAGCCGGCCGAGAGCCGCAATAAAAAAGGGAATAAAACCTAATTCTAAAGATAATAAAAAAGGTTAAATAAACCATAAAATAATAATATGATATCAACAGCTTTAATCATTTTTGCTATAGTTGTGGTTATTTTGCTGTACATCGCGGCTGTTTATAACAGCTTGGTGGTGGCAAGAAACCGCACGCAAGAAGCATGGTCTGACATAGACGTGCAATTAAAAAGGAGATACGACCTGATCCCCAATTTAGTTGAGACGGTAAAAGGATACGCCGCGCACGAAAGCGGCACATTTGAAAAAGTTATCCAGGCAAGGAATGCAGCCATGTCCGCGCAGGGAGCGAAAGCAAAAGCGGAAGCGGAAAATGTTTTGGCCGGAACCTTAAAAACATTGTTCGCTTTGGCGGAGAATTATCCGGAACTTAAGGCTTCCGCTAATTTCCTTGAATTGCAAAGGGAATTAAGGGATACCGAAGACAAGATACAAGCCTCGCGCAGATTCTACAATGGCAACGCCATGGAACTTAAGACAAAGATAGAATCTTTTCCCTCCAATATTTTCGCTAATTTATTGGGATTCAAACCAATGGAATTTTTCGAAATAGAAGATGAGTCGCAAAAACAAGCGCCTAAGGTTGATTTTAAGAATTAGAAAAAGATAAATTCGCTTTTATCGAGATAGTGCGGCAGGTTACAAGCCCGCCTTCATCAAGATTACGGCGCGGCAAGAATGAAAAATTTTAAAAAAACCATTATCAGACACAAGAAAAAACTTAGGAAAAAGTTCAACAAGCTGAGCGAAAAGGACCAAAAAAGAATGGGCATTCTTAAGAAATAGGAAACAAAAGCGAATTTCAAGCTATTGTTTTGATTTCTTATCTCTAAAATTATGGCAACAACATTATACAGAGAGGCCGAATCCAATGTCCGCAAAACCTTTTTTCTGATTTTCTTTTTCTCTATTTTTCTGATTCTATTAGGCTGGCTATTCAGCTATTTGCTGCACAGCCAGTTTTTTCTCTATTTGGCGGTAATAATCAGCCTTATAACGAGCGTTTCTTCTTATTGGTTTTCGGATAAGATTGTTTTGGCAACAACCGGGGCGATGCCGATAGAAAAGGAAGACGAGCCCGAACTTTATAGGCTGGTGGAAAATTTTTGCATAACTACCGGCCTGCCAATGCCCAAGATTTATATCCTAAACGAGGACCAGCCGAACGCTTTCGCGACTGGCAGGGATGAAAAGCACGCAATTTTAGCCGTTACCAAGGGTTTGTTGCAGCGATTAAGTAGGGTAGAAATGGAAGGAGTTTTGGCGCATGAATTGTCGCACATAAGAAACAAAGATATGCTTTTGCAAACGGTTATAGTCGTTCTTGTCGGATCAATAGCGATTGTCTCCAATTTCTTTTTTCGGATAAGTTTTTGGGGCGGCGGCAGGCGCAACGACAGAGAGGCGAACCCTGTTGTGGCCGTATTGGGTATTGTGGCTGCGATTTTGGCGCCAATAGCCGCAACCCTGCTGCAACTGGCGATCTCCCGGCAGAGAGAGTTTTTAGCCGACGCGTCCGGCGCCCTTATAACACGCTATCCGGAAGGGCTGGCGAGCGCGCTTGAAAAAATAGCATCCGATAACCACCCGATGGAAAGAGCAAACAATTCCGTAGCGCATTTATTTATTTCTTCGCCCATGAAAGGAGAAGAGGCGACAAGCTGGTTTGCAAAATTATTTATGACCCATCCGCCGATAGAAGAGAGGATAGCTGCATTGAGGGGAATGAGGCTTCCGCCAGCCGGATCAGAAGGAATAGAAAAAGAAGTATTCACAAAATAACGAAATCATTAATGTTTGGCAGCCAGGCTGCCAAACATTTGAAAATTCGGAAATGCGAAATTCGTTTGGTAATGTTTGGCAGCCTGGCTGCCAAACATTTGCTGGAGAGGTGCAAGAGCGGTTTAATTGGCAGTCCTGGAAAGACTGTGTGTCGAAAGGCACCGAGAGTTCGAATCTCTCCCTCTCCGCTTTATGATAAAAGACGCCCTTTGGGTGTCTTTTGTCATAAAGAATGAAAGAGATTCGAAGCCGGAGGCCCGACGGGGCCGAGGCCGTACCTTGAGGATTTTCCAGCAGGAAAATACCGAAGGGCGAATCTCTCTGTTGATATAATAAAAGATTCGAAGCCGGAGGGCTGACGAGCCCGACCGTGTCCCTCGTAGCTCCGAAGGAGCGAAGTGGGAGCCCGTACCGGAGCGCAGCCTCAACAGAGGCTGACGCGTAGGCGAATCTCTCCCTGCATTTCCCCTTGTATTTATTGGTTTTGAGTATTAAAATGTACGAAAGCAACCTAAAAAACAATCATGAACTTAAGCACTTCGGGGAAAATAATTCATTTTTACTTTGTGTCCGGAAAATGGATTATGAAAACAGCAATCGTTTTAATCATACTTTTGCTTCTTTCGTGCGCTTTAATTTTAAGCGTGCCGGAATTTTCCATGAACCAGCCGAATTTTAAGCTGTCCTCCAATACCTTTTTAGCGATCAGCCAATTTGCCGTCAGCGTAACATTCATCGGTTCTCTGCTTGGCAGCGTTCTGTTGGGAATCTATGTTTTCTTTTGGTTTTGGCCGGAAATAATTTGCGAACTGGCTTTAAGGAAAAAGACGTTTAAAGCCATCCAAGCCAAGAAAAATATATTTTTATCCGATTTAGCGGAAGAAGTCGGAGTTCGCGAAGATGAATTGGGTATTTTATTGAAGCACTGGACCGCGGCGGGAAATAAATTCCGCATTGATCCGGCCAAAAGAACTTTATCGGGAAATCACGTAAGCATAGATTTGGCGAATAAACAAATATTTTGGGAAGATTGAAAATAAAAAAGCACCCTTTTGGGGTGCTTTTGATGTTTAGATTTCGCCGGCCGGCGAATCTCCTAAATTAGTTTTTAAGAGATTGTATTTTTTCGGCCAAGCCCTCGATATTCGGATTTAACGCGAAAGCTTGTTCATAATCGGCAATTGCCTTTTCGGTGTCGCCGATTTTTTCATAAAGAGCGCCCTCGGAAAAATATATTTCAAAATTATTGGGAGCGAGCTTTTTTGCTTTTTCATAAGCGTCTATGGCGGCCTGAGTTTTGTTGGTAACCAAAAAGTTCGTGTTCTCGAAAATCAATCCCAAATTGCTCCAGGACTGGAAATTCTGCGGATCTCTTTGTGTTGCTATCACCGCGAGCGATTCCGCCTGGGAAGCGAAGTTTTTCGCTTGTTTTTGTTTTTCTATTTGAGTTTCTTCCGGCACATCGCTGTTGATTAGCAAGCTTTCATCAAATAATCTGCTTGCTTTAACGACATAAAGTTGCGACAACCCTATATAATAATCT
>JAQUOQ010000004.1 GCA_028717005.1 Minisyncoccota bacterium
ATACGGAGAGAATAAAGTTTTACTGCCAGGAATAAGGGCGAAGGCGATAAATTCCGGGCACATCCTGGGATCATCCAGTTTTGAAATTTTTGTGTCCGAGGGCAAGGCGGAAAAACGGCTTGTTTTTTCGAGCGATCTCGGTAATTCTCCTTCAAACATATTGCCGGATATGCAATATCCGGAAGGAGGAGATGCGGTATTTATCGAGTCCACTTACGGAAACGAATTGCACGAGCCCAAGGAAAACGGCAGGCAGAAGCTTAAGGATATAATTAAAAGCGTGATCAGCCGCCAGGCGGTGTTATTGATTCCCGTGTTCGCCATCGAAAGGACTCAGGAATTATTGTGGGAATTGAACCAGTGGATTAAAAAGGGGGACATTCCGGCTATACCTGTTTTTTTGGACAGCCCTTTGGCGGTTAAGGTAACCGATGTTTACCGCAAATATGCGAAAGAGTATTTTAATCCTGAAGCGAAAAAATTTTTTACGGATAGCGGCGATCCTTTTTCTTTTGAGGGGCTGGATTCCTCTTCCCGGCCGAAAGAAGCGAAAAAAATAAGCAAAGTAAATCCTCCGAAAATAATCCTGGCTGGAAGCGGGATGAGCGACGGCGGCAGGATAGGCGGCTACATCAGCGAATACGGGCGCGACCCGAAAAATGAAATCCTTATTATTTCTTACCAGGCGGAGGGGACTCTCGGCCGGAGGATGCTGGAACAAAAAAAAGAATTGCACATCGGCAAGAAAAAGATAAGATTGAGGGCGAAAGTTTCTTCCATTTTTTCTTTTTCTTCCCATGCGGACAGGCAAAAGCTTTTGCAATGGGTGGAAAAAATAAATTCGCCGCGGCCGAAAAGATTTTTTGTTATCCACGGCGAGGAGGCATCGTCTTTATCGCTAGCCGAAGCCTTAAAACAAAAAACAGGAGCCGATTGCACGGTTCCCGAATGCGGCAAAGAATACGAAATAGCTTAATTAATCAGCGCTTTTTATTTATTATTTCTTTGTTCAAAAAATAGATTGTTTTTGCCGAAAAATTAGACAAATCCTGGATGTTTTTCCAGATGGATTTCGAGGTGATTTTTTTCCACACGGAACTCGCCAATTTCTTGGATTTAATTTTGGCGGTTATTTCTCCAAAGCCTAATCCTTCCACTTTTTTTCCTTTTAACTCTCCCTTTATTTTAACTCCGCCTTCCCAATAATTAATGTTTCCAAAAATCATCTCTTGTTCTTTTTTGAGCGGGGCAACGGTAAGTTTGGCTTTAAATTTCGGAATTTCTATTTTATAGCCGAGTTTATACACCTGGCCGGTATCCGGGCTTTTGTAATTGACACCAGTTTCGGCAAAGACAACCTTGTCCGTTGTTTCTATTCGGCCCTGCGCGTCCAACAAGCTGGCATGAAATGTTTTTATTTTGTCGCCGTAAACAAAACAGACGATCTCGGCATTATTATCAAGCTGGATCGAAAACCAAACCCAAATATCATCGTCGGTTGCCGGCGTTTGGGACCATTGGTGATCCATCCAGGATTGTCCCTCTACTTCTATCCATTTTTTATTAACCTTAATCATGCCTTTGGTTTTTAAGCGCGTTAAGGAATAGTAATAAGTAGTTTTAACCTTGAAATCAAGAAAGCCATTTTTGTTTAACAAAAGGGGAACTTTTTCCGATTTAAGCTCCAAATCGATAAACTCATTGGCAATCCGATATTCGAAAGGTTTTGTTTCCTGAATCAAGCAGCTATTGTCATAATTAATCCAGAGTAGGGGTTTGGCGAAACTGTTATCATCCAAGAAACAAAGAGGATTAACTTTTTTTAAAGACATCTTCTTGTTGTCGCTCAGGAAATAGTGGGAAAAGAAAATTTGCTTAAGAGGTATTTTTAAAAATTGGATATCCACTTTGTCCGGTTTAGCGGCAAAAAAGCAGTCCATATAAGAGAATAAGCGGCCCCTTTTATCCCGTAAGTTGCCGTTAAAATACCACCACTCGATAATATGGTCATGTTTTTGTTCGTCCCTAGGGAAGGCTACGGGCTTATATTTTTCTTTGTAGGTCTTATTTTTCATTTTTTAATTTATTCCAAAAATCAACGAAATAAGAAAATTTAAGGCCGATATACAGCGCCGCTTCTTTTTTAGTCAGATCGCCTTTCACGTATAATTGCAGAGGCTCTTCAAAAATAGTGCGGCCGATAGCGAAACCGATTATTTCCTTAAAAGCTGAAGCGTTTTTAAGCCATTTTTCAACCCGTGCCTGTTCTTCGCCCCGCCCCAAAATGATAATACGGGATTTTTTGTTTATTGATTTGATTATGGAGGGCCAGTCTTTTTTTTCAAAACCCTCCAGTTTCCAGATGTCGGGGGTGATTTTTTCTTTAATTTCTTTAATCGCTTCAATGGTTTTCCCCGGGCGCAATTTCAAATCATAATTATTTTCTGTTTTGCAGGTTTTCAGGTTTTGTCTGGTTGCCGGCACCAGTAATTCCAATACAAGGGGATATTTTGATTTTTTCCGGAAAGATTCTAATTCAGCAAGCTTTTCCAATTGTTTTTCATTGATTTTTTTATTATCCGGATTATATCGGATAAGAACCTTTACATAGTCGGGCCTAATTTTTTTTATGTGTTCGGCAAATTTTTTTCCGAATTCAAAATCAAAATCCTGCTGGCCGCTTTTTTCAACCGGCAGGCAAAGGGCAATCTTTTCTTTTTTGGCTTTTTTAATAACGTCCAGGCCAAGCTGTTCGTCCACCAGGACGGCAAAATCCTTTTTACTGGAAAAATCCGTAAGGGCCAGCTCAACGCCGGAAAAAATAATATTTTTAAGTTCCGAGGCCTGTTTCACGTCTTTCGGCCCCGGCTTTCCTTTTATTCCCATTATTTCTTTAAAAAAGGATTTGCGGTGGTCAAAAGGAAGAATGAATAGATTTTTAATCATGTTTTTGTAATATTGTGTTTATTATACGATTTTCTCCCCGAATTTACAAATCAAGAATTTACAAATCAATGTATTATTTTTTCAATGTTTGGGGACGAGGTCCCCAAACATGAGGTGGGGAGAAAAAAGGGAGCTTGGATATTGACAGATAAGTTAGGTTAAGCTAACATTATGTTATAACAAACTAACTTTTAATAATAAATTATAGGAATATGAATGAAAAAACATATACGATAATAAAACTGCTGACAGTTATGCTGCTAGCAATAACCGTTTCTGTTTCCGTAGTTGCTGGCAATTATATTTTGCCGATAATAGCTACATTGGCCGCGCTTGTTCTTTTGTGGACAACAAAAAAGAAAGTAGCCACTGTCTTGGAAGATGAATTGGATTATAAAGTAGCCGGCGATGCCGCCCGCTATTCCATTTTTATTTTTTCCATCGGTTCCGTTGTTTTGGCTTTGTATTTTATGGCAAACAGAACGCAAAACAGCGCTTTCGAGCTTTTAGGATCCGTATTTGCTTACTCTGCTTCTTTTTTAATATTATTGCAAAGCATAATATTTAAAATTTTAAGGAACAAAAATTATGGAAGCGAAAAAAATGACAACAAAGATTAAAGAATTTCGCGCCCGCCAAAATATCACCCAGGAAAAACTGGCGCAAATGGTAAAAGTCCGCCGGGAAACGATTTTATTCGTGGAACAGGGGAAATACGTGCCTTCCCTAAAGCTTGCCCACGATATCGCTAAGGCGCTTGGCGTGAAAATAGATGAATTATTTTTCTTTGAATAACAAAACCGGCCGCTGGCCGGTTTTAAATTATAATCTGGTTGTGTAAACCTGTAGCGGCGGTATGCCATTAAAGCAGACAGAGCTGTAGCTTGCCGTATACGCGCCGGCGGTCAGGATATAAACTTTGTCGCCCTCTTTCAAATCTTTATCCATCTGGTAGCGGTAATTTTCGTACATAATGTCCATTGAATCGCAGGTAGGGCCGGCGAGAATAACTTCTATTAGATCTTGTTTCTGCCGCTGGTTGTCCGTGAAGATCGGGTATTTGATTGATTCATCTATCGTTTCTATAAGGCCGCCGAATTTTCCGATATCAAGATAAATCCAGTTATAGTGGTTCGCTGTTGATTTTCGGGAAATCATTATAACCTCGCTGACAATAACCCCGGCATCGCCCACGATTGATCGGCCGGGCTCAACGATAATCTGGGGCATATTTTCCCCGAAATCCTCTTTTAAAAATCTGGTTATTTCTTTGGCGTAAATTTCGATGCTGTTTGTGGGTTGGACGTAGTCGGAAGGAAATCCGCCGCCAAGGTTAATCATTTTAAGGGAAATGTCCGCGTCTTCAAGGGAGCTGAACAGATATTTGCACTGGGCGATGGCATCGTCCCATTGGCCGATGTCTCTCTGTTGCGAGCCGACATGAAAAGACAATCCGTAGGGGATCAGTCCTAATTTTTTCGCTTTCAGGGCGAGCCCGAATATCACGTCCGGATGCGCTCCGAATTTTCGGGAAAGCGGCCAGTCGGCTCCGCTTCCGTCCGAAAGCAGGCGGAAAAAAACCTTTGCTTGCGGCGCCTGGCGGGCGATTTTCATAAGGTCGCTTTCCGAGTCGGTAGCGAAAAGAGTAATGCCTTTCTCAAATGCATAAGCAATATCTTCCTCCTTTTTTATGGTATTGCCGAAACTCATCCTTTCCGGAGCAACGCCAAGCGCTAAAAGAGAGTTGATTTCAAAAACAGTGGCCACGTCAAAATTAGATCCCTTGTTCGCCAGAACTTTTATTACTTCTGGCTCGGGATTGGCTTTAACGGCATAATATATCTTGGCGTAGGGAAGATTTTTTTCCAGCTCTTCGTATTTTTCTTCTACTGTTTTGAGGTTAATTAAAAGGAACGGAGTTTTTTTGTTTTCTGCGAACTTTTTTATAGATTCAAATTCACCTGGTTTTAAATAATGGGATGGATCGCCGTTTTTTTCCATAAAGCTTCGGAAAGCTTTGCAATTATTTATTTTTGCAAGGTATTTTTATAATGATGATTAAAATTATAGTATTATTAAAATTAAATGTAAATAGTGGATAAACAACAGAGCCTGCCGCCCAAACCCGGCGTCGGCGCGGCGCTAAAAATCAATGTTTGGCAGCCAGGCTGCCAAACACTGCCAAACATTGAAAGGGCGGGAATATTTAAGGAAATGTTTGAAAAATAGTTGAAAATAGTTGAAAAAAAGAGGGGAAAAGAGTATAATTAACCCTATAAAAATAGCGTATTCATAAATAATCTAATTAATAGGTGTTTTTATGACCAAAAAATTATCTAACATTATCGCTTTGATTGGTTTTATAATTTTCCCTCTTTTTGTCGGTTTTCTTAGCGCTTTTTTTGCCGGCGGATCGTTTGCCGAAACTTACGCGGTTTTGGAAAAGCCCTTTTTCTCTCCGCCAGCATGGCTTTTTCAGCCAATCTGGATAATTTTGTATATTTTGATGGGAGTCGCCGCTTTTCTCATTTGGCAGAAAAAAGAAGAAAAAAATATCAAACCGGCAATAATTGTTTTTTTAGCGCAGTTGTTTTTAAATTACCTTTGGTCTATAATATTTTTCGGATTGGGCAATTTTTATCTAGCCCTTATAGACATCGTCCTTTTGTGGATAGTTATCATTATAAACATAGTTGTTTTTTATAAAATTTCTAAACCGGCGGCATGGCTCTTAGTTCCTTATCTCCTTTGGGTAACTTTCGCGTCAGTGCTCAATTATATGGTTTGGCGATTAAATTAATCGAATGGAAACAGATATTATTTCGAAATTGAAAGAAGCGAATCTTCTGGGCCGCGGCGGCGCCGGATTTCCGGCAGCGCTAAAATGGGAGCTGGTCAAAAAAGCCGAAGGCGAAAAAAAATACATTATTTGCAATGCTTCGGAAGGCGAGCCGAACGTTTTTAAAGACAGATTTATTCTGGAGCATTATCCGCAGGAAGTTTTAAACGGAATTGATCTGGCCTTTGAAGCAATCGGCGCGGCAACAGCTTATATTTACCTGAAGCACGAATATTTCCAAAAATACGGCGGGCGCCTGAAAAAACTTATCGGCAACAAGCCGATTGTTTTGTTTGAAAAACCGCAAGGGTATATCGCCGGCGAAGAAACCGTAATTTGCAACCTTATAGAAGGAAGGAGAATGGAGCCGCGGCAGAGGCCGCCTTTTATCAGCGATAAAGGCTTGTTCCAGTGCCCCACGCTGATGAACAATGTGGAAACTTTTTACTTCGCGAGCAAGATCAATAAAGGAGAATACAAAAATACCAGATTTTACTCGGTGAACGGCGAAGTAAAAAAACCGGGCGTATACGAATTGCCGCTTCAGGCAACAATAGAACAGGTATTAAATGAAACAAACAATTATCCCCAGTTTGATTTTTTGGCGCAGGTGGGCGGAGGAGCGGTGGGAGAAATATTGTCCAAAGACGAGCTTGGAAAGCCTGCCGGCGGTGCCGGATCAATTACAATCTACAATCTTAACAAGATTGATTGCTATAAGCTGATGGAAAATTGGGCGGATTTTTTGTTGAACGGCAATTGCGACAAATGCGTGCCTTGCCGGGAAGGCATCTACCGGATAAAAGAAATGGCCGCAAAAAAGAAACTAAACAAAGAAGACATTGATTTGATTTTTAATGATTTGGAAAAAGCGAGTTTTTGCGCTCTTGGCCGCGGCGCGCCGACGGCATTCCGGGGGCTGATTAGCAAAATGGAAAAAATTCAAAATGGAAAATAAAGAAATTAAAATAAAAATAGACGGCGCGGAATATTTGGCGAACGAAGGCGACACGATTTTACAGATAGCGCGCAAAAACGGCGTTAAGATTCCCAGCCTTTGCTATCACTCGGATTTGGAGCCTAAGGCCAGCTGCCGGCTTTGCCTTGTGGCAATAGAAGGCAGGAAAGGATTTTTTACATCATGCTCGACTTTGGCCGAGGACGGAATGAATATCTCGACGGATTCTCCGGAAATCAGGGAATTGCGGAAGAAAAATCTGGAATTGCTTTTCGCCCAGCATATCGAACGGTGCAATTCCTGCGTCCGGGGAGTTAATTGCCGTTTCCTTAAATTGGCGAAAGAATACGGAGTTGACCTGAAAAAATATGACGACCGCAAAATAAAATATCCGAACTTCCAGTTCGGGCCATCTATATTTTTCAATTCCTCAAAATGCATTGATTGCCGCAATTGCGTGGAAATGTGCGAAAAGCAGGCAGTGAATTTTTTTGATTTGCAAAGCCATAATTCATTTATAGAAACTACGCCGACCAAAGACCCGAAGCGGGACTGCGTTTACTGCGGGCAGTGCATAATCCATTGCCCGAGCGGCGCTTTAAGCGAAGTGGATTCCGTGCCCGATGTGGAGCACGCTCTGGCGGACAAGGACAAATACGTTGTTTTCCAGATCGCTCCGTCCATTAGAACCACGCTGGGCGAAGAATTCGGCATGGAATACGGAGTTAACGTTACCAAGCAAACATTCGCGGCGTTAAGGCGCGTTGGCGCGGCCAAAGTTTTTGATGTTTCTGTTGCTGCGGACGTTACCACAGTAGAAGAAGCGAACGAACTTATAGAGAGAGTAACAAGCAAAAAAGGGCTGCCGATGTTCACTTCCTGCTGTCCGGCATGGGTAAAATTCGTGGAATTTTATTATCCGGAATTCATTCCTAATCTTACTACCGTCCGTTCCCCCCAGACTATTTTGGGCGGTCTGACAAAAACTTATTTCGCGGAAAAAGAAAAAGTTGATCCGAAAAAAATAGTCGTTGTTTCAATAATGCCTTGCACGGCGAAGAAATACGAAATAACCAGAAAAGAGTTCGACGTAAACGGATTGAAGCCGATTGATTATGTTTTGACCACGAGAGAGCTGGCGCGGCTGCTGAAAAGCCACGACATCGATTTAAAAGAAATGCCGATGGAAGAAGGCGATATCCCGTGGGATTCGCCAACCGGCGCCGGAATAATTTATGGCGCCACCGGCGGAGTTACCGAGTCGGCCTTGCGCACAGCGGTCCACAAGCTATGCGGGCAGAAATTGGAAAAAATAGATTTTAAACAGGTTCGGGGAATGGAAGAAACAAGAGAGGCGACAATTGAGATTAACGATATCCGGCTTAAAATAGGAATCGCGAACGGGCTTGGCAACGCGAAAAAAATATTGGAAGAGATAAAAAAAGATCCAAGCAAGTACGATTACGTGGAAATAATGGCGTGCTACGGCGGATGCATCGGCGGCGGCGGCCAGCCCTTGCCCACAAACAAGGAAATCAGGCAGAAAAGGGCGCAAGGATTATATAATATAGACGAAACCAAAGAAGTGCGGTTGGCGGATGAAAGCGGCACGGTAGAAAAGCTATACAAGGAATTTTTTACGGATAAAAATATTATCCACAAGATTTGCCACACCCATTATTCGCAAAAGAAAAAAGAAAATAAATTTTAAAACATATGGATCAAGTTAAAACAATCGCAACAAGAAACGAAAAAATTCTATCAATCGCCAAGTTCGTTGTTTTGTTCGCCATCGCCATTTTGGCGCCCCTAGCGCAAAATCAATTAATAACCGGCACGATTGTAAACGCAACGTTGTTCGCGTCTGTTTTTGTTTTGGGTTTTGGCGGAGCGGCTGCAATTGCTTTTTTCCCGAGCGTAATTTCTTTGGGCCTCGGGCTTTTGCCCGCAGTAATGGCGCCCATGGCGCCGTTTATCGTGCTCGGCAACCTTATTTTAATTTCTGTTTTCCAATTATTGAAAGGCAAAAATTATTGGCTTTCGGCTGTAAGCGCCTCTGTCCTGAAATTCGCCTGGCTTTTCGCCGCCAGCCAGATAATAATCAGCTTATTTATTAAAAAATCAGTGGCTGCTAATATCGCGGCGATGATGGGCTGGCCCCAGCTTGCCACCGCCCTCGCTGGATCAATATTAGCGTATCTTTTTGTTTTTAAACTTTTAAAAGCTTCAAAAACTGAAATATAACAATGTTTGGCCTCCGGGAGACCAAATATGGAATGGATTGCAATGTTTGGGGACCTCGTCCCCAAACATCAGCTAAAACCTCATTGCTTTTAATGTTTGGCAGCCAGGCTGCCAAACATTTTGTTTTTAAGGGATTTTTTGTTATAATCAGGGCAGAATAAATAATAAATGTTAGATAAAAAAGCATCAGATAAAAAATTAGATAATAAACGTTAAATAATAAACATCGTCCTTTGCGGACAAGATAAAATAAACCCATATGACATTTGAAGAATACCAGATAGAAGCCAGAAAAACAGCTGTTTATCCGGACAAAGACAATAATTTTATTTATCCCACCCTCGGACTGGCCGGCGAAGCGGGCGAGGTTGCCGAGAAAATAAAAAAAGTCCTTCGCGACAGCGGGGGAGTTGTGAGTGACGAAAAAAAAGCCGAAATTACGAAAGAATTGGGCGATGTCCTCTGGTATGTCGCCAATCTAAGCAAAGAATTGAATATTCCCTTGGAAGAAGTGGCGCAAAAAAACATAGAAAAATTAAAATCCCGCCAGGAGAGGAATGAACTTCACGGAAGCGGGGACAATAGATAATTTATGGAGCTGATTTTGATTTTAGGGCCAATGAAAAGCGGAAAATCATTCGAAATGATAAGCCATTTTATGCCGTTGAGTTATACGAACATAGGTTTTGGAATCTATCAGCCGAAAAGAAACGTGCGCGACGAAAATGTGTGGTCGCGCAACGGATTTAATATAGCGGCGGAAAAAATAATATCAATCGAAGAAATCGTGAATGAGCCGCTTGAAGTGGTAGGCATCGACGAAATCCATATGTTTGAAGAAAAAGATGCTGCGACAATAGAGGATTTGCTTAAAAAAGGAATAAAAGTGGTTGCTTCCGGACTGGATATGGATTATCGCGGCGAAATGTTTCCGATCGTGAAAAAGCTTTTTGAATTGTCGCCCCAAAGGGTTGATTACAAACGGGCGGTTTGCGAATTATGCAAAAAGCCCGAAGCGATTTATACCCAGCTTTATCAAAACAACATCCCCATATTGGGCGGTTTGCCTCCGGTAGTGCCCGAAGATGGCACTTACGAATATAAACCGGTTTGCAGGCATTGTTTTAAAAAATCGTAAATAAAAATTAAAATAAAAAATATGGCGCAGGAAAACAAGGAACAAAATTTCGTAATCAATATAGTCGACAGTTATGTCAAAGACATTAGCGGCAATTGGTGGACGTTTTTCGTTACCGGCCTGCTGTTTATTGTTTTTGGGATTATTTTTTTAATCTGGCCGGAAAAGACGCTGATTTTTATCGCTTATACCATTGGCCTGATGGCGATTCTTGTTGGCTTTTGGAATATCAACGCGGCGATGAAAGTAAAAAGGATAGAAAAGCGCTACGAGGATATGAAAAAGAATTTCAAATCAAATTTTTTTGAATAAAAATGCCAAAAAAAGTTAATGTCGTTAAGGCAACCGGCGAAATCGAGCCTTTCTCCCCGAGAAAGGTTTTGCGTTCCATAAAAAGGGCGGGTGCTTCAAACGCTGCCGCGCAAGCAGTGTTAAGCCGCGTTGAAAAGCGGTTGTACGAAAACATCAGCACCGCGGAAATATTTAAATTCGTAAAGGACGAACTGCAAAAACAGTACCCCCAAACCGCGTTAAGATTTAACCTAAAGCAAAGTATGAGAGATTTGGGGCCGGACGGATTCTCTTTCGAAAAATACATTAAAGAAATTTTAAGGCATTATGGCTGCCTGGTGAGATCGGTTGAGTTCGTGCCCGGCCGGTGCATTTCCCATGAAACGGATATTGTGGCCGAGAATAAAAATATTGTTTATTTCGGCGAATGCAAATACCGCAACAAGCCCGGCGACCGGATAGATGTGAATGTCTGTATGAAGCTTTTTGCTGCCGCTTTCGACGTTAAGGCGGGAAAATATTTCAAAAAAGAAATTGATCTCGGCCGGGAAATCAAGCCGCTTCTCGCCACAAACGTAAAATTCAGCAACCAGGCAATTAAATATTCGAAATGCCAGGGCATCGGTCTTTTGGGCTGGAATTACCCGAAAGATAAAGGGCTGGAGACTATGATTGGCGAGAAAAAATTATATCCAATTACCATTTTGCCGTCTTTCAAAAAATATATGAACGCGGCTTTCGGGAATACCAGCGTTATGCTCGCCAAAGACCTGCTTGAGATTAGGGATGCGGCAAAATTTGCCGAAAAAGTTTCCCTGCCAATTTCAAAAATTAATGCTTTGGTAAACGAAGCAAAGCTTCTTTTTGACGGCACCAACCCCATTGTTTAAATAGCGAAAAGCTGTTATATTCTCAACGATAGTAAAATATATTTATGCCATTACATATCGGAATAGTCGGCTTTCCCAATGTCGGAAAGTCCACTTTATTTCAAGCCATCACGAATAAGCAGGTGGATCGGGCCAATTACCCGTTTTGTACCATCGACCCGAACGTCGGTGTTGTTGCCGTTCCTGATGAGCGGGTGGACAAGCTGGCGGAATTGACCCATTCCGCGAAAAAAATATACACGACGATAGAATTCGTGGATATCGCCGGATTGGTGGAAGGGGCGAGCAAAGGCGAAGGGCTGGGTAATAAATTTTTGGCGAATATCCGCGAAGTGGATGCGATTGTTTTTGTGCTGCGCGCTTTCGCGAACGCGAACATCGTAAACACCCGGTCGCAAATAGATGTTTTAAAGGATAAAGAAATATTGGAAACAGAGCTGGTACTGAAAGATTTGGAAACAGCGGAAAAAAGGTTGCAGTCGCTGGAGCGGGAAATGAAATCCGGAGACAAAAAAGCGCTAAAAGAAAAAGAAGTTTTGGACGCTGTTTATAATCTGCTAAAGCAGGGAAAATCGCCGGCCGAAGCCGAATGGAGCGAAGAAGACGCGAAAATAATAAAAAGCTACCAATTATTGTCTTTTAAGCCAAAGCTCTATTTGCTTAACGGCGAAGAAAAAGATGTGCCGAAAGATGTGCTGGATGTTTTTGAAAAAAATAACTGGCCGTATATTATTATGGATGTTTTGTCCGAGGCAGACTGCGCAGAACTGACTCCGGAAGAAAAAATTGAGCTGGGCGTGACCGAACAATCAAAACTTAACGAACTTATAAAAAAATCATACGAACTTTTGAATCTAATAACCTTTTTAACAACCGGGCCGGACGAAACGCGGGCGTGGACCATAAAAAAAGGCGACAAAGCTCCGCAAGCCGGTGGCGCCATTCATAGCGATTTTGAAGAATTTTTTATCCGCGCGGAAGCGATAAACTGGCAAAAGCTTATTGATGCCGGCGGATTTGCTCCGGCGCGCGAAAAAGGGCTTATCCGCACCGAAGGAAAAGAATATGTGGTAGAGGATGGGGATGTAATTGAAATTAAAAGCGGAAAATAATTATGGCAAAAGAAAATAAATTTGATACGGTTGTGGTGGGTGGAGGCGCGGCCGGAATGATGGCGGCGATAACCGCTTCGGGAAACGGCGGTAGCGTGGTTATTTTAGAAAAAAACAAAACTCTTGGCCGGAAATTATTGATGACCGGCGACGGCAGATGCAATGTTACCCATTTTGGGCTTACAAACAGGGAGTTCGCAGGCCTTTTCGGAAAAGAAGGGGATTTTTTGCTGTCCCCGCTGTCGCGGTTCGGGCCGGCTGAAACAATGGCTTTTTTTGAAAATCTCGGCGCAGAGCTAAAAACAGAGCCGGACGGACGGGTTTTCCCGAAAAGCAATAAAGCACAGGATATTCTTGCCGCGCTTTTAAAAAAATTGAAACAGAACAAGGTTTTTATTTTCACCGAAGCCGAAGTAAAAGAAATTAAAATAGAAAATGATTCTATCGCGGAAATAGTTCTGGCAGATGGAGAGAAAATAATCGGAAAAAAATATATTATCAGTGTGGGAGGAAAATCATATCCGATAACTGGATCAACGGGCGACGGGTTCGTTTGGGCGGAAAAATTAGGGCATACCATTATAAAGCCGAGGCCGTCGCTGGTTCCCGTGCAAGTTAAAGAAAATTGGATAAAAACCTTATCCGGCCTGTCTTTCGAAAAAGTAAAAGTTTCGCTTTCGGTTCTCGGCAAAATAGCAAAAAAGGAAACAGGGGACATTCTTTTCGCCCATTTCGGCCTGACCGGCCCTTTGATTCTTAACTTGAGTAAGGATATCGGCGCGCTGATGGCCCAGGGCAAGGTAAAAATACTTGTCGATTTGCAGCCGGACAAAGACCAGGAACAACTGGAAGGGTATTTGCAGAAATCAATTGAGAAAAACAAGAAAAAAGAAATAAAAAATATTTTGGCCGATTTTTTGCCGGCAAAAATTGCTCCATACCTGATTTATTTCGCCGGGCTTAAGGAAAAAGTAAAAGGTTTTGAATTAAAAAAGGAAGAGCGCGAAAAATTGGCGAAAGTTATCAAAAAATTAGAATTTAATGTAGTAAGCCTTGTCGGCTTTGACCGGGCCATGGTTACTGCCGGCGGAGTGGCATTGAAAGAAATAGACAGCAAAACAATGAAATCAAAAAAAATCGGCAATCTTTATTTTGCCGGAGAAATAATTAATCTTGACGGTCCTTGCGGCGGCTACAATCTTCAATTGTGCTGGACTACCGGCCGCATCGCCGGATCCGCCGATTAATACTAATGTTTGTGGGTAATGTTTGGGGACCTTGTCCCCAAACATTGATATCAGGGTAAAATAGAAAAGGAATTTCAAATGTGAAATTCCTTTTTCAGTGATGGCCTGCCTGCTTCATTTCGGGGCAAGACTGCACCGATGATTACGGCACCAATTATCGTGCCTCCGCTTCCTGTCAGCAATAGCCCGGAACCCATTAAACTCATCAGAGTAGTCTCCGGGATATTCATTCCCGCCTCAAGGTTCATTATCGCTCCAAAGAACGATAACAAGAACAGTATTATGCCAATGCACACAACTGCTGCCGCCAGAGAGGCAATTATCACCGTCTTTTGAGAAACCATGTCAACCTACCATCTTAAAAATACTATAAAAGACATTACCCGTCAACAAATTTAGCCACAGGACCATGTTTGGCAGCCAGGCTGCCAAACATTGGAATTTAATAGAATGCGCAATATTGAATTTGACGATGCGGCGGATTTATGTTAAAAACAACGCAGTACTTCTACAAGTACTTTATGACGATTTAGTTTTACTGGGTGATTGAAATGGGATTAAGCGTGGCAGAACAAGAACAGTACAAAAGAATTGCCAGCGAGCTTGCTAGAAAATCAGTGGATGAAAACCGGGAAAAAATTATCGAGCTGGTTGAAAAGAGAGTCGGTCTCAACCGAACGAAAATAAAGTACATTGAGGCCTTCTTCAAGTTTAGCTGGCCCAGACACACCACAACGATCGTAGAAACTTGTAATGTTTCTGTTTACAGAAATATCAACTATTCGGTTGCGGACGATGTAGCCGATATTTTCAAGAAGCCTGCGGTCGGAAAGCTGAAGCATTTGGTGTTTCAGGTAGACGGAAAAGAAATAACCGCTACAGTCAGCCTTTATTAACCTTTTTTATTAAGGGTTTTTTAATTTGATTTTTTGCCGTTTTTGGAGTAATATTAAGGTGTGAAAGTGTAAGTTTAATCGGTTTTGCAATGCCTTTTTAGGCGTTATAAACCATACAAAAAAATGGATGGAATAAATTTTACGAACAAAGCCCAGAAGATGGTGATGAATGCCCAGAATTTAGCGAGAGATATGGGCCAGCAGCAGATAGACGTTTTGCATTTATTATTGGCAATTATCTCTGACTCGGACAACATCGTTATCAACCTGTTAAACAGGATGGGAGTAGATATAGAAGATTTGCAGAAAAAAACTCGTGCCGCGTTAGGCCAGATTCCCGCGGCAGCCCAGCCTCAGCCCCTGGGGCAGTTTTATCTTACCCAGGATATGGCAAAAACTCTGGAAAGAGCTAGGGAAGAAGCAATGAACCTTGGAGACGAATTCGTTTCTTTGGAACATTTGTTTCTGGCGATTTTAGCGACCGAAAGCCTCGCGCTTGGCGTGCTGGAAAAAGCTAACTTTTTAAGGCAGGTTGGCGAAGCAGGCGATGCGAAAAATAAAATAGAATACAACAAAGCCCTAACATTGTTTAATCAGATTAGGGGCGGGGAAAGGGTAACAAGCCCGAATCCGGAGGCGAAATACAGGATTATCGAAAATTATTCGCGCAACCTTACTAATCTAGCGAAACAAGGGAAACTTGATCCGATTGTCGGCCGCGACGATGAAACAAGGCGGTTGATGCAGATATTGTCCCGCCGGACAAAAAACAATCCGGTCCTTATCGGCGAAGCCGGTGTGGGCAAAACCGCTATCGTGGAAGGGTTGGCGCAAAAAATAGTGAAGGGCGAAGTGCCGGAAAGCCTTAAAGACAAGGACGTAATCAGCCTTGACCTTGGCGCTTTGATTGCCGGCACGAGATACCGCGGCGAATTTGAAGACAGGGTAAAAGCCTTACTCAAAGAAGTTAAAAAAGCGGACGGCAGATATCTGCTTTTTATAGACGAACTGCACACATTGATTGGCGCGGGTTCGGCCGAAGGCGCGATAGACGCTTCCAATTTATTAAAGCCGGCTTTGTCGCGCGGCGAATTAAGGGCAATCGGCGCGACCACGCTAAAGGAATACCAAAAATACATCGAGAGCGATCCGGCGCTGGAAAGAAGGTTCCAGCCGATTTACGTTGTGGAGCCGACCGTTGAAGACACGATTTCCATTCTGCGCGGAATAAAAGAAAAATACGAACTTCACCACGGATTGAAAATAAAAGACTCGGCGATTGTTTCCGCCGCAGAACTTTCCGCCCGCTACATTCCGGACAGGTTTTTGCCCGATAAAGCAGTTGATTTAATGGATGAAGCTTCTTCCGCGTTGCGCCTGGAGATAGAATCCAATCCGGTGGAATTTGATGCGCTGAAAAAAGAAATACAAAAATTGGAAATTGAAAAAGAAGCGATAAAAAAAGACGTGGCGAACAACCCCAAAGAAAAAGGCGCTTACGAAAAAAGGGAAAAAGTAATCGCCCGCGAATTGGCGGAGCTGAACGAAAAAGCAGATGCTTTTTCCGTGCGCTGGAAAACAGAAAAAGATGCGATGAACAACATTAAGAGTTTGAAAGGCGATATCGAAAAACAGAAATACCAGCTGGAAAAGCTTTTGAAAGACGGCGATTTGCAAAAAGTGGCGGAAATAAAATACGGAGTTTTGCCCGATTTGTTTTCTAAGCTAAAAAAACAGGAGAACAAGCTGGAAAGGCTGCAGAAGCAGAACCCGATTTTGAAACAGGAAATCGGGCCAGAAGAAATAGCCAAAGTTGTCGGCAAATGGACAGGCATTCCGGTTACCCGGCTTTTGGAATCAGAAGTTTCCAAACTGGAAAATATGGAAAAGTTTATGGCAAAAAGGATAGTTGACCAGAACGAAGCGATAAAAGCGGTGGCAAACGCTATCAGGCGTTCGCGCGCCGGAATTTCCGAAGAGTCCAGGCCACTAGGATCGTTCTTGTTCCTCGGGCCGACGGGCGTGGGCAAAACCGAAACCGCCAAAGCTTTGGCAGAGTTTTTGTTTAACGACGAGAACGCTTTAATCCGCGTGGATATGTCCGAATATATGGAAAAATTTGACGTGAGCAAAATGATCGGCAGCCCTCCCGGCTATGTCGGTTATGACGAAGGCGGCCAGCTTACGGAAAAAGTAAGGCGCAGGCCGTATAGCGTGATACTTTTGGACGAAATCGAAAAAGCTAATTCCGAAGTGTTTAATATTTTATTGCAGGTTCTGGAGGACGGCCGCCTGACCGATGCCAAAGGCCGCATAGCGTCTTTCAAAAATTCAATTTTGATAATGACATCAAATGTGGGTTCGGACATTATCGCGAAAGGGGCGCCGTTGGGTTTTGTTGACAACGGAAAGATAAGCCAAAAAGAAGGGCTGAGGGAAAAAGTCCAGGGAGCGCTGAGGGAAAAGTTTAAACCCGAGTTTTTGAACAGGATAGATGAGGTGATAATCTTTGATTATCTCGGCGCGGACGAAATCAAAAAAATCGTTGATCTGGAAATAGACAAAGTACAGAAAAGATTGAACAAAAAAGGCATTAAGATAAGCGTAACGGAAAAAGCCAAGCAATCGCTGGCAAAACAGGGATTTGACCCGAACTTCGGGGCCAGGCCGCTGAAAAGAATTATCCAAAAGCTGATTCTTAATCCTTTGGCTTTAAAAATCGTAGTCGGCGAAATAAAGGACGGAACAATGATATCGGTGGACGCCGCTCCGGACGGCACAATAACACTGACAAGCCTGACCAAGATGAAGCCGAGAGAAAATAAGATGCTGTCCAAAAAATAAAGGGCGCTTAAAACTAAAAATGCCAACAAAAGAAAAAGACAAAATTATATTTCTGAAGGATAAAGTATTGCACAGCTCGGCCGGCGGATTCGTCTTTTTTGAGGCAAGGGACCACGTGCTATACGTGGCCCTTTTAAAAACCAAAGTCGGCCATTTCGTTATACCGAAAGGCCACTTACAGATTGGCGAGAGCGCGCAAAACGCCGCCATCCGGGAAATCAAAGAAGAATTGGGCATTAACATCCGCCTAAATCCGATTGGGCATATCGGGCAGAGCAAATACAAGTTTAAAAACAAAGGAAAAAGGATCCATTATAAAACAGTGGATATTTTCGCGTTCGCGGTGAAAAGGCGGGTGCCTCTTTTTCCGGAAACCGCGGAAGGGCTTATCGGGGCCGAATGGTTCCGCGCGGAAGATGCTTTAAAGAAGATAGAATTTGATAAAAAATTACTTTTAAAATCCATCGGCGCTTACTATGCGCATTTCTACAATCTTTCCGATCTGCCTCTTATCGTCTCTTCCGAAATTTCCGCTTCCATCCCTCCTGCTTAATATCTTCCTCCCAATGTTTGGCAGCCAGGCTGCCAAACATACCGGAATTTAGGAATTTAATGTTTGGCAGCCTGGCTGCCAAACATTTTGTTTTGGCAAAGCTTTGCAATTTTGATATAATGGTAACAATATATAATTATCATTAATATCATAAAATAAAAATATGGATTTTGGCATAAAACAGCTCCTCGGCGTTATTTTAATCGTAGTCGGTTTGTTTGTTGTTTTCTGGACAATGTACACTTCGTATTTATTCTTTACTGCCCAGGCGGAGTTCCCGCAGGTTTTTTCTAATTCGGCTGCTGCTAATACTGGCAATAACCAGGCGCAGGGGACAATGCAAGACCAGATAAACGCTATGCTCGGGGACCAGATGAAACAATTTATCCCGGAAGGGACTGTTACCGGGCTTTTAAATATCACTTCTTGGAGTATTTTTGCCTTTATTTTTATTTACGGCGGCATAAAAATCGCCAGCCTAGGCAACGACTTTTTAAAAAGATCTTCGCAGCTCTCTCAACCAGTTCAACCCTCTTAATCTACCGCCCAAAAACAACTATTTTCCAATGTTTGGCAGCCAGGCTGCCAAACATTGTTTGGATCCATGTTTGGGGACGAGGTCCCCAAACATTGGTTTTGTTGCTGGGTGGAATGAATTAGCGGGGCGTTGCGTTTTGGGGTGCTGTTTTTTAGGCGTTGTGTTTTTTTGGATTTTAGAATAATATAAAAACGCATCTTAATGCACATTAACAAGAGGTAGGTTACAATGGTTCTGCGTACAGACGACACGGAAATTGATGAGTTGTATGAAGTTGAACGCCCCGGCATGCACCGCCTATATCGTTTCTTTTACGATCCGGACCGTAATGAATTTTTTTTGCAATTGTTGGCCGATTTTCTGACGTCGGTCCGGGCTGTTGATTGGCAGGATGCCTGCGTCCGCTATTACGATTCAACCCGAAAAAGATATATTTTCCGCAACATGGCCGGCAAGGCAATTCTCATTGTAGAGAAAGCCATGCTTAAAAGTATGTATTGCAAAACCGATCCGGAAACTAAACCAACAATGTTCCGCCAGGCAACGCTTCCTGCCACATAGAGCCCAAAAAGCTCTTTTTTTTATTTTTTTTGCAAAAATCAGCCTGAAAAAACTGGGCTTTAATGACATTGACTTTCGCTTCTAATTTCCATATAATATTTTTATAAACCCTAAATACATGATAGAAGAAGAACTAATCAAACTGACGAATGCTCTATATAAGGTTACCGGGCTTTTCCCCGGCCAGGAGCCGTTAAGGTTTGCCGTTAGAAAGCAGGCGCTGGAAGTGCTTTCTTTTTATATTTCCGCGAACAAATACAAAGCTAGAAGGCAGGAATTTTTGGAAAAGGGAGTCGTGAACATCAGCCTTTTGATGGATTATTTTGGAATTGCAAAAGAGCAGAACTGGCTGGATAATCGCAATTTTGCCGTGCTGGAAAAAGAATACACAGGAGTTAAAAACTTTTTTAAAAGCGAAATAGCAAAAATAAAAAGCGATAAGAAAGAAGCCGCGGCCGAAACCGCGGTTAAGATAGCGAAACCGAAGCACGCGAAACCGGAAGAAAAAATCATTCCGGAAAAAAACGAAAAAGAAATTATTATCGGCGAGGCTGGCAACAACGGCGTTTCGCCGATGCTGCAGGAAATCGTAATCAGCGAATCCAAGGAAAATGAGAACGAAACAGTCGCCGTGGCGAAAGATTTTAACGCGGACATTGATTACGAAAATTTAACCAATATACAATTAAGAGTTTTAGAACTCCTTCAAAACAAAGGCCAGCTGAAGCCGCAGGAAATCAGCAAGCATTTTCCGGATGTAACTTCCCGCTCAATCAGGAGGGAATTGCAAGGGCTGAAAGAAAGGAATATCATAAATGCTATCGGGTTAGGCAGGGCAGTGAGTTACAAAATTAACCAAATATTTTAAAGGCACTTTTTAAAAATGCCCCGCGAAACCCCGAGCGGGATTGTCTGTGTTATGTAAGGATCGGCAAAGCGATATGGAAAACCAACCACAAAAATTCAAGGAACAATTTTTTTCCCAGATATACGGCGATTACGTGAGCAAAATCTACCGTTTTGTGGCTTTTAAGGTTGATTCGGAATCTATTGCCGAGGATATCACATCCGAAGCTTTTACCCGCCTTTGGAAACAGATATATCTTGAAGTGCAGGTGAAAAACCCCTCTGCTTTCCTTTATAAAACGGCCAAAAATTTGCTTATCGACCACTACCGCGCCAAGGAAAAACGGCCGGGCGATTTGGGCGAAACAGCAATGCTTATTAAAGACGAAAGCCAGGATATAGAGAAAAAAGCGATTCTGGCGAGCGACATGGATCAGGTCAAAAAAGCTTTGGCGCAGTTGGGTTGCGACCAGGCCCAGGCCGTGTCGCTTTATTACATAGAGCAGGAGCCGTTAAGCGAAATTGCCAAAAGCTTGGGCAAGTCCCAAAGCGCTACCCGGGCGATGATCCACCGCGGGATGAAACAATTGCGGAATATACTCGAAGCGTAAAAAGTGTGGAAAATTCGTGTAAAAAAAAGTGCCATTTAAATTGACACTCTTTTTTTGTATATATAAAATTAATTCGTAAGATTAGTTGCTATACCTTTGGCATGGAGAGCCAAACATATGGCGGCTAATAGCACCGAATTTAATAAGAAAATAGATCGCAGAAAGTACTGTCGGCTAATATTACGACATAGCTTTCTGCGATTTTTATTTGCAAAAGCGGAGGCTTTGCAGCCGGAAAGGTCGGCCCCTTTTAATAAAGGGATATATAAAAAATAGGTTAAATAACTTTTCAGCCGATAGCCAAGGCTTAAAAGGAAAAAAATAATAAATATGAGAAAAAATATACTTGTCGGAACTTTGGCAATCGCTGCCGTGGCATCACTTTCCATCGGCGGGGCTGTTGCTTGGTTTTCTGATACAGAATCAGCGCAAGGCAATACTTTTGCGGCCGGCACGATTGATATCGCCGTAAATGGACAGAACCCATGGACAGACTCCTTTCATATGGAAGATATGAAGCCTAGCCAGGTCGGTTATACCAATTTTAGCGTTCAAAATGTGGGAGACGATCCGGTCAACTTGTTCAAGAATTTGTCTAATTTTGAAGTGGATACAGAGGATGTAGTATGGTCTGAGTCAAAATGCGATGCCTTAAATGGAACATGGACGACGGATGCCGATGGTCCGGATGCGGATGATTGCACTGGTGAATTAGCGCCGACAGAAGAGCTGCAGGATTATCTCCAGTATGATTTGTCTGTAAAATTGTATGATGTTGGTGACCATCTGGCCTGGTCGCAAACGCTTTACGACCAGAACGACACAATAGATGATATTTATGATGACGAGGATGGTCTGGGAGTTTTCTTAGGAATGATACCGGCCGGATGGAGAATGGATGTGACGGAAAGTTATCATTTGGATGATGAAACGCCAAATTCGCTCCAGGGCGAAGCGATTAGTTTTGACATAGATTTAACAGGTGAACAGTTGCATGGTGAGATTGTCTTAAGGCAAAAAACAGCGGACGGTCAATGGCTGTTGGAAGGCGGAGAGGCAACATTTTCATACGGCGTAAGGGATGATGCTTTGAATTATACTCTTGATGTGAATGCACCAGCTTTGCCCGATGGAGTCTATACTTTAGTGACATGGGAAGACAACCCTGCTCACAATTGGACATGGGGAAGCTTTTCTGACACGACAGTTATAGCGAATGTGACTTTAGCTGGGGGAATCGCTAGTGACGTAACAGGCAGTTTAGATCTTCATAACGATTTGATAGATTCCAAGATTTGGCTTATTCCCGGCAATTTGGGTGCACCCGGCGCAATAGGCGTACCTTTGTTTTGGGATTCAGCAAACACGCTGTTTGAAACAGGGCTGATAGATTATTATGATTCCAGCACGCCACAGTAAGTGCTTGAATGATAAGATCAGAAAGGAATGATTGATGGGAAAAGCTTTTTTGCCGCTCCGATATCAATCGGGGCGGCAAATAAAGCCGGTTTATAAATTATAAATGCTTATGAGAAAAATAATTAGTATTTTTTTGTGCGGCCTGATAGGTGCGTTTAGCTTTTTGGCGGTATCGCCGGCTTTGGCCGTGAATATAAACAATTGGCTTAACAACCATAATTCCAACCAGCTTGATCTTGTGAATATCGGCACTCCCAGTTCCGAGGCCGGGCATGACTTGCAGGGATGGGGGCCGATCGAACCGCAAACCCATGGCGGCAATTGGGGCCAGATTGCTTCGGAAACTTCCTGCGGCCTTTGCGATTCGCTGGTTTGCGATAAAGCGCTAAGGGTAACTTACGCCAGTAATGAACCGGACGATCCGGCTATAAACGGCCGGATGGCAAGCCTGACTTTGGACCCCAAAAAAGGGTCGGCAAAGAAAATAAAAATGAGGGTGCTGGATGGCGTGGGGGACGATGATTTTATGGTTTTCGTGAAGAACAAAAAAGGCAACAACGTTTTGGTTTATACTTATTTGTCGGATCCAAGCACCGCGGAGGTGTGGAAAATCCACGAAATTGATTTAACTCCGTTTAGCTTGGCGAAGAACAAGCCCCTTGTAGTTACCATTATGGCAACCGGAAGCAACTGGGCGCAATTCGGAACTTACGGCCAGCTGGGAATCGATTGGATCAGCCTTGAAAAGAAATAACGATTGAGGTTTTTTAGCTTTGCCATTGCCGAAATGGCGAAGCAATAAAGGCTTTAATAATTGTTATAAATAAAATGGCGGTAGCAAATACACGAAAAAAAAATAAAAAAATATTGAACAAGCTGGCGGAAGCATTAAAAACTTCCGGAAAAATAATTTATTGGGTGTTTGTCGTTGTTATTGTGGCGGTGGCCCTTTTGGTTGTTTTCCCGAGCATTCCGGCGATTGGGAAAGATTATCGGAATCTGGTGGTTTTGTCCGGATCGATGGAGCCGACTTTAAAAGTGGGCAGCCTGGTTACGGTAAAAAAAAGCGCTGATTATGCTGTCGGAGACATTATTACTTTTGGCGACGGCAAAGCGAATTCAAAAGTTTTAATAACGCACAGAATTGTCGCCGCGGACGTAAAAAACGGCCAGCAATATTTTACCACGAAAGGAGACGCGAATAACGGCAAAGACCGGGAGCAGGTGCCGCAAAACAGGGTAATCGGCAAAGAATTATTTACCATACCTTACCTCGGGCACGTCGTTAACTTTACGAGAAAGCCTTTTGGTTTTGCTTTGCTCATTATGATTCCTGCTGGAATGGTAATTATGGGCGAAGGGAAAATAATCGTAAGTGAAATAAAAAAAAGAGAAGAAACTAAAAATGGTTAATAGATGCAGATATAAATGCCGGCGGAAAGAAAATAAGGTTTTTTATAAATCATTGTTTTACATATCCGGAATAATTTCATTATTATCTTTGGCCGTCGCGACCGCTTCCATGGCCGTTGGCGCCGGTATGGGATTTTTTGACACCGAGGCATCGCAAGAAAGCGAACTGCGGCTTGGGGTTTTGGATTTTGATTTGTTATCCCATTCCGTGTCATTTGTCGTGCCTGCAAACGGGGAAACGATTTCAAGCGAAGCTCTTTCAAAAACAGGAAGCATAGATTTTCGATACCGGGCTGTTCCGGAAAATATATCGGGTGATTTGGATTTTTGCGATGATTTGAAAATAAAAATCAATAACGATGATGCGTCGTCATTGCAGGATTATATTTCTTCCGCGTTTGATTTTTCCGGAAACCAAAATTTTAATATTGCATTTGAATTATCGGGCATACACTCCGGAGTTGAATGCAAATTTGATTTAGTGATCGATGGTTGGCAAACTGATTACGCGGAGCCGGGGAAAGGATTTTCAAACACGGAAATAATTTCCGTAACCGTAACTCCGAAAGAGGAAATAATAATGGAAGCCGCTGTTGCTGATAGCAGCGCAGTCCAGCCGACGGAAGAAACTGATAACTTGGGAAATGGGGAAGGCGTTGTTACGGAGCAAACAGAAGATCCCTCCACGATAGAAGAGCCGGTTTTGCCGGAAGAAGAAATTCCTGTTGATGTTAATAACGAAGAGCCGCCGCCAGCGGGCGAAACAGAAGCGCTTGATCCGGCTGCTGGAGAAGAGGGGATTTCGGCGGCGCAATTAGAAAATCCGCCGGAAATTCCGGAAAGTTTAGATACAGTAGAGCCAGTCCTTTCCGCGGATCCTTCTCTTGATAATTCCGGGCTTGTGGAAAATACACAACCTTCTTTGCCGGCGGAATAAAGCAATCAAAATTATTGTTTAAGCAGAAAAAAATATCCCCAAAAGGGGATATTTTGTATCCAATAATTCAGTTAAATCGTCAAGATTGACTAACTGCCTATTATATATTAGCGTAGTAGCAAGGTTTAACGCCAAAAAGCTCTTTTGGGCCAATGTCCGGATTCATGTCCGGATTTGCCGGATTCATGTCCGGATTCGGGAATGTGGACATAAAATGTCCGGATTCATGTCCGGATTTGTCCGGATTCTGCCGGATTCGTACTAAGCTTTGTTTATATAGTATATATAAGGCTTCGTGGCTTTTGTTCGGATGTCCGGATTCGGAATCCGGACATTAAAAATAATCCTATGTCCGGATTCGTAACAATACCCTAAGTAATGCGTCTGAATTAGTGAAGAACAAATATAAGGAAATGGACGAATTTACTTTAATCAAAAAACTGGAAAGCTTGAAATCAACAGAACCCAGAAAGTCGTGGGTTTTTTCGGCTAAAGCGCAGATTTTGGAAAAACAGTTTGAATCCGAGGCAAAGCCGTCTTTCGCCAGTTCGGCAATGGCAATGTTTCAATCAGCCCTTCAGCCCCGTTTTGCCGCTGCCTTTTCCGCAATTGCTTTGTTTGTTTTCGGCTCTTTTACCTTTGTAGCCGCCCGGGGCGCGATGCCCGGAGATCCGCTTTATGGAGTTAAGCAATTTGAGGAAAAAGTAAAGATAGCTCTGATTACTTCGCCGGAGCAAAAGACAATGGCCCAGGTGGAGCAGGCAACCAATAGATTGGACGAACTTGACAAGGTTGCTAAACAGAGCGAAAATCAAGAGAAAAAAGCAGTAGCAGTTAATGAAGTTAAAAAAGCCCTGTCAGAAGTTGGCAGGCAGCTTGCCAAAATGTCCGATGGACAAAAAGCAGATCTCTTAAGCAAGCTTGCTCCAAAAATTAAAGACGTGGAAAAGAGCGCGAACGCCGTCATTATGGACGAGAACGAACAAGACTATAAAGAAATTTACAAATTTTTGGCTGATAGTGAAATAAAAGCAATTGAAGCAAATGAAAAAAATTTAACACCAAAGCAGGCAGAACTCCTTAACAACGCAAGGGAGCTTTTCGTTGTTGAGAAATACGATGAGGCATTGGACGCGGTTTACCAAATCCAGCCGAGCAATCCGGAAATAAAAGACAACCCGGATGCGGATGCTGGCGCGAACGATAATGCAAACACCGAATCTCCGGCGGAACCCCAAAACAATGAGCCACAACCGGAAGACAGCAATCAGTAAAATTAAATAATGCGACACCTTCCGGGTTCAGAGAAAGAACAGGAGGGCTTTCACGATTATTGGGTGTCTACTTCGGGCGAAGCGAATACCCAATAGTTGTGATAGAGGCGAAAAACAAGTAATTGCGCCGATTCTCGTTCAGAGGTTCAACCTGTGGAACATACATATATAAGTTGATTTCACAGGTTGAGCCTTGAGAATAGAGAAAAGGATTGCAAAAAGTCATTGTTATCTTTCTGTTCCGATCCGGCCCTGAGCTCGTCCTTTCCTTAAGAAGGAGAGGACGAGCGAAAAGAGGCTGGGCGAATGAACGGGAAGATATTAATGGTCGACAAATGGCTATTAATAAAAAGTTGACAGATTGCTCTTCAAAAAGAGCGATCAACAAAAAATAAACGCAAAAATGAGTACAAAAAAATTCGGCTTAGTTGCTGGTATTCTTTTCGCCCTTTCAGTCATGGTGACTCCGGTTTTTGCTGCTTGCGATTTGCAACATCTCGACCAATGCGATACAAACGGCCTTTTGGCTTTGATCGCGTCTCTTGGTGCTGCCGAAGGCACTCCAACCGGTAGTACTGGTTCTCTTGCAGGAATTCCTGCCGGATTCCAGTTCACCCAAAATCTGAAACAGGGCTCTACTGGCACTGAAGTCAGGTATCTTCAAATTTTTCTAAATTCTGACCCGGTAACCAAGATCGCCACAACTGGCGCTGGTTCACCCGGCAATGAAACAACTTACTTCGGAGCTTTAACAAAGGCCGCAGTAAACAAATTCCAGGCAAAATACGCAGCCGACATCTTGGCTCCAATCGGATTAACAAATCCGACAGGGAACTGGGCTTCACGCTCAAGAGAGGAAGCTAACGAAATTTTGGCTGGTGGAACAGAACCCGAAAATCCAACATGTCCGACCACAGCAGTTGCTTGTGTAACAGCCGGATACAATTGGAATAACGGCGTATGTTCATGTTCCGGTTCAGTTCCTAGCGGCACCTACTCTGTTGCCTTGGCATCAGACACTCCTGCTGCTAGCGTATTAGCTTCCGGTTCAGCTTTCAACGATGTTTTGAAAGTTGCCGTTAGCGCTGGAACAACCGCGCAATCAATTACAAGCATCACAATTCAGAGGACAGGTTTGTCTTTGGATTCAAACGTAACGGGCGTAGTAGTAGTTGACGCTGCTGGCGTAAGGCATGGTAACATTGTTACTTTTGCCGCTGGCACAGCTACAATCACCTTTACTTCTGCTCCAATTACGATTCCTGCTGGCACAGTTCAGGAAATCACTATCCAATACAATATGGATCCTCTTGCTGTAGCTGGTACGGTTGGTGCGAGAGTTTCTGCTATGTCAGGCAACCCGACAGGTTTGCCCGTTACAGGCAATACATTCACACTGACAAATGGTGCTGCTACAGTGGGTACAATGTCTGTTCGCGCTGTTCAGATTTCCGCTGGTGCTAATGTCTTAAAAGACGTTGGTACATCCGGTTATGATATTGCTAAATTCAGCTTCCAGGCTGGCGCTCAGGAAGATATGCTCCTAAAGAGCGTAACATTCTTCCAGAATGGCACAGCTGCTGATGGTGATGTCGTAAACCTAAGATTAGTTGCTCCGGACGGCACGATTTTATCAACCGTTACGCAAACAACTAACAGATACGTCACCTTTAATATGTCTGCCGCTCCTTACAGGATTGCGAAAGGCCTAACAAAGAACTTAACTGTTAGAATAGATATTTTCAGCGGTTCTGCCAGAACTGTACAATTCATAGTTCAAAACAATTATGATGTAGTTGCAACTGGTGCTTCAACTGGAATCAGCACATTAGCTTGTGGTGGTGCCGGTTGTCCCGCTGTTAGTGCTTACCCAGTTGGTAATGTAGCCGCCTTTAACACTGTCTTAATCAACGCAGGAAGCTTGGTAGTTTCTAAATCTACAACTTCTCCTTCTGGTACAATTGGTGTTGGCACAACCAACCAAACATTGGCCACCTGGAAATTTGAAGCTCGCGGTGAAGACATTGAAGTAAGGAGTGCGGTTGTTTACATTGGTGGTACAGGCGCTACTGTTAATAATGCTGCTCCGGCTCCTTTGGCTGGCACAGTAAGGTTAGTCACAGACGATGGTTCAACCATTGCCAGTGTCGACCCAACATTAGCTAACTTGGTATTGCCCGGAAACAACGTTGTTGGACACATTATTACTTTGTCCAGCTTCTACACTATTCCTGCCGGCACAACCAAAAATATTAGTTTGGTTGTAGACACGGGAACCTTGTTGCCAAACAACACAACATTGTTCGGTAAGATTTCCGACATTGCTTACAGGCAAGTTTCTACAAACTCTTTTGCTACCTACGCTCTTGGCGCTGGAGCTGCTATAAACGGCAACACTCTAACGGCATCAGCCGCTACTCTTAATGTGGTTACTAACAATGCAATCGGTAATAAGACCGTAGTTGCCGGACAAGCCGGTGCTTTGATCGGTTCTTACTTATTGCAGACTAACGCTACAGAAGGAGTAAACGTTTCAACTGTTGCTATTACTTTAACCGGTGATGGCGGTGGTATAGTTGCAACTGGCGATGTAACCAATTTGACCTTGAAGAAATCCGATGGCACAGTTCTTGGCCAATCAATTTCTACTCCGACAATAGGCCTTGGCGCACCTGGTGCGGTCAACTCCTTTACTGTCGCTGGCCAATTAAATATCCCTGTCAGCACAACCGTTCAGGTTGATGTTTACGGAGACATTAATACAACCGGCACAGCTCTTGGTACTGTACGAACCGGTATCCCGCAGAACAATGTAATTGGTGTTGGTGCCACTTCCGGTGCTGATGCCACTGGTCCTGCCGCTGGTGCTATTCTTGGCCAATTGGCAACTGTTTCTGCTGGTGGTAACTTAACAGCTTCTATTGACACTTCTGCTGCTCCTGCTAGCCAGTTCTTAACAACTGGTTTGGCTGGTGTGGAATTAGCGAAGATAAAGCTTGCTGCTACGGTTGAAAATATGTTAGTTAGCAGATTGGACGTAAGTACAATCAACGGCTCTGGCAACATTGCCCAGATAAAACTGCTTGGCACTGGCTTAGCCACTGACCCGGTTGCTCCTTTAACAGGCGGCAATGCTATCTTCACGTTCCCGACAGGCAGCGAATTAACAGTTCCTGCTTACGGTACAAAGGTATTGACCTTGGCTGCTGACACTACAAACCTTGGCACTTTAACTCCTGGCGCTTTAGCCGCTGTTGGTTTTGAAGCCGCTACAGTTGTTGGTGCTGGTTCAGGCCAGACAGTTCAGCCTACCGTAACCGGTGTAATTTACCCAGTTGAGAACGCAGGCACTTTCATTGCTGCACCGGGTGATGTTATATACTTCCCGATGTTAGCTACGGCTGCTGGTGCTGGTGCTATAACCGCTCCAGGTTATTACATGGTAACTACAAATGCTCCTGGTGATAATCTATCAGTGGGTGGTGTCGTATTAAACGGTGCTGCTGCTGCAAGCGTGTTCCAGGTTGGCGACAGAATAACATTAAAGGCTGGTGGTGCCGGTATTGATGTTATAGCTGCCGGTCCTGTTACAAACAACGTTTACGCAAAGGGTGACATTGTTTACCTCTTTGACTTCAGCGCTCCTGCTAATAGCGGTTTCCACGTAGTAACTGCTGCTCAAGCTGCTGGTGTAGCTACTATAAACTTGAATGGCCATCCAGCCTTCGCTCTTGACGCTGCCGGTGACATTATCACAAGATTTGGTAATGCTGTTGGCATGGTCAGCAACACAATGCAGTTTGAGGAAGTTGAGCCTGTAATGACAAAAGATGCTTCAAGCCCGTCTGGTTCGTTGTCTCCGACGGCGGATCAACCAATTGCCATGTTTGACATCCAGGCAAAGGGCTCCAGAGATCTTTTGATCAATGCTTTCACTGTTGAGAAATCCGGTAACAATAATCCTGCTGGAAACGTTGTACACTTCAAATTGTACAATGGCAGCAACTTGTTATCTGAGGTAACAACAACAAGCAAAGCTGCTGCAGGTGCGGTAGCCGCTATCGCAGCCGGTGTTCCGGCCACGTTAGCTGACATGGGTACGATCGCTGATACAACAGGTATCCAAGTCGGTGACACATTGTCATACGCACTTGACGCTGCTCCTCAGGTCATTTTGTACACAGCAAAAGTAACAGCCGTTGTGCTTAACACATCAGTTACTCTTGACACGCTTTATGCTGGTCATGGTGCTGCTGCGGCTCATTGGTACAACAATAGAGTTCACTTTGACCTAACTTCTTCTACGCCTTTACCTCAGCAAAATGTAACTGCTGGTGAAACAGCAATCTACACTGTTAAAGCTGATACAAGCAACGTAAAAGCAAGCCTAGGCGCCGGATTAAGCGCGAACTTAACGCTTACG
>JAQUOQ010000005.1 GCA_028717005.1 Minisyncoccota bacterium
TCCTCAATCGGTGTGTAGATATATTCGGTGCCCGCATGCATAGAAACAATAACAATATCTGCCTGTTTTTTAGCTTCGGCAACCGCTGCTGCCATTTTTTCTTTATCCAAAAAAGCGATTCCAGCCCGGCCATCCGCGGCGCCGTATGACACAGGCACCAGGCTCGCCGAACCGTATGCCAAAAAAGCAAATTTAATTTTATTTGATTCCACAATTGCCGGCGAGTAGGCCTCGGTTGCGTTTTCTCCGGCTCCTGCGTATTTTATATTCTGTTCTTTTAACAAATCAAAGGTTTCTTTAAATCCTTGCTGTCCGAAATTACCGGTGTGATTGTTTGCCAAAGAAATGACAGAAAAATTATTATCTTTTAGCGTTGTTTCTATTCCCGGATCGGCCCGAAAAGTCAGTTCTCCGGGTTTTATCACCCGGCCGTTGGCAATAGGCGTTTCCAGATTGCCGAACACGATATCGCCGGACTTCAAATAGTCGCTGACTTTGGCAAAAGGATAATCCGCCCCGTTCTTTTTTATTTTCGAATCAACTCCTCTTGAAAGCATAATATCGCCCACTGCTATTAAAGTTGTTTCTGCCGGTTTCGGTGTTTCTTTCTGAATATTTAAATCAGCCAGATTATTTTGAGAAATGAAAAAACTACCCAAATATCCTTTGGAATAAGCGGCAACGGCTAATACCGCCAAACAGATAAAACTGAAAAATAAAATCTTTTTTTTCATTCCAGGCTTTATTATGCTGCTATGCCTTATTATACTATAACCAGCCTCTTCGGCAAAATCATAAAAGACATATTTAGGTTCCTGGAACCCAAACATTGCTTGCTTGATTATTAGCCTGATTTTGCTAATATGGTGACATACCAGCCCTCATAGTTCAATGGATAGAATATAAGCTGCGTCCTCCTTCGTCCGCCAACTGGCGGACTACGGAAGGACAAGGAGCTTACGATAGATGTTTGAATCGCTCTAAGAGCGATTCAAAGGCGGAAGCGCGACGGCGCCGAGCCGGGCCCGAAGAAATTTTCAACAGAAAATTATCTGTGGGCGAATCCTCTGCTCTTGATAATAAAACACGTCCCCGTAGTTCAATGGATAGAATATAAGCTTGCGGAGCTTACGATAGAGGTTCGAATCCTCTCGGGGACACAATCTTGCCTTTCGGAAGCACTAGTTAATTAAGAAATCAATGACCTTTACTACGCCAATCGAAGAAATTCCAAAAGTGGGGCCGGCTTTTGCCAAGCGATTTAAACAATTGAAAATAAGGACGCTCGGCGACCTTGTTTTTTATTTCCCCCGCGACTACCAGGATCTTTCCAAAATCTCAAAAATAAAAGATGTGAAAATAAATGAGAATATTTGCGTGCATGGTAAAATATTGGAAATCGGCCAAGAAAGGAGCTGGCGCAAAAAAATGGCCATAACTAAAGCCGTTGTCCAGGATGATACCGGTTCTATAGAAGTAATTTGGTTTAATCAGCCTTTCCTTATCAGGAACCTGAAAAAAGACGAGGAATTAATGCTCGCCGGAAAAACAGTAGTAAGAGACGACCATCTTTATTTAAGCTCTCCCACCTACGAAAAAATATCAATACAAGAAACCACCCATATGGGCCGCGTCGTGCCGATTTATCCGGAAACCCGGGGCGTTTCTTCCCGCTTAATCAGGTATATATTAAAACCAGCCCTAACGGTCATAAAGAATAAAATACCGGAAACTCTGCCGCAAAAAATAAGGGAAGAATATGGCCTGATAGACCTAAAAGACGCTATCTATGAAATACACTTCCCTTCTTCGCTTGAGATCGCGAAAAAGGCCCGAGAAAGATTTTCTTTTGAAAATATTTTTTACATTGCCCTATTCGGCGCCAAAAAGAAAATAGATTTCCAAAAAGAGAAGGCTCCAGCAATACCGATTAACGAAACATTGATTGAAAGATTTTTGCGGTCGCTGCCATTCAAATTAACAAAGGGGCAGATGGATTCGGCTACACAGATATTAAAAGACATGGAAAGGCCGTTCCCAATGAACCGCCTGCTTCAGGGTGATGTTGGTTCCGGAAAAACAGTAGTTTCGGTTATAGCGTCCATAAATGCGATTAAAAACAAAAATCAGGTAGTTCTTATGGCTCCAACGGAAATACTGGCGAAACAGCACTTTAAAACCTTTTTCCAGCTGCTTAAAGATTTTAACATAAACATAGGATTTCTCACCGGAAAAGAGGATAAATATTATTCCAAAAAATTAAAAACAGACACGATTGAAATCTCCCGGGAAAGAATGCTCAAAAAAACCCAAGAGGGAGATATTGATCTTTTAATCGGAACCCAGGCTTTAATCGCTCCGAAAAAAAAGACCCTAAACCAGAGCGCTTCGCGCACGGTTCAGGGTAAAAAAAAGACAAAAGTGCTATTTAAAAATTTGGGGCTTGTGATTGTGGACGAACAGCACCGTTTCGGCGTGACACAGAGGGCGGCTTTGTGCGGAAAACAAAGCGACAAAATCCCTCACCTGCTTTCGATGACCGCCACCCCGATTCCCCGCACCCTCGCCCTGACTATTTGGGGAGACTTGGATTTGTCTATTATTAAAGAAATGCCGCAGGGCAGAAAAAAAATAATCACTAAAATAGCGACAGAAGAGGACCGCCCCGAAACTTACAAATTTATCAAAGAAGAAATAAATAAAGGGCGACAAGCATTCGTTATCTGTCCGCGCATTGAAGCGGCAGACGAAGAAAATGAAAACGCTCTAGACGTTAAAGCAGTAAAGGAAGAATACGAAAAGCTGAGCAAAGAAATCTTTCCTGATCTAAAAATTGGGATGCTCCACGGGAAAATGACGCCCAAAGAAAAGGAAAAAACAATGAAAGATTTTAAAAATAAAAAGTTTGATTTGCTTGTTTCAACGTCCGTAGTCGAAGTAGGCATAGACGTGCCGAATGCCACGGTAATGATGATTGAAGGCGCGGATCGGTTCGGACTCGCCCAGTTGCACCAATTCCGCGGACGAGTCGGCCGGAGCGAATACCAATCGTATTGCTTTCTTTTAACCGATTCTGCTGGGCTTAATACAAAAGAACGGTTAAAAGCGATGATAAAATATGACAGCGGATTTGAACTGTCGGAAATGGATCTAAAAATAAGGGGGCCGGGAGATTTTGTCGGGGTTCGCCAATGGGGTTTGCCTGATTTCGCAATGTCGGCGCTAAAAGAACCGAAGTTAATCGAAAGAACGAAAAAAACGGCTGAAGATATCTTAACCGAAAGCCCCGACTTATCTGCTTACCCAATTCTCAAGGCAAGATTAGAAATATTTGAAGAACGCATTCACCTGGAATAAATAAAACAAAGAATTAAGAAGCAAGAATAAAGAATCCCCGCTGCGCTCCTTTGGGGCCAGCGGGGCAAAGTACTGGCTTCGCCAATTTTTATTTTGGAAAAGCCTAATTGCCGGTTATGGTGATCAAACTGATTTGGCTGCGATTTAAAAATCTCGCCGGAAAAAATGTGTTGCCAAGCCCGCTGTCTATGTATAAAAGAGATCCATTCTCCAATTTATACAACCCTTTTGTATATTTGGGGAATAAGGGCTGTCCGGGCACTTTTATCGCGCCGATAATTGGCAGGCGCACCTGGCCGCCGTGCGTGTCGCCGGATAAAATCAAATCTGCTTTTATTCCGCTGCTTTCGATTGCCAGGTCCGGATTATGCGCAAGCAAAACCGAGAAAACTTCATCCGGTATCTGTTTTATAAAAGAAATGTCATTTTTATCCGCATAATAATCAACGCCGAAAATATTTATTGTTTGGCCGTTTTTTTTGAAAACGGCATTGCTTTTATCAAGAACCTTAACTCCCCTTTCCGCCAAACCCTTTAAAATATCCCGGGTATTTTTTTGTTCGTGGTCGCCGGCAACGTAATACACATTACTGTTTATTTTCAAAAGCTCTTCCGCAAACCCATAGGCATAGGAATAATCTTTGGTGTTTTTGTCTATCAAATCTCCGGTAATTACTACAAAGTCCGGATTGCTGTTTTTAATTTTTCCGTACAGGCTCTCGTTATTGCCGAAAAAATTTTTATTGTGCAAATCGCTTATCTGCACTATCCGTATCTCCCCTTCCGTTATCTTTCCGCTTTTTATCTCTACCTCGTTTATTTTCGGAAAATTCACCTCAAAAAAAACATCAAGCGCCAGGATCGCCGCCAAAATTAAAACGCCAAATAAGATAATTTTAGTTTTTGGCATAATTGAAATTGCCTTCTCTTGTCTTCGGAGTCGCCCAAAACCCCATATATTTTCCGGTTAGCCAGTGTAATTGGGCATGAAGTGCCGGAATGGAGCTGAAAAAAATCATAACAAAAGGAATTAATATCCATTCGAAAGCCAGAAAGACATAGCGAAATTTGCCATAGTTCGGCGGCTTGGGAGGGAGCAAAAGCATGCTCAAATAAATCAGCAAAATTAATCCGGCCATATTTATCGTCAGAAGCGTGCTCGTTATTTTCGGCAAGTTATATGAAAGCAGCGTTTGGGAAAATTGGGAACCGCCCAAAAATATCGGCAGCCAGCCCAAAGCGAATATAAGAAGCGAAGATGCCGCCCAGGAAACATGCCCCTCTATCAAATCAAAGCCCATGGAAATTTTCTTGCTTAAGGCTATCTTTTTATTTTTAACGGAATTGAAAAGGAAATAAGGGACTTCCCCTACTCCATAAGCCCACCTTTTTTGCTGCTGGTAAATATTTTTAAAAGTAGTAATCAATTTCGGCGCGGCGGTGGCGTCGGTGGAAACCGGATAAAACAACGGCTCCACGCGGTAATCGCCGTCATAATAGAAAAAGCACTGCCAAAAAATGCGGGAATCGTCTGAGATCACGTTTACCTGTTTAAAACCGACGTCGTTTAGCGATTTGAAACTCATAGAGTGCGAAGAGAAAGTAATCAATTTTTCCGGCCGTTCCTGGTTCATTGTGTGCCAAAAAGTGGAGGAAAAAGCGAATACCCGCGAGATGGCCGGTGATTGCCAGATGTTATTGAGATATAAGGGTATTGGCTGGAAACTCGTCCTTAACGGCTTTGCGGTTGTAAGGTAATGATAAGCCAAACAGCTAAAATATTTAGGATAAACGCAAGTATCTATATCAAGGGAAGAAACGATTATGTTTTCGTAGGGCAAATTAAGCGGATCTATGATAAGTTCCTTTATTTTACGGCAGGCCCAGGCATCGTTGCTTCCGTGGCCGGCAATTTCACCCTCCAAATCTTTTGGATGGCAAGTAACGAGAAATTTGAAAAATTTATCCCCATATTTTTCTTTGATTTTTCCTGCAATAATTGCGGCATTTTCCTTGTCTCTTTCTTCGCAACCCAAAACTACGATAATCTTATCTTTAGGATAATCGGTCTTTAATATATTCCCAAAAGTCTGCTCCACTATTTCCAAAGGCTCTTTATACATTGGCAAAATTAAAAGATGGTAAATATCGTGCCATGATTTTGCCGGCAAGCCGTTTTTTATCTCTTTTAAATCAGACAGTTTTTTCAGCCAATCCTGGTTTTCGTTTTTTCTCATCTGGTCATAACCGTATTTCAAATGAACGGAAAAATAAACTGTCCGAAAAAGCCAATAAATATCGTAGAGAATAATAAAAAGAGAAACCCATGCGGGCAGGCTGAAAGAAAATATAACAGCCAATGCTAAAATGGAAAGCGTTATTAAGGGGGTAAACATTTCGAAAAAGCGGTACAATCGCCTGTCTTTTTTGTCCGTTAAATCCCTGGCTGTTCCGATTTTAAGGTAGTTTTGTTCCATTAGTTAATTCGCATTGGTTATAGGCGATATTCTCAGTAAAACTAAATAGTTGGGAATCGTCCTAAAATATTTTTCTGCTGAAAAATTTTTAGGACCCGGCTCAGGCCCGTCGGCCTTCCGCCTTCGATTCCCTGTAGGCTTCTTGCTGTTGTGTATTAAGTATCCATTAATTGCAATTAATGGATACTTAATACACAAATGTGACCCTACAGGGAATCGAACCCTGATTACCAGATTGAAAATCTGATGTCCTGACCGTTAGACGATAGGGCCAAATATACAAATAATATATAGCAAAAATAAGGGGAAAAATCAATTGCGGGTTCGTTTTATTAAAAATCGTTTGCAAATTTATAAAGCCCGTCTCATTGCGGAAACCCACGATTTCGTTTAAAATTAGATTAATATCAAACAAATGAAAATTTTAGCAATTGAAACAAGCTGCGATGATACGGCTATAAGCCTCGCGGAATATAAATCGCCATATAGCCTTGCCAAAAACTTTAAAATTTTGGCGGAAACCGTTTCCTCACAGGAAAAACTGCATGCCGAATATGGCGGGGTTTTCCCAAGCCTGGCAAAAAGGGAGCACCAAAAAAACGCCCTGCCCTTGCTGATAAAAATAGCCGGCTCGTTGAACCTTAAAAAAACCAAAAATCTGGCTAATGCGGAAAAAGGCATAAAACTTGGTAAAATCCTGGAAAGAAATCCTGAACTATCGGAACAGCTGGCAAAATTCCTGCCGAAATACCAAAAACCGAAAATAGATAAAATAGCAATAACAATCGGGCCCGGACTGGAACCGTGCCTATGGGTGGGCGTTAATTTCGCCCGGGCGCTTTCCTTTTACTGGGACATTCCCCTTTTGGGAGTAAACCACATTGAGGCCCATTTATATTCCTGCTGGCTCACGCCAAAACCGCTGCCAAAATTTCCTGCCATAGGCCTTGTTGTTTCCGGCGGCAATACCCAGCTCGCCTTGATTAAAAAAATCGGCCAATACAAATTAATCGGAGAAACCCGGGATGATGCTGCTGGTGAATGTTTTGACAAAACAGCGCGCATTCTGGGGCTAGGCTATCCGGGAGGAAAAGAAATAGCAAAATGGGCTGCCAAATTTAAAAAACCGGCATATAACATCCATCTGCCCCGGCCCATGCTGCATGACAAAAGTTTTGATTTCAGTTTTTCGGGTTTAAAAACAGCTGTTTTGTACGATTTTAAAAAACGGGATAATAAAACCAAAAGTTCAGAAAATTATATTTCGGAAATGGCCAAAGAAATACAGGATTCCGTAACAGAAGTTCTAACGGCGAAAACCATAAAAGCTGCGGAAAATTATGAAGTGAAGTCTATAATTTTGGGAGGTGGAGTATCGGCAAACGCCAAGTTGAGGCTAATTATGGAAAACGAGTGCCACAAAAGAGGTTTGGCGTGCTTTTTACCCGACCCGCAATATACAGCCGACAATGCTTCCATGATCGCCTTGTGCGCCGCGCTATCGCCAAAAGCCAAAAATTATAATTGGAAAAATATAAAGCCTAGGCCTAATTTAAAAATAAATGGTTGATAATTTAAACAACCTGCTGCTATATTTCTTCCTTGCCGTTCTTCCCGGAACGATATGGCTGTCTTTTTTCCTCCAAAAAGACAAACTGCCGGAACCAAAGATGAAAGTATTGGAAATATTTTTTTACGGAATACTGGCCACAATCCCGGCTGTTCTGGCGGAAAAAGCTCTTCTGGAAGGAATCGGTTCTTTGCCTGTTATGGATCCGGCAGTTGCCTTGAATCTTCGGTATATCATCGGCGTGGCCTTGCCCGAAGAATTTTTTAAATATATTATTGTCGCCTTTTTCGTTTTGCGCCGGTCGTGCATGGACGAACCGGTGGACATTCCTCTTTATATGATAATTTCCGCGCTGGGATTCGCGACAGCGGAAAATATCCTGCTTTTTAGCGACAGCACCAGAACATTTGGAATGATTTTGGAGCCGTTCGGCCTCTCTCTTGTGCGGTTCCTGGGAGCAACGCTGCTTCACGCGCTCTGTTCCGGAATTATCGGCTACTTCATCGCCCTGTCCTACCACAAACTGAAACAAAAATGGCTGTTTATATTATCCGGTTTTGGCATCGGCATAATCCTGCACGGCCTATTTGATTTTTATATCGAATGGACTATAATGAGTGCGAGCAATAACAATAATTATTACTTTTACATATTTTTCCCGATTATCATAATAATTTTCATGTTTGTATTTTTAACATTTGGATTCAGGCAGCTCAGGAAATTGAAAAGCATTTGCATCATTAAATAATTACCCGCCGCGCCAAGGCTATTAAGCCGACAGCTTTATGCGCACTAAGGATCGGCGGCAACACCATGCCCTTATTTAAAAAAGACCAAAAAGACATTGATGGAGCGATTAAAAACGCCGGAGGATTAAAAATAGATTCCGGAAATCTTTCGGACACGGCAAAAAACTGGAATGCGGCCGAAGGCCAGCTGGTTATTGATGTTTATGAAACCGATAAGGAGCTGGTAATCCAGTCCGCCATAGCCGGCGTCAAAAACGAAGATATAGACATTTCGCTCGAAAACGACATTATCATCATCCGGGGCGAGCGGAAAAATCCCGTTAAAGACAGTAAAAAATCTTATTTTACCCAAGAATGCTATTTCGGGCCGTTTTCGCGAGAAATCATTATTCCGCGGGAAATAGACACTTCGCGAATTGAAGCGAATATAAAAGACGGCCTTTTAACCGTCCGCATGCCGAAAATAGAAAGAGCAAAAAATAAAAAAATCGGAATAGACGGATAAAATTGAAATTAAAAAAGGCGGCGCTTTAAAAAGCTGCCGCTTTTATTTTTCCTTATGCTCTAAGGCGAAAGATATTTCTTCCGCAATCAGTTCTGCCGCATGAGCAGGCGTGCCCATGTCCTTCGGCGGATTCATAATGGAAGCGTCAAGTATTACATAGGTTGCTCCGGCCTTTATCGCTTCGCCCGGAGTTAACAATCCTTTCCGGTTTCCCCAAGCCCATTTTGGAAAAACGCCGGATACCGCCTTTGCCAGGCTTTCAAGCATTCTGTTGTAACACACCCATTCAAAATCTTTTGGGGAACAGATTATTCCATCGCAACCGGCATCTTTTGCCATCAAAGCAAACTGGCAAACCTTGTCGATACCCGAAGAACCATAGATGGTTTCCTCTTCTCCGCTAAGCATGGGAAAAAGCGTAACCGCAAAAACAAGAGAATCACCCTTATTCCGGACTGCTGCCTTGAGCGCTTTGGAGCCGGACGAGGCATGAACGTCAAACATTTTAACGCCCATTCTGGCCACTTCTTTCGCCGCCATGCCTACATTAGGCGGAGTATCGTGGAATTTACCGCTATAAAAAGCCTTGCCGCCAAGCGAATTAATAAGCCTAACGGCTGCCGGACCGCCAACGGTTGAATGCAATCTCAGCGGTATTCTGAAACAACCCACATGACGCACAAGATCCCTTATTATAAACTCTGCCGCGGTTAAATTGCTGACATCCAAATCAACAATTATCCTGTCTTTTGGCTCTAATTCGTCTGTCATGAGAACACATCTTTTGTTTTCAATCTGCAATCGGCCAAGCCCCTGCCTGACTTACCTGCAAGTTACCCCAAATGCAGCAAAAAATCAATGTTTGGGGGTGAGGTCCCCAAACACTTATTTAAATAGATAAATCGCGATAAAATAGATAATCAAAAGGTGGAGGGGATAAAAAATGTAGAAAAAATATTTTCCTAAGTTTAGCCTTTTCTCCCCCGCTTTTGAATAAATAATAAAGAAAGAAAAAGGGCTCGCGATCTGCACGGGGAAACTATACGCAACCGCAACAATATAGCTTAAAAAAACTTGTGAAACAAAATTATAAACTTTTTCCCGAGAAAAAATATAAAAGACAAATAATAACAGCATTCCGTAAGCCCCGTAATCGGTCCGCAAGAAAAAAGCCAACAAGGCGAATGAAACAACGTAAAAACCTCTTAAGAATTTATTGTTTGTGCTATCAAACAGCTTTAAGGCAATAACCCCTATAAAAAAAGTGAATAATATATTTAATCCGGTTTTGAAAACTAAAATAAACGGTATCTCGGCAATAACGGCCCAAAAACCAAGGCGCGCAAGATAATTTTGGAAGTTGCTTGTCTTTTTAAAGCTTATAGTTGTTTGGTAGGCAAAAAGCGGAAAAGACAGCCTGCCGACAAGCCGAAAAGCCGCAAGGTCGGGAAAAAAAACATAACCGACATGGTCTATTAACATTAAAATCGCGCCAATAAGCCTTAACATTTTCCAGTAATAATTATTATGCTTTTAATGATATCACTAAGGCGGAAAAAGAGGGAGCCCTGTACTAGAGTTTCGACTTTGTCGAAACACAGCACAGGGTAGCCGAGGGGGAGATTTGCTCTCAGGTTAATTTCTGATGGAATTACCTTCGAGTACGGCCTCCCACTTCGCTCCTTCGGAGCTACGTGGGACACAGTCGGGCGCATCTAATCAATATAGAACATTGCTTTGCCTTGCCGTAGTTTTAACGTAGGCGGGCGGCTTCAAATCTCCGCCAATATTATTTGTCTTAAAAACAGGGATAAAATATCCCTGTTTTTAAAACAATGTGCCGAGGGGGAGATTTGAACTCCCACGCCTTGCGACATATGCTCCTAAGGCATACGCGTCTGCCAGTTCCGCCACCTCGGCCTTCTTCGCCAAGGCCTTCGCAAGCCAGGGCGATTAAATTTTACTTTTTAAACGAAAACATCCGCCTGCTTGGTAAAAATACACCAAAAGCAAGCGGATGTCAAAATGTCGTTTTTAAGCTCCGGTTCCAACACCCAATACTGCCTTTACTAAAGACGGTACGGCTCTGGAGAACAAAGCCACGGCAATACCGATAGCGGCGTAAAGAATGTAATTTTTAGCCTGCGTAGTTTTTGTAGCGTCACCGGCAGAAGTTACAAATGTTACCGCACCAATGATTATAAACAAAGCTGCCAAAAGCAATAATCCGATAAAAATCCAATTAGTTACGGTGTAAACGCTGTTTAGTAAGCAGCATACTCCGCAAGGAGCATTGTTATTTTCAAAACTGCATTCTCCGCTACTAGGACAACCCTGTATGCCAACATTGTTACTCATTGTACAGCTTGTAGGAATGGTTTGTGAAGCAAACACCGGAACGGCTACAACTGTTAAAACTGCCAATATTGCAAAGAGAGATAATATTTTTTTATTCATATTTTTAAATTAATTTTTAAAACGACCTTTGAATTTATATGCGTTAATTATAGCGACCTTTTCAAAAAAACACAATATAATATATTAATCTCCCGGAACCAGGCTTCTGACGATAGAAACAAATCCTTTCGCCAGTAAAACTATGGCTACGCCGACCAAGGCGTATAAAATCATATTTTTTGCGGTATCTAATTTCTTTGTATCCCCGCCATTATAGATAAACAGCACGCCCGCGACGACAAAAAACAGCACGGCCACAACTAGGGCAATATTGGCGAGATAGTCAGTGACATTCTCTATTGTTTGGGTAATGGCATCTTCCGCGGCGAACGCCGCAACAAATGGCGACACGACCATGGCAAGACTAAGAATAAATAAAAATATGTTTTTGAGTCCTTTTTTCATCTTATTTAATTAATTTATAATTTCTATGGTTCGGCGACAAGATTTGAAACCGTGTCAACTATCGCCGGCGCCAAAAATACTATTATAAAGCCGATTACGGCGTATAAAACTATTTCTCTTGCTTGTTTTATTTTTGCCGGATCTCCGCCAGCCGTAATAAAAACAATGCCCGCCCAAACCAGCATCAGGGGCAAAACAACAAGAGCTATATCTTGGAGAAAATCAAAAATCCTGTCTAAAAGTTCTCCGATGCTTCCAAAGGGAGAAGGATTGGGAATGCCGGCTGATTCTGTAGCAAGAACTACGCCGGAAAAAACTGTTAATAGCGTAAAAATAAAAATAATTGATAAAAAAATTTTTGCTTTTCTCGTCATCTTTATTTGCTTAGTAATAAAGCCCAATGATATTCACCGGCGTCAAACCTTTTTTCTTCCCTAAAACCAAGCCTGTCTAAAAGGGGCAGAATCTCGTCCGCGGACAATCTGCCGGCTGCAGGGCCGAGAGGCGCATCTTTTTTCCAGTCTATAATCAGCAATAATCCCCTGCTTTTCAAAATCCTCCGGCATTCTTTTATTAAAGATTCCTTATCTTCGATTTGAAAAAGAATATTGGTCAATAAGGCGATATCGATTTCTTTGTCTTGTATTTTAACACCCTTTTCTATGTCTGACAACACGGGTTTAACGTTAAAAATATTTTCTCTGGCTATTTTTCCGCGCAGAGCGGAAATAGATTCTTCCAGAATATCCACGGCGTAAACAAGTCCGTTAGTTAAAATCTTAGACAAGGGAATCGCCCAGCCTCCGGAACCACAACCCAAATCACAGGCGATAAAATCGTCTTTCAATTTTAGAGAATCCAAAATCGCGATTGGATTTATAAATTTATCATTTGAGAAACCGCTTTGCTCCATAAATATATATGCATATATTATTGCGCAGCTTCTTCTGTTAGGCAAGTGGCAGAGGCCACTTTATCCCCATCTTTAATTCTCATTATCCTCACGCCCTGCGTGTCGCGGCCCAATTTCGGGATGCTTGAAATTTTTGTCCTGATAACCTGGCCTTTAATGGAAATAACTATCAAATCTTCCTGGTTTTCGATTAATTCTATTTTGGCAAGCCCGCCGGTTTTAGTAGTAATTTTGGCTATTTTCACTCCCGAACCTCCCCTACCTTGCACTTTATATTCCTGTAAAAGAGTCCTTTTACCATAGCCGTTCTCGGTCAAAACCAATACATAGTCTTTAGATTTAAGCTGTTTTTTCCGCACCACAACCATTCCAATCACTTCATCGTCTTTTTTAACCCGTATTCCTTTAATACCCACCGCGGTACGACCCATTGATCTCGCGTCTTTTTCGGAAAACCTGATGGATTGGCCGTGTTTTGTGGCAATGATTATCTCATCGCCTTCACCCGATTTCTGAGCACTCCGAAGCAAATCACCGTTCTTTAGGTTAATGGCTATTAAGCCGTTTCTTCGCACGTTTTCAAAATCCTTAAGCGGCGATTTTTTCACTATTCCGTTTTTAGTCGCCATTACAAGATATTTTACGTCATCTTCTTTGTCGGTTTTGGTCAAAACCAATACGGACAAAATTTTGTCGTGGGATGATATTTCCAAAAAGTTGGTTAGTCCCCTTCCTTTTGTGGTTCTCTGCCCTTCCGGAATTTCATAAACTTTCGCCTGGAATACTTTTCCCGAATCGGTAAAGAAAAAGATTGAGTCGTGGGTTTTAGCGGAAATAAAGTGGCTCACTTCATCATCCTCGTTTGTTTTAATTCCGATATTGCCCTGGCCTCCGCGGTTTTGTTTTTTATACTCGGACGGATTCATTCTTTTGATGTACCCGCCGGCAGTTAAAATAACTATAGTATCTTCCAGCGGTATCAAGTCCTCGTCAGAAATTGTTTCCGGGCTGCTTTTTATTATCGTTGTCCGCCTCTCGTCGCCGTATAATTCTATTTCCTTTTCAATTTCTTTTTTCATTGTTTTTTTCTGCTCGGCCTTGCTTTCCAGCACTTTTGTCAGTTCTTTTATTTCTTTCATTTTTTGCGCCAGCTCGTCTTCTATCTTTTGCTTTTCCAATTTTGCCAGCTGGTGCAAGCGGATTTCCAAAATCGCCTCCGCCTGTATGGGGGTAAGCTTAAATTTAGCGACTAAATTAGTTTTCGCGTCTTCTTTATCTTTTGATTTCCTGATTGTCTCAATAACAGCATCTATTTTGTCCAATGCTTTGCTGATACCTTCCAAAATATGCGCCCGTTCTTTTGCTTTTTCCAAGTCATATTTGGTCCGGCGCACTATTACTTCTTGTTTGTGTGCTAGGTAAAGCTCTAAAACGTCTTTTAGGCTTAAAATTCTCGGCTCAATGCCGTTTACCAAAGCGAGCATGTTTAAATGATATGTCTTCTGTAAATCGGTATATTTGTAGAGGGAATTCAAAACTTTTTTGGGAACCGCTCCCCGCTGCAAATCTATCGATATTCTCATTCCGTCTTTGTCGGACTCATCCCTTATGTCTTTGATGCCGTCTATTCTCTTGTTTTGCACTAAGTTAGCAAACTGGGTAATCAGGGCGGATTTATCAACCTGGAAAGGAATTTCCGTTATGATAATTTGGGCACCCTTTCCTTCCCTTTCCGTAATGTCAACGCGCCCTCGCATTAAAAATGATCCCTTGCCTTGCGAATAAGCTGATAAAATTTCTTTTTGGTTGTAAATTATTCCCCGCGTCGGAAAATCAGGCCCTTTTATAAACTGGAATAAATCCTCGGTTTCCGCTTTTGGATTGTCAATCAGATAAATTAAAGCTTCGCCCACTTCTTTCAGGTTGTGAGGCGGAATGTTTGTTGCCATACCCACGGCAATTCCGGTGCTTCCGTTCAAAAGCAAATTCGGCAAAGGCGACGGCAAAACCGCCGGCTCTTTTTTGGTTCCATCATAGTTGTCGTTAAAGATTACTGTTTCCCTCTCAATGTCCTGCAAAAGTTCTTCTCCGATTTTGCTTAATTTACATTCGGTATACCTTTGTGCGGCGGGCGGATCGCCATCAATCGAACCGAAGTTGCCCTGCCCTTTAATAAGCGGGTATCTTAACGAAAAATCCTGCGCCATCCTTACCATTGCCCCATAAACAGAGGCGTCCCCGTGCGGATGGTATTTCCCCAAAACTTCTCCGGTTACTGCTGCCGATTTCCTGAATTTCGCGTCCGAACGGACTCCCATTTCATACATGGCGTACAAAATTCTCCGCTGTACCGGTTTTAAGCCGTCACGGACATCCGGCAATGCGCGGGACACGATTACCGACATCGCGTAATCAATATAAAAATCGCGCATTTCTTCCGAAATGTCGACTTCGTTTATTTTTCCTATTTCTTGTATATTTTCTTCTTCTTTTTTCTTTGCCATTTTGCCTAAATACTTTAGATTATTTGCTTTCCAAAACCACTACTTCTGTTTTTTCTTCATCGCTTTTTCCGGATAAATTCTTTTTCTGTATCGAAAGCTTGTCTATGGGCACGATATCTTTTTCGCCCATAGCCTTTAGGAAAGATTGCAAACCGTCTTTCTTTTTCGGATCATAAGCCATCGGAATAACTATTTTCGGCTCAAGCCTGGCGATTATTTTTTCCGCTTCCCTGTAATTAATGGTTTCGTCTCCGCCGATAGGAACGATTAAAATATCAACTTTACCCAAAGATTCCATTTGCTCGTCGTTTAAATCGTTCTCCCCGAACAGGCCCAAGTGGCAAACGTGTATTCCTTCTGTCTCGACGGTATAAATAATGTTCTCTTTTTTATCAAGCATTAACGAAGGAATTGCCTGGACTAAAACGCCCTTAATTTCATATTCTCCATAATCAGAAATAGCAAACTGCCCGTCTGCTTTTGGTTTTACGTCGTCGGAATTGTGGGTTTTAAGGAGAATGTCGGCGCTAAATTTGCCGGATTTTTTCTCCGATTCTTTAAGGTCTATCTGGATAACAATGTTTTCTTTGTCGGAAGATGATCCCGCTATTTCAAAGCAGGTTCCCCCGTGCCAGGTTATTTTCATTTATATAAAGCCTGATGACGCATCAAGCTATCCTCATTTTTATTTTGTACTTTGTGTGTGTAATTTGTACTTTGGGATAAATTTTTACTAAAATATCCTTTCCTTGCGCCAACTACTAAATACAAATTACTAACTACTCAAATTTTTACGGAAGTAAAAATTTATGAGCGGGCAAGCAGAATCGAACTGCCGTCTCAACCTTGGCAAGGTTGCATAATAGCCACTATACGATGCCCGCCGGTTTCATTTTTTAACGTGGCCCTGCTTCGCTAAAGCTACGCAGGACTACTTCTCTAAATCGCGGCAAATTTGTTTTTGGTTAAAACAATAGTGCCTGCACTTCGTAGCTCGCGTTAGCGAGCGAAGTAGTGCCGAGGTCCGGAATCGAACCGGAATCTAATGTTTTTCAGACATTCGCCGTGACCGACTTGGCTACCTCGGCTTGCTCTATTTCCTCGGCCGATTTCCTTTATTTTACTAGAATTTAGCAATATTTTCAATGTGTTTAGGACCGTTTTACAGCTGTGTTTAATGGGACTCGCCCTCAGATATCCGCTTACTGGCGGATTCTTCGGGCCGGGCTCGGCGCCGTCGCGCCTCCGCCTTCTCGTCCTCCCACTAATATGTTTATTTATCCCCCATCAATAGGGGGATAAATAAACATGTGGGCGGTAAGGGACTCGGACCCCCAACCCCTTCGGTGTAAACGAAGTGCTCTACCAATTGAGCTAACCGCCCTGAACCAGAGTCCTGCGGACACGGTTCAGGACTAAGCCCTTCCGCTCCTATAACTCTAGTATTTTAAATTATAAAAACTTATGTTTTGGAACAGAATTACTGCAATTCAAGGTTGCTTCAAACTGTGCTTGCACCGCGAAGCTCCGATTTTGTCGGAGCGAAGTGGTGCCCGGGGGGGGACTTGCCCCTCGGTATTTTCCTGGTGAAAAATCCTCAGGGCCCGGCTCGCTGCCGTCGCAGCTCCGCCTTCAAGTCCCCTCCCAAAGTGGTGCCCGGGGGGGGACTTGAACCCCCACGGGATAAACCCCTACGCCCCTCAAACGTAGATGTCTGCCAATTCCATCACCCGGGCGGGTCAAAAAATTATTCTTCTGCCGCTGCCTCGCTTTCGCCGTTGGCACGAACCGTTGTTTTTAATTTCGCCTTCCGTCCTTTCGCTGTCCTCAAATAATAAAGCTTGGCTCTCCTTGTCTTTGTTTGTTTAACTATTTCTATTTTTTCAACAGACGGAGAATGTATCGGGAATATTTTTTCTACTCCAATGCCGCCTATTACTTTTCGGACGGTTATTGTGCCTGAAATGCTTTGGCCGTGTTTTATGGCTAAAACCTGGCCTTCAAAAACCTGCATCCTTTCTTTGTTTTTTTCTTTTATTTTTTGGTAAACTTTTACCAAATCACCCTGCCTTATTTGAGGCAAGTCTTTTTTTAAATGCGCTTCAATTATCCCGGATTCTTCCGGCACAATTTCGGTTTTTTCTTCAGCCTCATCTTCGGTTGCTTTTTCTTCGGCCGGAACTTCGACGGCAACTTCTTTATTTCCGCCTTCTGCCGGACTTTCAATATTTTCCTCTTTTTGTGTTTCTTCTGCCATAATTTTTATTTATCTTTATTCGCACCACTCCCTTTTTTTAATAAAATTATCTTTTCGATAATGCTTGCACCGCGAAGTTTATTAAACGAAGTGCAATAAACGGAGTGGTGGGCGTACCCTGACTCGAACAGGGGGCCTTTACGATGTCAACGTAACGCTCTAACCAACTGAGCTATACGCCCTGTACTTGAGTTCCGACTCTGTCGGAACACAGTTCAGGGCTGCCATGAGCCGTGCTGCAAAGCAGCTCTGGTTCATGGCGCCCCGGAAAGACCACAACTAATTCTTTACATTAAGTATACTATGCGATTTTGGCCTTTTAGTCAACAAATACGCGCCTTAAATGCATATATTATATATAAAGGATGGACTCGCCTTCGTGTCATCCGCCTGCTGGCGGATGCACTCAGGCCGGGCTCGGCGCCGTCGCGCCTCCGCCTTCTCGTCCCATTTTGTTGAGGACTCGCCCTAAAATATTTTTCTGTTGAAAAATTTTTAGGGCCCACCTCGCGGCCGTCGCCGCTACGGCTTCTCGTCCATCATTTTTGTAGAAAACCCACTAAAGTGGGTTTTCTACAAAAAGTGCTCGTGGATGGACTCGAACCATCGACCCCGGCTTTATAAGAGCCGTGCTCTAACCAACTGAGCTACACGAGCCAAAGATTAGTTCTTTTTCTTTTGGTCTCTTTCTTTTATAAGCTGCTCAAATTCCTCCCTCTCGATGGTTTCTTTTTTTATTAATGTATCGGCGATTCTCGCCAAAATCGGCTTATTCTTCTTAATCAAAGTGTCGGCTTCTTCTTCTGCTTTCTTGATTATCTTTTCAACTTCCCTATCAATATCTTCGGCCACCTGTTCCGAGTAATTCCTCGGCGTTCCAAATTCTCTTTCCAAAAACATATCGTCCTGCCTGTCGCCAAAAACAATCGGCCCAAGCGTAGACATGCCGTATTTTTTTACTATGCTTCTTGCCAATTCCGAAGCTTTTAATAGATCGTCCGAACCGCCGGTGGTAACATCGTTAAAATGCACTCTTTCTGAAACATAACCTCCGAGCAGCACTCTTATTTCCGCCTCGAATTCTTTTTTTGTCCTTAAAAATTTATCTTCTGAGGGAACTTTCAGGGTATAGCCTGCTGCCATGCCTCTCGAGATTATAGAAATTTTGCGGACAGGTTCGGCGTCCGGCGTTAAAGCCGCAACCAAAGCATGGCCCGCTTCGTGATAGGCGGTTATTTTCTTTTCTTTATCAGACATCACATGGCTTCTCCGTTCCGGGCCTAAAAGAACTTTTTCTATCGAAACCAGCAAATCTTTTTGGACAACTTCTTTCTCGTTCTTTTTAGCGGCCAATAAAGCGGCTTCGTTAAAAACGTTCGCCAGGTCGGCGCCGGAAAAACCGGGGGTTCTTTCCGCCACCTCTCTTAAATTAATGTCATTTGACAGGGGTTTTCCGCGGGAATGAATTTTTAAAATTTCTTCCCTTTCCTTAATGTCGGGCAGATGGATTACGATTTTCCTGTCAAAGCGGCCGGGCCTCAGCAAAGCCGGGTCCAAAACATCAGGCCGGTTAGTCGCGGCTAAAACAATAATTTTGTCGTTTTGTTCAAAGCCGTCCATTTCGGTCAATAACTGATTTAGCGTCTGTTCCCTTTCCTCGTGCCCTCCGGTAATCGCCGGTCCCCGCACCTTTCCAATACTATCAAGTTCATCAATAAAAATAAGGCAAGGCTGCTGTTTTTTGGCGGCTGCGAATAAATTGCGCACCCGGCTTGAGCCGACGCCAACGAACATTTCCACAAAAGCTGATCCGGATATTGAAAAAAACGGCACATCGCTCTCTCCCGCCACCGCTCTGGCCAAAAGAGTTTTTCCGCATCCAGCCGGACCAACTAACAGCACGCCTTTCGGAATCCTTGCGCCCATTTTTAAATATTTGTGCGGGTTTTTCAAAAAATCCACTATCTCCTCAAGCTCGGCTTTTTCCTCTTTTAGTCCGGCAACGTCTTTAAACGTAACTTTTTCTTTCGGAGCTCCTTCCGCGCCGAAAAGCTTTGCCTGGGCTTTTGTAAAATCAAATGTTTGGGCAGCGCCGGTCCGGGCTTGCCGGAAAATAACCCAGAAAAAAATCCCCAACAACAATAAAGGAAGGATAACCGTCAGTAAAAGCGGCCCAAGCCAGCTCCAAACGCTGTTTTGGGTTACAAATGAAAAAGACACAGCATCTAACTTGCTTTTGTCTGCTCCGTAGTTTAATAGTGATTGGCTTAAGGGATCAACCGGATCCCTCATGGTATGGGCTTTTGTGCCGTCCGTATAATCTACCTGCAGGTCATTACTTGAAACAATAACGTCTTTAACCTTGCCGGCATTAATATCGGCTGCCAGCTGGGTTAACGAGATTTCAGTAACTTTTGGGGCAGGATTGTTAACATAAGTAAAGATTACCGCCACTGCTAAAAAGAGCAAGATAACAATAAAAAGGTTTTTAAAAAGGCCTGAGAGTGGACTTTTCATGAGACTGTGCAAATTATTATTTTAATCGCAACGACATCCAGTGCCTTTGGGGCTGGAAGCTCAAAATCTGAAAATCATATTCTTTGCCTATTTCAATTTTTTCTTTCATTTTTATTTCAGAACCGAATTCGGAAATATGTATCAATCCCTGGATTTTAGCCTGTTCTGCCTCGCCGCCCACGCCCTTCAATTGTACGAAGGCGCCGAAAGTATTAAACCTAACCACCTCTCCCTTTACGAAATCGCCGTTCTTAAGGTTCAGGCCTTGCCAAGGATCTTTCTTAAGATTTTTCAAAGATAACGATACTCTGCCCTGCGTGATGTCTATAATCTGGGCATTTACTTTTTCTCCTACTTTCACGAACTGAGCCGGATCTTCGATCAACTGCCAATCCAATTCTGATATGTGCACCAATCCTTCAAGAAGGCTGTCTTCCGGCACTTCGTCAATTTTCTGTTCCGGCAAAGCAAATTTAATAAATGCGCCGAAATTAACCACTCCCGATATCTTTCCTTCAACAATATCGCCTACTTTCAGGCTTTTAACCGCCTTCTGTACGCTTTCGCTTCCTTTTGATTCTTCGGTCAAGATTATTTGGCCCGTCTTTTCATCAAAATCAAGTATTTTAACTTTAATATCCTGGCCGATAAATGATTGCAATTTTCTTAAAATCTTTGCCTTGTCTCCTTCCGGCACGCGCGGATATTTTTCCGGCGACAGCTGGGATGTTGGCAAAAAGGCTGGAATTCCGGAAACATCGGTAATTAATCCGCCCTTATTTACTTTTGATATTTTAACCACGAACTCTTTATTCTCCTGCTTGATATCTTTTATTGTCTTCCAGGCTAATTCCTTTTCCGCCTCGCGCAAAGACAATTCAACATAGCCGTCTTCGTTTTCCGGCTCAAGCACTTTAACGGAGATAATGTCTCCCAATTTTATGTTTTTTAAGACATTTTTAGCGTTTTGGTATTCGGAACCATATATAATTCCGGTTTTCCTCGGGCCAATGTCCAAGAAGATAGCCAAGTTCTCAATTGCCAAAACCCGGCCGTCTATGATGTCCCCTGCCCTCAAAATTTGGACAGAGTCAGTTAATTTTTGTAATAATTCGTTTTGCATACACTTTCTTATAGCATAAAGATTTTAGATAATCAAGCCGCCGTACCAGGCCACACATGGCTCCCCAAACCGCCGGCTTCAGGGGCGGAACTGCCGCCCTGGCGCAACCCTTAAAAATCCTGGCCAAAACCATAATTTGCCGAAAATAGCAAAAAATAGCCTGGTTTTAATCTGTGGACAAAACCGTTGACATTCCCCCGGTTAAAGGGTAAAATATTGACAAGCCCTCAAAAAGGGTTTTTAATTATGAAACATATACACAATCTAGCCATATCTTGCCTTGCTTTAGCGGTTTTTCCCCTTTGCGGCTTCTCAATATTCGCCCAAAACCAAGAAATTACCCCGGACAATAAAGAGCAATTTATAGCTTCTTTGCCCGAAAAAGAGCTCTTGATCAGCAAAAATCAAGCCTCTGAGCAAGCTCAAGAACAAAAGAAAGAAAGAATATTGGTTATCATAACGGCCTACTCTTCTACGGTTGACCAAACCGACGAAGACCCGTTTATCACGGCCAGCGGCGCCTTAGTAAGAGATGGCATAGTTGCCAATAACTTGCTCCCCTTTGGCACTAAAATAAGGATTCCGGACCTGTATGGCGAAAAAGAATTTATAGTCGCAGACAGAATGAATCCCAGCAGAAGCGATTATCATATAGATATCTGGTTTCCGAGCAGAGCCGAGGCGAAAAACTTCGGCATTAAGAAAGCATATATCGAAGTTTCAAAAAGCTAATCCCAACCCATTTCCGCCTATTTACGGAGGCGCGGGATTACAAAAGCCGGCTTAATCGCCGGCTTTTGTTTTAAAAAAAAGAGGCTATTTTGCCTCCCAAATTTTTTCTCCATTATGATACACTGTCGGTATTGGATATTGCCCATAATCCAGGCCTGGATTTCCCTCGTTTTTGAAAGACATCCTGCTGCCGTCGGTAAACTCTATTTCAAGCTCTTTGCCGCTAACCATTTGCCCGATTCTGCCTACGGTTTTGCCGCAAAGCTTGTCCAAATCCTCTTGTTTTGTCTCCATCCGCATTCTCCAAAATTGCTGTGTAAAAACTACCATATATTTAAAAATGTTTCAATATGGTTCGAATTGCTTTTATCTCTATGGGACTCCCCTCGCGTCAACTTCTGCTGAAGTTGCGCTCGGGCCTGGCTCGGGCTCGTCAGCCCTCCGCCTTCTCGTCCCTCTTTATTGCACGGAGCCCGCTTTAATTTAAAATTCGGGGAGGCCTCGCCTTCTCAAATTTCTACTGAAATTTGTTCAGGTCCGGGTTTCCGCCGTCGCGGAAACCCTTCGAGTCCCTGCCATTGAGCACTAAAACAAAGGAGAGGATTAAAATCCTCTCCTTTGTTTTAGTGTGCCTCGGGTGGGACTCGAACCCACAAGGTCAAGGACCAGCGGATTTTAAGTCCGCCCTGTATACCAATTCCAGCACCGAGGCATTTCTTTATTCCCTCACCTCGCCGTAACCTTGGCAAAGAAGGGCAACTTCTTTATTCTTTATTCTTTATTCTTGCTTCTTGATTCTTATTCAAATTGAGGCGTGGGCGGGAATCGCACCCGCGTATAAGAGTTTTGCAGACTCTCGCCTTACTACTTGGCTACCACGCCGCCTTTAATTTTTAACACAGATTTTTAATTTTTGCCACCCTGAACCAGAGTCCTTCGGGCACGGTTCAGAGCTAACCCTGTGCTGTGTTTCGGCAAAAGCCGAAACTCTAGTACAGGGCACCCTCTTCACTAATTCTATAATAAAAATAGTCTAATCTTGTTCTCTCCCCTCCTTCTTTCTCTCTATTTCCGTTAACAATTCCTCTATTCTCCCCGCTTCGGCTGTTTTCGTCTCTTTTTTGAATATAATTTTCGGCACCGGCCTCATCCTTAAAACTTTATTTAATTTTTGCTGGATTAAAAATATATTCCGGTTAAGCAAGGCTATAACCTCCTCATGATTTTCTTCCGGCATTATTGAAACAAAAATCCGGCAATCATAAAGATTGTCCGTGCATTCTGCGCGCGTTATCGTCAGGAGCGTTCCCGGAAAAACGTCGATTTCTTTGAGTATTATTTTATTTAGCTCCCTTTTAATCAGACTGTTTACTTTTTCTATCCGCCACATAAAATTAAAGGATTTCCCTTACATACTCTTCCTTATAAGACAACAACTCATCCCCTTCTTTTATCCTTTCCGCGCCTTGATAAAGAATGGCGCATTCTTTTCCGGCCTTTACCGAATCAAAACTTTTTTTATTCATTTGCAAATCAATAATTTTTCCTTGTCCGGCTTTTTCGTTGTTCCTTAATATTTCCACAGACGATCCTTTTACAATTTCGCCTTCAAAAACCTTGCCGCCGACTATCTGCCGGTTTTTTTCCGTCCGAAAAATAACAGTGACCTCCATTTTTCCCAAATCAGTGCGTTCTTTTTCCTTGGTAAGTTTCCTTTCCATAAACTCCCTGATTTTCTGCGCCAAATCATAAATCAAATCAAAGTTGTAAATCCTGACGTCGTTTTTCTGCAAGGCCATTTCCGCTATTTTGTCTGTTTTAACCCGGAAAGCAATAACCACGCCGGCGGCGTTCTTCGCCGTTTTCACATCTGATTCGTTTACATTTCCCACTTCGGCCCGGACAACTCTCACGCCAACCGTCTCTTGGGGCAATGTTTTCAAAACTTCTTCAATTGCCTCGAGCGAACCGAAAGCATCAGCTTTTAAAACTAAATTGAGGTATTTTTTGTTTTCAGCCTCTTCCGCTGCCGCTGCCACACCCGGCGCAAAAACTTGCTTGGCTTAAGGCGGCTCTTTGCTTCTTCGTATGTATTATATACGTAAATTTTCTCGCCCATTGCCGGCACAGACTCAAAGCCGACGATAATAACAGGATCTCCCGGCTCGGCTTCTTCAATTTCTTTTCCTTGAAAATTTTCTAAGTTTTTTATTTTGCCTACAACCGAATCTGTTCCTACGAAAACGCCCGGCCTCAACATCCCTTTTTCGACAATAGCCGTAACC
>JAQUOQ010000006.1 GCA_028717005.1 Minisyncoccota bacterium
CCTTATCTTCCACTTTAAGGGCGTTATATAACGCCGGCACTTTGTTTTCTTCAAACTCCACATCAATGACCGGGCCTATTATTTGTGTTATTTTTGCCATATTTTTTTATTTATCACTTTTGTTAATAAAGAATTTATTCTTTGCGGATTTGTAGACAAAGAGCAAACTCCTTATTTATGCTTTTATTCCGTTGCTTCTTTGGTTGACGAAATTTCGCAAACCTCTGATGTTATTTGTTCCTGCCTCGCCTTGTTGTATTGGAGCCTCAGTTCCGCGAGCAAGCCTTTGGCATTGTCGCTGGCGTTTCTCATTGCCATCATTCTTGCGGAATGTTCAGCCGTATTCGCCGATAAGATAAATTCGTAAACCAGATATTCCGCGAATACCGGAATAATTTCGTTTAAAACCGCATCGGCAGACGGTTCGAACAAATAATCCGAATTATGGTTTGACGGCGATTCTTCGGTTACGAAATTTTTAACCGTGTCCGCGCTCATCGGCAACAGCTGTATTTCGGACGGCTTCTGGTTGAAAGAGGAGAAAAAATGCGTATAGAACAAATAAATTTTCTGGTATTTGTTCTGAAGAAAAGAACTGATTAGAAAGTCTGATATTTCTTTCGTCTGCCTGAATTGCCAAAAATCGCCGACTCCGAAAAAGCTGTGCACCGGATTTTCTCTCTTGTAATGCGCCACTGCTTTTTTGCCGACAGGCATTATATCGATTTCATTTTCTTTCCGCAGCTCCGAAATAGACCTGTCCGCGAAGCGAAAAATATTCGCGTTAAAAGAACCGCAAAATCCCCTGTCCGACGCGACAACAATTGCCAATGACTTTCCGGCCGGCCGATCGGCGAGAAAAACAGATTTTTTTTCTTTAAGCGATTTTTCCAATCTTTTTAAAACTCCGGCCATAGCTTCGGCAAACAGCTTTGACTGTAAAAACCTTTTCTGGGTTTTTCGCATTTTCAAAGCCGAAAAAGTCTCCAAAGCGCTTGTCAGTTCGGAAATGTTTTTAACAGAACCTATTTTTCCTTTAATTTCCCTCAGATCCATATTTTTTCTTTACCTCTTTTACTATTTCTAAAACATTTGCCTGCAAAGCATCACTCATATCTTCTGTTTCCCTGATCTCTTTAAGAATGCTTGCATGGTTCATTTCAATCTCCTGTAATAAATCCTGCTCGAAATCTTTGATTTTGTTTAGCGGAATATTTTCTATTTCTCCCTTTGTGCCCGCCAAAATCACTATTGCTTCTTTTTCGAAAGGATAAGGAGCCAAATCGCCCTGCCTCAAAATTTCCCTGATTCTTTTTCCTTTTTCAAGAATCATTTTGGTTTGGGGATCAAGCTCTTCCGTGAACTCGGAAAATCTTTCCAACTCTTGGAATTGCGCGAGATCAAGTTTCAGCCTGCCGGCAACTTTTTTCATTGCTTTAAGCTGGGCGGCCGAACCGACTCTTGAAACCGAACTTCCCACATCAATCGCCGGCTTTTGCCCTTTTTTAAACATCGTAGCGTTTAAAAATATCTGCCCGTCTGTTATGGAAATTACATTTGTGGGAATATATCCGGAAATGTCTCCGGCTTGAGTTTCGATTATCGGCAAAGCGGTTAAAGAACCTCCGCCTTTTTCATCCGACAGCTTCGCGGCTCTTTCAAGAAGCCTTGAATGCAGATAAAAAACATCACCAGGATAAGCCTCCCTGCCTGGCGGCCTCCTTAGAACCAAAGAAATTTCTCTCCATGCCCAGGCCTGTTTTGTCAGATCGTCAAAAACAACAAGAGCGTCTTTTTTGTTGTCCCGGAAATATTCACCCACGGTAACTCCGGCAAAAGGAGCCAGATAAAGGAAACTCGCCGGATCATCCGGGAAAGCGCAGACAACTGTGCTGTATTCCATTGCGCCTGCTTTTTCAAGCGTGCTTATTAATCTTTTAATTTTGCTTTTCTTTTGTCCGCACGCGACGTAAACGCAGTACGGCCTGTTTTTTTCGTTTTTTTGGTTAATAATCGCGTCCAGGGCCACGGCTGTTTTTCCCAAACCCCGGTCGCCGATTATAAGCTCTCTCTGTCCGCGGCCAATCGGTATCAGCGCATCAACCATTTTAATTCCGGTGTGGATCGGAGCACCGACTGGTTTTCTTTCGATAACCGACGGACCCTTCCTTTCCAGGGGAATATATTCCGTCGCTTTTATTTCTCCCTTGCCGTCGATCGGGTTTCCCAGCGGGTCTATAACCCGGCCGACAAGCCCTTCACCAACCGGCAACGAGAAAACTTTTTTGGTTCTTTTGGCAATTGTTCCTTCTTTTATTTTTTTGTCGCTGCCAAGAATAACGGCACCGACTTCGTATTCTTCCAAGTTAAGAACCAAACCTAAAACTCCGGCCTCCTCAAATTCGATTAGCTCGAAATTTTCCACGTTCTTTAGGCCGGAAAGCTTAACCACTCCGTCTTTTACTTCCGTCACCTCCCCTATCTCCTCGGTTTCAGGATTTAACTCCGCCCCTTCTAATTGTTTTTTAAATTGTTCGATTATGTCCATATAGCTTGTTTTTTAACCCCGATAAAATATCTTTTAAAGAGGCTTTGATAAGAATATCTTTTGTTTTCAAGCGGAATCCGGCCAAAAGGCTTTCGTCCAAAGAATAACTGATATCTTTTTCCGTACCTAAAATTCCTTTTATCTTTGCTTTAATTTCGTTTTTTTCCCTGTCATCCATTTGTTTTGCCGAAAACAAATCCGCCCTCTGCTCCCGGTCATAAATCTTGCCGGCTTTTTTAACGACGGTTTCCAAAAATTCCTGTTTTTTCGCCAGCGACTTTTTAAGGTTGGCGAAAATCTCCTCGGACTTGCCGGGATTTTCTTTTAAGGCCCTGTAAAGCGCCATGGCCCAGGAATTTATTTCGGCTTCTTTTTTCATGCTTTAATTTTCTTCAAAAATTCTTCGGTTATCTGCTTGTTTTTGGCTTCGTCAACGTTTTCTTTAATCAGTTTTTCCGCCAAAAGAAAAGCGTTTTCAATAACCTGATTTTGAACTTTTCCTTTTTCTCTTTCCTTCAGCTCTTCCGCTTCTTTTGCGGACTTAGCCAATATAATTTGCCTTTCCTGCTCGGCTTTTTCGATGGCGGAATTTATCTTGTCTTTCGACTCCTGTTCGGCTTTCAGCAAAACCTCTTTTCTTTTTTCTTCGTTCTCTTTATCCGCCCTTTCCTTAACTTCCATAACTTTCTTTAATTTTTCCTCCGCTTCGGCCGACTTAACAACCCCCTCTTCTATTTTTTCCCGGCGTTTTTTTAAGGTTTCCAAAAGCGGCTTGTAAACAATCTGTTTCAACAAGAAAAATAAAATCGCGAAATTTATGAATTGGGCCAATAAAATTTTCCAGTTTATTGCTAGCTCCATTTATCTGCTTTTAAACGAATAATATAATCATTGCGACAACCAAAGCGTAAATCGCGATAGCCTCAGCGAAAGCGATTGACAATATCATAGCTGTTTGTACTTTTGAAGCTGCTTCCGGATTTCGGCCGATAGCTTCTGATCCTTTTGAACCGATCATTCCGATGCTTAAACTTGGCAATAATGCGCCTACGCTGATAGCGATAGCTGCTGCCATTTGTGTTGATGCGTCCATAGTATTTTTATTTTTATTTTTTATTATTATCCAAATCGTTTTTCTTCGACCTTTTTTCCAAAAACGGCAAAATCAATTTATAAACATCCGCCACTGTTAGAATCGCGCCGAGCAAAATCCCTACAATCAGATACAGCGGCGATGTGCCGAGTTTTTTGTCCACAGCTATTCCGGCAAACAAACATGCGACAAGCGGCAATGCTATCAATAATCCCAGCTGGGTTCCCAATCCTAATGCGTATAAAACATTGTTTTTAGTGTTCTTCATGGGTGGCTGTAAAAGCATAAAAAACCGCTATTAATGAGGAAAATACCAGAGCCTGGATAAACGCGACAAAAAGCTCCAACCCCAAAAACGGGAGGGGCAGAACCAGCGGAACCATCATGGAAATAATCATCAGCAATATCTCTCCGGCGAATAAATTGCCGAAAAGCCTTACTCCCAAAGAAAAAGTTCTTGTAAACTCGCCTATTCCCTCCAAAATCCCGACAAAAAACATTATCGGCGAATCAAATTTTATATACTTTTTCATATACTCGCGGCCGCCTAATTTTTTCATGGCTTTGATATGAAGATAGCCCATGGCGAAAACAGCCAGGGCTAAAGTAAAGTGCAGGTCCGAGCTCGGAGACCTTAAAACAGAAAAAACCCCCAAGCCGGGGATTATTTCTATAAGGTTACAGAAAAGGATAAATAAAAACAATGTCGCTGTTAAGGGGAAAATTTCTTCTGTTCTTTGCCTGCTGCCGGTCATGCTGTCGAAAAGGCTGAAAATTGCTTCCAAAATCATCTCGAAAAAATTCTGGACTTTTCCCGGGATCATCTCCCTTTTTTTCATTCCCCAAGCAAACAAGACAATAAGCAAAACAGCGGTTATAACGCTTAGTAAAAGGGTGTTCGTCACTTCCAGTCCCAAAAAATTAAAAATCGGTTCCCCGAATAATGCTACGTGTATGCTCATTGCCTTAATCTATCAAAAAAATAATAACAATCGTTGTTGCCATCTACATTCTACTTAAAAACCGCTTAATGTCAAGAAAAAAATAACATTGAAAAATGTTATTAGTTGTTGAGCACTTCTGAATAAGCTGCCGCGGGAAGCTCGATAAACTCCGAATCTTTTATCCCGCTTTGCCAAAATTCTTGTTCGGGCCCGTCCGATTTGAGCAGGAACAGGCTAAACCTGTCGCCGACCGATGGCAACTCACCCATCATAAACAAATCCGGCCACTGGGTTATATTCGAGATAGAAGCGTTCCCGCGAAAAGGAATGAATGCGCCGATGGTGGCAGGCTGCCGATAAGAAGAATTTCCTGGTTTATAATCGCAGCTATAAATCTCTTTGTATAAATCTTTTGCGGATTTGATTGTTTTTAAGAGATTCCCACCGCTTAAAACCCGGATGTGCCGCTGGCTTTCGCTTTGCGCCCACCCAGGCTTGCGGATTATTACAAGCCAATAAATCTTTCTCTTTTCGGCTATTTCGGCTTCAATGCTCTCGGTTGCGGATATCGTTTCCTCAATTTGCGAAATTTTCTTTTTGAGTCTGTCTTTCCTTTTCCTTAGCTCTTCCAAAACCGCTTCTAGAGCGGAGTCTTCCTTGAGATCCATTCTCCTCTCCTTTTTGTCCCTTTTGTAATTTTAAGGGCTGATCAAAGCCTAACACAAAAGTTATCCCTTGTTAATACCAATTTTAACAAGCTCTTCTTTCACGATTTTCCGATCGTCCCAAGCCTGTTTCCGGCCGCCCTCCCAGCAAATCCAGGGTTCGCAGCCTTTGCCGGTTATAACAACCACATCCCCTTTTTCCGCCAGGCTTAAAGCCTTGTTTATCGCTTCCCTGCGATCGTATATTTTCATTAATTTACCCTTATCTTTCACGCCCACAGAGACTTCGTCTATAATTCCTTGCGGATTTTCGTCGTATGGGTCCTCGTTTGTCACAATCACGCTGTCGCCGTACTGGTCCGCCAAATTTCCCAAAACAGGCCTTTTCCATTTATCCCTTCCCCCTCCGCACGCACCCAAAACGCAAATTAATTTTCCGCTTTTCGGTTTTAAAAACTGATAAACTTTTTCCAGAGCAACCGGCGTAAAGGCATAGTCAACAAAAACGCCGAAAGGCTTATCAATAATTTTTTCCATCCGGCCGGCGATCTGCTGAACTTTTTCAATCCCCTTTTTGCAATCGTCGAGGCTGATTCCTTCCGAAACAGCCAAAGCAATCGCCGCCAAAGCATTATAGACGTTAAAATCGCACAATATTTTCAAATCAAACTCCGTGCCGATAACTTTAAATTTTGAGCCGGAAGAATTGGAAAACACGTCGTTGGCCTTTATGTCCGCTTTTTCGTTTTCTATTCCATAGGTAATAATCTTTTCCGCGGGAAAATTCAAAAAATAATCCGCGTGCTTGTCGTCCAGATTAATGATGTGCGTGCCTTTAACCGACGCGAAAAATTTGCCTTTGGCCCGTTTATAATTTTCGAACCCGCCATGCGCCTCGATATGCTCCGGATTCAGGTTTGTAATCAGGGCTGTTTTAAAATTAATAAATTTATGCCGGTATTGTTCCACGCCCTCGGAAGTGGTTTCGATGATTGCATAGTCGCATCCGGCGTCCGCGGCTTCCCTAAGAAATTTGTTTATTACAAACCGGCCGGGCATAGTCATTTTTAATTTATTTTCCTCTTCCCTGCCGCCGATTTTAAATATAATAGAAGTAAGGGCGGCTACTTTAAAACCGGTCTGCTCCAATATGTTTGATGTTATGTTCACCACTGTTGATTTGCCGTTTGTTCCGGTTACGCCGATTACTTTTATTTTCTTGGACGGAAAGCCGTAATAAGCGCCGGCCAAAAAAGACCATCCGAAATGGTATAAATTAACCGCTTGGCGCGGCACTATTTTTTTTACTGCCTGTTTTAAGCTCATTTTGCCAAATATTTTAGCGCCAATTTTACCCTTTCTTCCGGGCCTTTAATGTTCTCGGGAATTTTTGCGATGGCCGCCGCGATGTCCTGTCGGGAAAAACCAAGTTTAGAAAGCGCTCCATAAACTTCATCCGCGGAATCAATTTTTTTTCCTATTTTTTTTATTTCCTCTATCTTGCCGGTTATTTCCAAAAGAATTTTTTGCAGTTTTTTTGCTCCCACTCCCTTAACTCCGGCTGGCATTTTTCCGTTTTCCAATGCTTCTTTAAGTTTTTCTATTGATTGCAGTACCGCCAAATTCATCGCCGTTTTCGGGCCAACTCCGGAAACGCCTTTTAATATCCTGAACAGTTCCAGCTCTTTTTCGGTTAAAAACCCATACAGCTCCATTACTTTTTCTCCTAAAAACAAAAAAGTAAAAATCCTCAAATCTTCTCCCGTTTTTATTTTTTCCAGATTGTCGGGCGCCAAAAACACCTCAAAACCAATGCCGTCTTTGTCAAGAATGACCCGCTTATCATCTTTATATATAACCTCTCCCTTTAAAAAACTTATCATAAACCTATTATAGAGGAATAAGGCAATACAGGGCAAGCCCAATAAGAGACGGCAAAACCTTGCGCATATTTAAAAAATTTGCCATATTCCCGTAGGAAAAATCATAGAAGCTAATGTTTGGCAGCCAGGCTGCCAAACATTGTTTTAAGGGCTTGAAGGGCTTGCATGTTTTTAAATTTTATTGTATATAAACTCTATATGCCTATCACAAAATCAGCAAAAAAACAGCTTCGCCAGAATCCGAAAAGGCAGGCAAGAAATATCGATAAAAAAACAGACGTAAAAAAACTTTTAAAACAAGCTTTGGCTTTGATTGAAGAAAAGAAAATCGAAGAAGTGGAAAAAATCCTTCCTGCTCTGTACAAAGCCATCGACAAGGCTGCCAAAACCGGCGTTTTAAAGAAAAACACCGCGAGCAGAAAAAAATCGCGAATTGCGAGAAACCTATCGGCTTTAAAAAAACAATAAACAAACCCGGGCCTTTGCCCGGTTTTTTGTTTTCTAAATTTCCAAGATCAGCAGGTCCAGCGCCGTCTCCGGCGTTATTTTGCCGACTTTTAGGGACAGATCCAGGTCAATTATTTTTTGGTAAATCGCTTTAAGGCTCTCGAGGGAAAAATTCTTTGCCTGGTACATTGCTTTGCGCAGCACAAACGGTCTTATGCCGCTCGCCCCTCCCCCGTCCGCCTTAGCTATAATAATGTTTTTAATCTGCCAGGCGACCATGGCAATAAGATAAGGTATTTCCGCGCCGGCGTCTATTTGTTTTTTAAAAAGATTTATTGCCCGCTTCTTGTCTTTAATCGCGATTGCATCGATAGCGTCAAAAATATTTACTTCCCATTCCGGGCAGACCATTTCCTCCACGTCTTTTTCCGTTATTTCATTTTTCCCGTTTCCGTTAAAATTTACGAGTTTGATTATTTCGTTTCTCATCCGCCACAAATCGCTGCCCACAAACTCAACCATTTTTTCCAAAGCTGCCGGCGAAATTTTTCCGTTTAAAGAAGATATTTCCTTGTCCGCCCAAGCCCTTAGTTTTACTCCGCTCAATTCGGAAAATTGCTCTATTTTCGCTTTTTTGTCTTTCAGGTAATTAAGCAGTTTGTCTTTGGCGGCAATATCGCTTTTTTCATAAAGCATCAAAATATTTTCACTGTTGGAAAAAATATCTCCTTGCTTCAAAAAATCCTCTTTAAATTTCGCGTTCGCGAAAACCCCTTCAATGATAATAAGCTTTTTTTCCTGGAACATCGCCAGGCCGAACATTTCGTTTTTAAGATCATCAACAAAAGAATTTTTAGCGTCCAAATATCTCAAATTAAGGCCGCTTTTGTGCCTTTTTTTATGTTCCTCCATCAGCTCTTTAATTCTGCGGCTGGAGCGGAAAGTGTCTGCTCCGTAAACTAAAATTATCATTTTTTTCTTTGGCAATTGGGGCAATAAAACGAACTGCGCCCTCCTATTTTTAATCTTTTTACTGTCCCGCCGCAAGAAAGCGGGCACTTGGATCCTTCTTTTCCATAAACCTTAGCAATCTTTTGGAATCCCCCCTCTTCTCCATAAACATTCCGGTAATCGGAACGGCTGGTGCCGCCCAAATCAATTGCCCTTTTTAAAACTTTCTTTATGGAACTATAAATATTTTTAAGGTCTTCCGGGCTTAATTTTCTCGCATCAGTTTCCGGATGCACCCTCGCTTCCAATAATATTTCGCTCGCATAGATATTTCCTATTCCGGCAATAAAATTTTGATCCATTAAAACCTGTTTTATTCTGCCTTTTTTGCCTTTAAACAAATCCTTAAATTTATTCAAGGTAAATCCGGGCGACAGGGGTTCAATGCCGATAGCCTTGTATTCTTTTGAAGCGCCAAGCGCTTCTTTGTTCCATAGCTCTATTTTCGCGAATTTCCTTAAATCCGACAAGGCCATTTGCTTCCCGCCGCTCAAAAAAAACATAACGTGCAGATATTTATTCATTTTGTCTTCCAGGAGCGGCCCCCTCTTTTTTGAAACCCATTTTCCGTTTTTTTCTTCCCAATTACCGACAAGAAGATGTCCGCTCATTTTTTGGTGGATTAAAAGGACAAAATTTTTATCAAGGCAAAACAAAATATTTTTTGCCCTTCTTTTAATGCCGGTAATCTTGCGACCGATTATATTTTTTTTGAATTCTTCAAGCGCCGGCCGCTTTATAAGCTTCGGCGCGTCGGTCCAAATATTAACAAAAGTCCTGTTCAGGACTTCTTTTTTTAAACCTTTTATAGTTGTTTCCACTTCCGGCAGTTCGGGCATAATATTAAATTTATCCTAATATCAGCTTCAGCTTGTTGGCGATTTCCTGCGGGGTAAAATGGGCTTTAACCAAAAAGTCCTTCGCCCCCAGCTTCATTCCCTTTTCTATGTCTTCGCTTTGCCCCAGATTGGAAAGAATAATAATAGGCACCTTCGCCGTTGCCGGGTCTTTTTTTGCTTTTTCCAAAACTTCAAATCCGTTTATTCCGGGCAAAATAAGGTCCAGCAAAACCAGGTCCGGTGTTTCTGATTTTATCTTCGTAAGCCCGTCTTCTCCATCTACGGCCGAAACGATCTCAAAATCCATGCTTAAAAGTTTCCGGACCATCAGTTCCCTTAAAAATTTATCGTCTTCAATTATCAATATTTTTTTTGCCATAACCTTGCCTAGTTTTAGGATAATCTAATTTTACAATTTTTAAACAGTTTGGTCAACGACAAAACCCTTTAAACGGCGGGAAGCGTGAAATAAAATTCCGTTCCCTCCCCTTCTTTTGACTCAAACCATATTTTTCCGCGATGCGCCTCAACAATATTTTTGGTTGTATAAAGGCCAAGGCCGGATCCTTCGGTTTCCATTTTTATAACATTGCTCCCTCGGAAAAATTTGCTGAATATTCTTTCTTTTTGGTCCTCTGGTATTCCCACTCCAGAGTCTTTTATTTTAAAAATCACGTTGTTTTCATCCTTGCCCAAAGAAACGCCAATAAGCCCTCCTTCCTGCGTATATTTTATGGCGTTTTCAATCAGGTTTTGCACCACTATGCCCATCTTTTCTTTATCGATTGAAACCTCGGGCAGCAGCTCTTTGGGCATATCCAGTTTTATTCTTATTTTTTTCATCTGCAAAGCATCTTCGTGGTTTTTAATTTCCGCGTCAACCAAATCTTCCAACTGCATCGGTTCCGGCTTATATAAGAACCTGCCCTCTTCTATTCTGGTTACGTTTAATAAATCATTAATCAGAGTTATCATGCGCTCATTGCTGGCATAAGTTTTTTCCAAAAGATCGCGCTGGTCCGCCGATATCTTGCCCACATCGCCGTCCAGTATCATCCTGATTGTCCATTTGATCGCAGACAAAGGCGTCCGCAGCTGGTGGGCGGCTACGGAAACAAATTCGGTCTTCATCGCTTCTATCAATTTGTCGCGGGAAATGTCGTGAAGAATCAATAAAATACTTTTATCGTGGAGGCCTGTTTCTAAAAAAACCGTGGTAGCTTCAAGGTAAAATTTTTCGCCAAGTTTTATTTCTTTTTTGAAAAGCCTTTTTACTTCGTTTTTTCCCTCCCCACTCAGTTCTTGAAGAAGCGGGGCAATGTCAATTGATTCTGATGTGATTTTAAAAACATTCTGCCCGATAAGTTTTTCGGCGCTTTGTTCTAAAGAAATCTCTGCAGCGGGACTGACAAGCTTTATTCTGTTGTTGTCATCCAAAAGCAGCAGGCCGTCCGTCAGATTTTTTATAATAGCGAGCGTTTTGTTCCTTTCTTTTTCCGCGCTTTTCCGCGCTTCTTCGGTATCCTCAAGAATGTTTAAAAAAGCCAGCCTTATTTTTCTGAATTCCTCGTCTTTAAGCTTCATCAAGTTCTCTTGCTCCTCCGCTTCTTCAATTGGAAACGCGTCTCCGGTTTTAATTTCCATAACTGGAAAAATGATTTGTATTCAATTTACCATAATTTAAGGTTTTCGTGAACTTTTTTCGGCTGTTCCGGAACGGAGAAAACGCTGTTTTCACCGCAAGGGATTTTATTCATCAGGCTTTTAAATCCGAATTTCGCGAGAAAGCCCAGTGCTTTTTCTTTATCGCAGCCGCCCCATTCGCATTCTGCTTCCGAAAAATCCACCGGAACATTCTTGTCAATGTTGCTTAGGTTATAGCTTAAAATCGCCGCTTCTTTCCCGGAAAGCAGCTTTTCCCGGACCGCGGGCCGGATTTTCGAATCATTTTTTTCCGCTTCTTTATAAACTTTTGTGAGGGTGCCGTATTGCTTTATCAGCTCAATGGCTGTTTTTTCTCCGATGCCTTTTACGCCTGGGATATTGTCCGAAATATCTCCGCGCAAAGCCCTTAGGTCAACCATTTGTTTTGGCGACAACCCATCATATCTTTCTTTTACGGCGGCTTCATCATACACAACCGCTTCTTTAACTCCCCGGCTTAAAAAATAGACTTCGGTATTTTTTGACACCAGCTGCAAATTATCCAGATCGCCGGACACGATTATTTTATGGGTATTTTTTGGAACGGCCGCATTGTCGGGATTAGATAGCGTGCCGATAAGATCGTCCGCCTCAAAGCCGCTTTTCTCGAGAATTAGGATATTAAAAGCCTTTAGCGCTTCTTTTACCATGGGCAGCTGGGCGTACAATTCGTCCGGAGCTTTCTTCCGCTTCGCTTTATATTCCGCGAATGCCTGTTTGCGAAAAGTGGGTTCCGGCAAATCAAAACACGCAACGATGCAAACGGGATTGAACTCTTTTATAATTTTAAACAGCACCAATAAAAATCCGTAAACAGCGTTAACAATCGTCCCGTCCCCTCTCGTCAGCGGCGGCAGGGCGTGAAAAGCGCGATGCACCACGGCATTGCTGTCTATAATCACAAAATTATTTTTCTTTTCCATTTTTCCCTCTTATTTGCTTTATTGTTATTTTCCTCTGCTTTTCGTTTACGCTTTCGAATTTTATTTGCGTTCCGCATTCTAAAAAAGATTTGGAAATCTTTTCCGGCCATTCAAGGCAGATTATATTTTGCTTGCCGGCCAGAATATTTTCAAACTCCAAAACGCTTAGGTCTTTTTCGCTTTCCAGGCGATAACAATCGAAATGGTAAAAATTTTTAAATTCCCCCTTTTTAACGCTAAAGCGGTTCATTATCACGAAGGTGGGGCTTAATATTTTTTCTTTAACGCCCAGCCCCTTGGCAAACCCCTGGACAAAAACAGTTTTTCCCGCGCCCAATTCTCCGGCCAAACAAATAACCGCGGCTTTGGCACCAGGTTTTATTTTTTTCGCTAGTTTTTCTCCCAGTTCTTTTGTTTCTTCCGGGCTATTCGTTAAATATTCCATTTTCCGCCAAGTGTTTGGTTTTCCGTTTAAATCTTCTTATAATTATACAGTATTTTGCCGCTGAAACAAAATTTTGGGGCATCCGGACGATAAAAAAATAAAATTGACTTTCGGTCAAAAATCCAGTAATTTGGACTTGCGATGCAGGACAGCGAAAAAATAAAAAGCGCGCTATTAGGCGCCAAGCGGATAGTAATCGCGATAAAAAGCAATCCCGATAACGACGCTTTGGGAGCGGCTTTGGCCGTGTTTTTCGCCCTGCAAAAAATAGGAAAAACCGCCTCAATCCACTCTTTAACCGGACAAAATCCCGCAGAAGAACTTAATAACATATTAAGAAAAGACTCCCAGGAGCAGATTCTCTTTTCTTTCCAGGGAAGCGTTTCCGAGGTGTCCTACGAAAAATCGAAAAACGAAATTAATCTTTTTGTCACACCGAAGGCGCAGCCGGTTAAAGATGATTCTTTTGTCTGCCGCACTGTTTCCGACGTCCAGCCGATACAAGCCCACTCACTTAATCCTTTTGATGCGTTGATCTGCCTTGGAATAAACAATTATGCAGAAATAGAATCGGCTTTTTCCGAAGATCCGGAAACTCTTTTCCAGTGCGATATAATAAATATCGACAACGATCCTAATAATAACCATTACGCCGACATGAACGCAGTAGAAAATTATCCCTGCCTTTCCCAAACAACAGCCTGCCTCATCTACGAACTCGGAGAAAGTTTTTGGGGCAAAAAAACAGCCGACGCGCTGCTGTTCGGATTATTTTCTTCTCCCCAGAACGCAAAAACCGATAAAAACATTCCAACAATCAGGTGGCTAACGCAGCTCGGCGGAAACATCGGCATGTTTTTGCGGTCAGCCGGAAAAAGCCCTTCGCCCGAAACAAGGCTGCTCGAAAAAGTTATTCGCAACGGCGAAATTAAAGGCAAGACTAAAGGAGTATTTTTTTCGTCCCTTACGGCTGCCGATTTTTCAGAAGCAGGAGCCACAAGCAAAGAACTTGGTTTTGTTTCGGAAAAATTAAAATCTTTTTTCCGGCTTAATTCCTTCCTGCTTTTTTGGGAAATCGGCGGGAAAAAGGTGCGCGGGCTTATCTATTCCGACAATCCCGAAATTGTCAAAAAATTTAACCGCTCTTATCCGGGCGATTTTAAAAACAATAAAGGAATATTTGCTTCTCCTGAAACTTCTCTTAAAAACGCTTTGCGGGCGGCCGAATCTCTGCTTCCTTAAAAAAACGTTTTAGTCTATAATACAATTATATATGGAGCAAATAACCGGAAAAATAGAGGTAGATAAAAATTTTCTCGAGTCGCATGAGAAAAATTTTAAAAATATCGCCTTTTTAAGGGAGGGGCTGGAGGTGGCGGCTTCCGAGGAGGTTTCTTTTGTTTTAAAAACCATTATGGCCGGGGCGATATTGCTGGACAGTTCCGACCTGCACCTGGAAACCACGGAACAAGGCTGCGCCCTTAGGGCAAGAATAGACGGCACTCTGCAGCATGTTTGCAACTTTACGCCAGACCAGCATCGGGCACTGCTTTCAAGAATAAAGCTTCTTTCGGGATTAAAAATGAATATCGAAAAAAAGCCGCAAGACGGCCGTTTTACCGTTTTAATGCAAGACAAATCCGAACCCCAGGAAATAGAAATAAGGGTGTCCACTCTTCCTACCGAATACGGCGAAACAATCGTGATGAGGATATTAAATCCGAAAAACCTTATCAGTCTTGAAGATCTGGGGCTTAGGAAAGATTTGTACGAAACATTTTCCCGCGAAGCGAAAAAGCCCAATGGAATGATAATAGTAACCGGCCCCACTGGATCAGGAAAAACGACCACGCTTTATGGATTTTTGAAAAAGATACGCAACCCGGAAATAAAAGTTATCACTATAGAGGACCCGATCGAGTACCGACTGGAAGGAATTTCCCAAACCCAGGTTAATCCGCAAAAAGGCTACGACTTCGCCTCGGGGTTAAAATCAATTGTGCGGCAGGATCCGGACGCGATCCTTGTGGGAGAGATTAGGGATTTGGAAACCGCGAGTATAGCGCTGCAAGCTGCCCTGACCGGCCATTTAGTTTTAAGCACCCTGCACACCAATGATTCTGCCGGAACAATCGCCAGGCTCCAGGCCTTGGGAGAAAAACCGGCCAATATCGCTCCAGCGCTTAATATGATTGTTGCCCAAAGGCTGGTAAGAAAAGTTTGCCCTTACTGCAAAGACCTTAAAAGCATGCCGGATGATATTTATAGCGAGATTATGGAAAGCTTAAAAAAACTGCCGCCGGGCATCGAAGCTCCGGAATTGGCGCCGGGAATGAAAATCGCTTTTAACAGCGAAGTCGGATGCGAATACTGCAACTTTACCGGTTTCAAAGGCAGAGTTGGAATCTTTGAAGCCTTCCTGGTTGATGACGAGGTGGAAAACTTTATATTAACATCCCCTTCTTCGGTTGACTTGGAAGCAATGGCGGTTAAAAAAGGAATGGCCCTGATGAAACAGGACGGATTTATAAAAGTTTTACAAAAAATAACGACATTCGACGAGGTAATTAAAGCGGCTGGATAAGCAAAAACCGGCTTGCGCCGGCAATGAAAATAATTCCTGAACTGGGGGTCTAACTTTAGCATTCGGGCTGAAAGCGTAAGAATCTTCCCGAGGAATAATCCAGCCGGAGCCAAATTATCCGTTAACTAGAGAAAACTCCCTCCCCCAGTTCAAAAATCATTTTGTAAAAGAAGGATAACACACTTTAAAATGTTTGTCAAGAGCGACATATTGCCTTTAGAAAATAGCGACGACCCTCTTGATTCCACTTTACGGCCCAAAAAATGGGCCAATTACATAGGCCAGGAGCGCGTAAAAAGGAATCTTCGGGTTATTATTGAAGCTGCCAAAAAAAGGCGGGAACCACCCGACCATTTACTTTTTTATGGTCCGGCTGGTTTAGGAAAAACCACTTTGGCGCACATAATCGCCCAGGAATCAAACGCGAACATTAGGGCAACCTCCGGCCCGATAATCGAAAAATCCGGAGACTTGGTCGCCATCTTAACTAATTTAAATGAGGGCGACATTCTTTTTATAGACGAGTGCCATCGCATCGGTCGTTTTGTGGAAGAATATCTTTATTCGGCCATGGAAGATTTTAAAATTAATTTAATTTTGGGCAAAGGGCCCATGGCCAAGACTATGGACATCGAACTGCCTCATTTTACTTTAATCGGAGCGACTACCCGCCTTGACCTTATCTCCGCTCCCCTGCGCAGCCGGTTTGGCGCGATTATGCAATTAAATTTTTACGAACCAGATGAAATTGAACAGATAATCCGGCGCTCCGCCAAAATTTTGGATATAGAAATAGAAGAGAAAGCGGTTTCCGAAATCGCAAAGCGATCCCGCCTGACACCCCGCATCGCCAATAAACTCTTAAAAAGAGTGCGGGATTTCGCCCAAATAGAAGGAGAAGGAAAAATAACAGAAGACATTACCGCCAAAGCCCTTAATTTTTTGGAAATAGACAATCTCGGGCTGGAACCGAGCGACAAAAAACTTTTAGAAACAATCATTAAAAAATTTAACGGCGGACCGGTGGGGCTGCAGGCATTGTCGGCCGCCACCTCGGAAGAACAGAATGCCATCTTGGAAATTTACGAACCCTACCTTACGCAGCTAGGCCTTATTAAAAGAACCCACAAAGGCAGAATAGCCACAGAAACAGCTTATAACCACCTAAAGATAAAATGCGACCGGCAAGAACCCTTGCTTTAATCTTTATCGCCTGCGTTTTTTTATTTCCCGCGCCTCTTTTAGCCCGGGATTTTTCGGTTGTAATAAATGAAGTGTGCTGGATGGGCGACCAAAACAAAACAAGCAATGAATGGATAGAACTTTATAACAACACCGCGGATACACTTTCTCTTGCCGGCTGGATTCTTAAAATCGACGACACGGAAATAAAGATGAATGGAACTATTCCCGCTAATGGTTATTTTTTGATAAGCCGCGACAAAACTAAAACCGCTGCTTTATTTTTTAGTAAAGCGCTAAAAAATACAGGCAATAAACTGGCGCTGTATGATAACAACAAAAATATTATTGACGAAGCTGATTGGACAGACGGGTGGCCGGCCGGAGACAATAAAACCAAACAAACAATGGAGAGAATAAATCCCCTGCTCTCCGGTAATATTAAAGATAATTGGCAGACAAGCGCATCTATTAACGGCACCTTTAAAGCGCAAAACAGCGGCGGCATCGTGGAAGCAGAAAAAACAATTAAAAATGTTGCTGGCGACTCATCAGCTCCGCTGGAATCAGGCAGCGCCCCATCAATAAAAGAAAATCAAAAAAATTTATCGGGCGGCTCTGTTTTTTCGGCAATATTGATCTCTCTGTTCTCTGGAGTATTGGTTTTGTTCCTTAAAAAATCCTTAGCCTAAATGTTTGGGGACCTCACCCCCAAACATTAGAAAAACAAAATATGGATAAAACGTAATGCTTGAATTTTAGCTCTTTTTGGTATATTATCAGGGCATAAACTTATAATTTAACCACTATGAGCGGGCATTCCCACTGGCATTCAATCAAATTCAAAAAAGGAGTAGAGGACGCGAAACGAAGCAAAGTGTTCTCAAAACTTTCTAAGGAAATATCCATCTCGGCCCGGGAAGGCGGCTCTGATTTGACCTTTAATCCGAAGCTTCGGTCTATCGTGGAAAAAGCGCGGGGAGAAAATATGCCCGCGGACAGCATTGAAAAAGCGATAAAAAAGGGGTCGGGCGAGCTTGAAGGATACACCTTGGAAGAATTTACAATCGAGGCTTATGGCCCGGACGGAGTGGCGATGATTATTGAAGGGATTACGGACAACAAAAACCGCTCCCTCGGAGAAATAAAGCTGATCCTTAACCAACAGGGCGGAAAAATGGTTGAGGGCGGAGCGATAAAATGGATGTTTGAAAGAAGGGGGGTGATATTGATAAACAAAGATGATTTGAAAAAAGACAAGGAAGATATGGAGATTCTCGCTATCGAGTCAGGAGCTGACGATTTTAGATGGGAAGAAGAAGGAATGGTAATTTACACTAAATCGGAAGATCTTGAAAAGACGAGAAAATTCCTTGAAGAAAAACGCGTAAAAATGATTTCGGCAAATTTAGAATGGGTGCCGAAAGAGACCGTAGTTGTGGACGAAAAAACAAGAGAAAAATGCCAGAAATTATTTGATGCCCTTGATGACCACGACGACGTTCAAAATATTTTTTGGAATATATGATAATCTTAGGCATTGATCCGGGCACAGCCACTACCGGCATCGGAATAATCGAATTTAAAAAAGCAGCTCAAAACCAATTAAGCTGCCTTTTTTATGGGACGATTTCAACGCCGGCCGGGATGCCGGCTTCGGAAAGGCTGAAATTGCTGAATAAGGATTTAGGGCAAACTATTAAAAAATACAATCCTGACGCGGCGGCGGTAGAAAGCCTTTATTTTTTTAAAAATGCCAAAACCGTAATGGCGGTAAGCCAGGCAAGGGGCGTAATATTACTGGCTCTTTCGCAAAAGAACATCCCCTTATATGAGTTCACTCCCCTGCAGGCAAAAGTAGCCGTAACCGGCTATGGCCGCGCGGCAAAAGGGCAGGTGCAGAAAATGATTAAAAATATTTTGCGTTTGGAAAAAAACCCAAAGCCGGATGATGCCGCTGATGCTCTTGCAATCGCGATCTGTTGCGCCCTAAACCAGAATTTTACAAACAATGTTTTTAAAAAACGGCTCAGGGCTGCCCCGTAGCGTGTTCCGGCACAGCCGGAACTCTGCTTCGGGGTGCGTATGCTTGTGCTTTTGATAGAATAAAAAAATCCGTTAAATAACGAATTTTTAACTTTTAAAATCGGTTAGAAAATTTTGCGGAAGTTTCTTTTGCCGGACTGGATTATCAGCCCTTTTTTTATTTCAATTTTTTCTTTCCAATTGCTTATTATTTTTGCGCCTTTCCCGCTGATAATTTTAACTCCGCCCTGCTCAACCAGCCGCCTTGCCTCGCCCTTTGACTTTGCTAAATCCATTAGGATCAGCAAATCCAGGATATCCAATTCTTTTTCTTTTATTTTTATTCCTTTTATTTGGGAGGGCAGATCTTTTTTTTCAAAAACTTTTTCAAATTCTTTCTCGGCCTGTTCTGCCTCTTTTGCGGAATAAAAGTTGGAAATTATTTCCTTGGCCAGTATTTTTTTAATTTCTTTCGGATTGGTTTTTTTGCTTTCAAGTTCCTTTTTGTAAGCATTTACTTGTTTCATCGGCACCCGGGTGCAGCACTCAAAATAATCAATAATATGCCCGTCTTTTAACGACATTAATTTGCCGAACATTTCTTTCGGATCGTCTAAAATAGTGATTACATTTCCCCAAGACGTGGACATTTTCCTCCCGTCCAGTCCGTAAATCATTTTTAAGGTCATTATGTCCTGCGGATTTTGGCCGAATGTCCGCTGTATTTCCCTGCCGGTTTTTAAATTAAACAACTGGTCAAACCCGCCAAGCTCCACGTCTGCTTTAACGGCAACGGAATCATAGCCCTGTAAAATCGGGTAAAGCAATTCGTGAACGCCAATCGGCTTTTCAGCCTCCCACCGTTCTTTAAAATTCCTCCGGTGGATCATTTGCTGGGCGGTAAAGCCCATTGTAAGCAAAATCAAATCTTTCGCGCATAATTTTTGGAGCCACTCGCTATTGTATTTTATGTCTGTCTTTTTTAAATCCAAAATCCTGCCTATTTGGGGCAGATAATCCCGCATATTATTTTTAACCTCATCTTCCGTTAAGGGCGGGCGAAGGGAATCTTTGTCCGAAGCGTCGCCGATTTGGGCGGTAAAATTGCCGATAATTAAAGTTATCTTATGCCCCAGGTCCTGAAAATCTTTTAGTTTTAGCAACAGAGTTGCCCGTCCGAGATGTATTTTCGGACCGGTGGGATCAATCCCGAATTTTATATTAAGCTTTTTGCCCGAAAGAAGCGCTTCCTTTAAGTGTTTTTTATCTATAATATCTTCTGCTCCCCTGGCCAAAAGCTCCTCTATTTTTTCTGTATCCGCGCCTTTTTTCATAATAATTTAATTTAGTAATATCTTAACTTAATTTAAGCCATTTGCCAACTATTGAAAAAAGAGCAAAAATAGAGTAGATAGTAATGTAGCTGGCGAAAAGGCCAACCATTAAATTAACAACCAAACAAATGAAGCCTAAATATAAAGATAAGGAAAAACAGGCGGAACAAAACAAAGAAAAAAAACAATCCCCGAAAAAGAGAAAAAATCTTTTTCTTTTTATTTTGAAAATAATCGGATGGGGTTTTGCCGCTGGGATTGCAATCGGCCTTTTGGCTTTTTTCTTCCTGACTAAAGACTTGCCCAGGCCGGAAGTTTTTACGGAAAACCAAATGACCGAATCAACGAAAATATACGACCGCACCGGGCAGATACTTCTTGCCAGCGTGTATGACGAAGAAAAAAGGACATACGTGCCGCTATCTCAAGTTCCCGACATTATGCAAAAAGCGCTGATCGCCACGGAAGACGCTAATTTTTACAACCATTTCGGGATAGATTTGATGGGTATTTTAAGGGCGATAAAAATAAATTTTTCCACTTTTAGCTCCCAAGGCGCATCCACAATAGACCAACAATTAATCCGTTCCACTTTTTTAACTCCGCAAAAAACCATCAGTAGAAAAGTAAAAGAAGTGGTTTTGGCAATAGAGTTGGACCGGCGGTATCCCAAAGACCAGATTTTGGAATGGTATTTAAACCAGATACCTTTCGGGATAAATATTTACGGCGTGGAAGAAGCCTCGCTTACATATTTCCAAAAGCCGATACAGGATGTTACTCTTGCTGAAGCGGCGATGCTCGCCGCGTCTGTCCAGGCTCCGAGTTATTATTCCCCTTACGGGCAGCATGTAGATGAATTAATGCAAAGGAAAAACTATGTTTTAAAAAGAATGGCGGAAGAGGGATATATAAGCGCAGAACAGCGGGATGAAGCGCAAAAAGAAGAGATTACAATTTCTAAGGCGCCAAAAAACAGCATCCTCGCTTACCATTTCGTAGAATATGTAAAAGAGGCAATCTCCGGCACTTATGGCTCTGACTTCTTGCAAACCAAGGGCTTGAAAATATACACCACCCTTGACTGGGAAATGCAAAAAGCTGCCGAACAAATAGTAGAAGAGAATGTTGCCAAAAACAGAATTAATTATGGAGCATATAACGCGGCAACTGTAGTGATGGATCCGAAAACAGGGGAAATCCTTGCCATGATCGGATCGGCTGATCCGTGGGCAGATCCGCTGCCGGAGGGATGTGACCCGGCGAAAACTTGCAAATTCGTACCGAGTTATAATGTCGCCACGCAGGGGCTAAGGCAGCCAGGATCGTCTTTTAAACCGATAGTTTATGCTTCTGCTTTCCGAAATGGATTTCCCGACACAACCACAATAATCGACCAGCCGACCTGTTTTGGCATATACTGCCCGAGAAATTATGACGGCCTTTTCCATGGCACTCTTACTTTGCGGCAGGCTTTGGCCCAATCATTAAACGTGCCGGCAGTTAAAACTTTAAATGATTTTGCCGGTTTGCAGGAAACCGTTGAACTGGCGAAAATAATGGGAATTTCTACCCTGGACCAACCGGCTTCCTTTTACGGCCTTCCTTTCGCTTTAGGAGCTGGAGACGTCCGGGTTATTGATATGGCCACGGCCTATAGTGTTTTCGCCAACGGCGGCTATCGCATTGATTCTTCGGCTATTATGCGGATAGAAGACACTCAGGGAAACATCTTATATGAAGATAAAAAAACGCCGCGAAAAGTTTTAGAAAAAGATGTTTGTGATATGATTACAGATGTCCTTTCGGATAATAACGCGCGCGCGCCCATATTCGGATATAATTCTCTTTTAAGGTTTGATAATTATAAGGTGGCTGTAAAAACCGGAACCACGCAGGATAGCGTGGACGGATGGACAATTGGATACTCTCCAGATACAGTTGTTGCGGTTTGGGCAGGAAATAATAACCGGGCAAAAATGAGCGCTATCGGTGAAACCGCGGCCGGTCCGATTTGGAGAGCCTTGATTTTAAAATCTATAGAATTAAAAACAAATGGCTCGCACCAGGAATCTTCACAACCGGTTGAGCCGGGGTCGGAAGTGCCTATAGTGCCGGATTAATCATCAATTAAAATACAAAAAAGCCGTTGTTAAAAGCGGCTTTTCTTTTAAATAGTTTTATATCTTAATCGGCATTATTACATAAAGGTAGCTTGAATCGCCGATTGGCTTAATTACCGCCGCCCCTTCATTACCCTGCATCTCAAAAATTATTTCCGAGCTTTTTATGTTTGAAAGCCCGTCTAATAAAAATTTCCAATTGAAAGAAACTTTCAAATCATTGCCCTCCATTTTGGCCGGCAGGCTAAGGTTGGTTTCTCCGGCGTCGCTATCCTGGCTGAATACCTCTATTTCTTTTTCTTTGGGATTAATTTTTAAAACCGCTTCATTGGTTTTGCCTCCGAATATTCCGGCGGTTTTTATTGTTTTACTGAATTCTTCTTTATTTAAAGTCACTTTTGTTTTGGCGTCTTTTGGGATTATTTCCTGGTAAGACGGGTACTCCCCTTCTATCTGCCGGGACACTAAATTTATTTCCGGATGGTCAACTCCGGGCAGGAAGGTTTCGAATAAAATCTGCGATTCCGAAAAGTAAACCCGGATATTTTTTTCTTCTTCATTAATCACATTGATTAATTCCTTAACTGTTTTTTGGGGCAAAATGAAATTTATGTTTTCTTTGAACATATTTTTATATCCTCCTTTTTGCCCGAAAAATAATGTTTTTTCGGCTAATCGGAAACTGTCCGTAGCGACAAATTTCACGCTATCCTTCCCGAATAGGAAATATATCCCGGATATTTCCGGCCGGATCTGCGACGGGCTGGCCACATCAACAACACTTATCAGCGCGTCTTTTATTTTTTTAGCGTCTATTTCTATAAAAACATCTTTGGAAAAAGACGGAATAATTGGGAAATCCTCCGATGGAAATCCTTTAATCTGGGTTTTAAAATTTTTGGCTTCAACTAATAAAGTATTCCCCTTTTCTTTCACTATTATTTTTTCCTCAGAAATAGAATTTATTACCTGGTTTAATAATTTAGCGGGAATGGCAATTTTGCCCTCTTTTTCTGTTTTACATAAACTCCACCATTGAATTCCCAATTCTAAATCTGTGGCAGATATTTTAAGGAAATTAGGCATCGCTTCCAATAAAACATTATCTAATATCGGCAAGGTTAAATTTTTACCGGTTATTTTTTCAGCGATTCCTGTTCCTTTTTTAAATTCTTTGGTTAAAATTGTGAAGTTCATATTTATAATATTTTAAATTAATTAACTTAAGATGATTACTATTGTATAATTATTTTTAGGGTATAAACTACAAATTACTTATTATTCCTTTTTATATAAATAGTTTTTTTGTTTTGAATTGCGGGAAATTGTGTGGAAAAAATGGATGTGAAGCGGGGGTTTGCCGGCAGTGAATTAGGGTTGAATAAATTTTATTTTTTAAACTTATTTTTTAACACCGTTAATCTCCCACGTTTAACACTTTTATATCCATTACTATTTCACAGGTTGTGAACATTATGTTCCGTAAATTCTTTGGATAATCAATTCTATTTCTTGGTGTGTTTTTTCATCTTCTTCCCATAATTTTTCCACCAATTGGCAGGCATGGATTACTGTTGTGTGGTCCTTTCCGCCGAATTTTCTGCCTATTTCCGAGTAAGACAGCTTTAGTTCCTTTTTAAACAGGTACATCGCTATCTGCCTGGGCTTACTGAATTCTTTTTTCCGCGATGAATAAAACATATTGCCGCTCGGAGTATCGTAAAAATCCGTGATAGCCTCTATTATCCTTTTCGGGGTGGTGATTTTTGAAGATGAAACAATAATATTTTTTAAAAGTTTTTTTACATCTTCAATCCCCGGGTTTTTATTGTTTGTTTTCTTGAATATAATAAGGCGGTTTATCGCGCTTTCAAGCTCCCGGATGTTCTTTTGGATATTATTAGCTACGAAATCCAGCACTTCTTTCGGCAGATCTATCCCCTTTTCATCCGATTTCTGTTTTAAAATAGCCACCCTTGTTTCGAAATCAGGCATACTGATATCAGCGATCATG
>JAQUOQ010000007.1 GCA_028717005.1 Minisyncoccota bacterium
TTACTTTGCCCGTCGGCCATATCATGGGCTTTGTCGGCCAAAACGGGGCAGGCAAAACAACCACAATCCGCCTAATTTTGAATATGACTGCGCGAAATAATGGCAGCATAAAAATACTAGGGCTTGATAACATCTCAGACGAACAAAAAATTAAACAGGACGTCGCTGTTGTTTTTGACGAAATTTTTTTTGCAGATAGCTGGAGGGTTTCCGAGGTTGAAAAAGCCATACAAGGTTTTTATCTTAAATGGGATAGCAATTTGTATCATAAATATATCAAAGAATTCGGTTTATCGATTGATAAAAAAGTGAAAGAATTGTCTCGGGGAATGAAAATGAAATTAATGCTTGCAGCCGCTATGTCGCATAACGCCAAACTGCTAATACTTGATGAACCGACAAGCGGAATTGATCCGGTTGCGCGGGACGAACTTCTTGAAATACTGAGTGCATATGTTGCCGATGGAGAAAAAAGCATTTTTTTCTCAACTCACATAACTACGGATTTAGAAAAAATAGCTGACTATATATCCATTATCCATGATGGCAATATTGCGTATACCGGCACTAAAAAGGACTTAATGAATCAATTTCCAGGCATGCCGTCCATTGATGACATCTTGGTATCAATAAGCAAAAGAAAAATATGAACAATATTTTTAATTCTATAAAGCTGGACTACTATATCCTGAAATCTATAGATTTCACGAGAATCGCGGTGGTTGCCCTCATAGCTCTATTTGTAGGGTTTATAGTGAAAAATCCGCCAATCATATTGGGGATTCTTATGATGACATCGGGATTTTTTGTCGCCACTATGTTTGCTATAATCGAAAAGAATAATCTCGATAGGTTATATGGAATTTTGCCGGTCAAAAAACAGCAAACCGTAATCGGGCGCTATTTGCTTACATTCTTTACCGGTATCGTGATTGCGGCATTCGCAGCAATTCTAGCCTTTATTGTTTATTTTATTCTGAAAATTCAGTTCAGCGGATTTTTATTCGCTGCCTGGGTTAGCGGTTCTTTTTTATTTTTTTGCTTATTGGTTGCTGTGCAATTTCCTTTGTATTTCAAATATGATTTTTCAAAATTAGTTGCATTCGCAAATCTACCATACATCTTTTTAATTATAGGCGGGGCATTCTTGATCAAAAGATATCCTGAACTATTCGCCCAAATCATAAAATTTTTCGTCCAAAATTCATATATGGTTTGGGTGGTGGGGATACTAGGGTCAATGTTGCTGCTAAGCATTTCAACGTGGATAGCAATCGCATTATATAAAAACCGGGAATCCTAACTTATACTCCAAAACAAAATTGCTTTTTCGGCGTCTATTTTATCTGATTAGATAGCGCTCCGCCTGCTGGCGGATTGGCGCTTTTTGTTTTTGGGGATATAATAATTTTATACTAAATAATCAAAATATGGAACAAAAAGATATAACAAACTACATATTTGAAATGGGAGTACTGGCCAAGGAAATGCATAATGGCATGAAACTAATTGGAGCTAGTAATTTAAGATCTGTTAGCGAGCATGTTCTAAGGGCTGCCCAAATAGGATATTTGTTGACTGTTTTAGAAAATGAAAAGAATCATTCTAACCTTAATCCAGAGAAAGTTTGCTCGATGCTTGTTTTTCATGACAACGGAGAAATAAGAATAGGGGATTTACATAAAATAGCCTCAAGATATATTGATAGTAAAAAAGCTGAAGAATCGGCTTTTAAAGATCAAGTGAGTAATCTTCCCGAAACGGCCAAATCAGCTCTTATTAAGTATTTTGAAGAAATCGAAGAAAGAAGCACAAAAGAAGGAATAATAGCGAAAGACGCTGATTGGCTTGAAACAGCTTTCGAGGCAAAAGAGCATTATGATTTAGGAAATACGCTAGCAATGGATTGGATCGATAACGTTGGCAAAGCCATTGAAACAGAATCGGCTAAAGAGATATTCACATCAATGAAAGAGACAAGATTTACAGATTGGTGGACTGGATTAAAAAAACTCTTGTACAAAAAACTAGACGGAACAAATATTTCTCATGGGGAAAATTAACTATTAGGCCAAAAAAGGGTTTCCACATCGTCTTATTGCTCCGCAAATCCAAGCGCTACGCCAATCGGCGGATTGGCGCTTTTTGTTTTTGGGGATATAATCAAAGCATGATATATAAAGATTCAATTAGTAAAAAAATAGACATTGATCAAATTAGATTTTTGAGAAAATCTATAGGATGGCAACCCAGAAGTGAAAAAAAATGGAAAGAAATCTTATCTAAATCATCTTTTGTTTATAGTGTTTGGGATGGAAAAAAATTAATAGGGATGGGTAGACTAGTAGAAGACGGCGTCATGTGTATGCTTTATGATGTTGTTGTCCACAAAAATTATCAAGGCAAGGGGATAGGGAAACTAATTATAAACAAATTAGTTGATCAAACAAAAGGTAAAAAATACTGCTTGATAGCCTTATTCACAAATAAAGATAAGGTTAAATTTTATAAAAAATTAGGATTTGAAGTTGCTACTGTTGCAATGGAACTTAATAAATATATTTAAAATTATTCATTTGAAATAAGACTTTAAAAAAACGACCAAATGGTCTTTTTTTGTTTCATTGACAATGGGTAATTAATAGTTTATTATTGTAGGAGCGAGGGCGATGCCCAATGAGCTCGTTAAAAACTAAATTAAAAGGAGGTGAAAATGAAGCAATTCTATGTTCCATCCAAAAAACAGCGTAAGCATGTTTTGAGGATGGTAAACACTCAAGAGGGGAGCAACTTAAAGTGCTGCTATACCTCATGTATGCGATGCTGACCAAAAAAAATTAATTTTTGGAGGTTATATTATGCTTAACGAAAAAAAGTATTTAGTTTCATCTTTATGTAAAGTATTTGAATCTTCCGATTGTTTCGCCCTATTCAACCCCTTATCTCTGTTTGTTGTCTATATTCCGGCAGAATTAGGTAAAAAAATACTTGAAATCAAAAAATTAAGAAAACAAACAGAGATAGGCGTCTTAAATGATTTATTGGGAAAAAAATTAGTTAAACTGTTAATAAAAGAGAAATTATTAGTTGATAAATCATTTGATTACAAAAAAGAAATTGTAATCTTGGGAAAAAAACTAAAAAAGGAAGTATCTTTAAATGTCATGTATCTTTTAGTTACTGATGGATGCAATTTTAAATGCGCTTATTGTTTTGAGGATACTCCACTCCTAAAAGAAAAATTCCAAAAATGCCACATGGATGAAAGTGTGGCCAATAAGGCTATCGAAAAATTCGGAATTTTGACAAAAAAATACGGATCGGCTAAAAAGAAACACATTATTAATATATATGGTGGCGAGCCCCTGCTTAATAAAAAAGTGGTATACTCGACAATCATTAAAATCCGTCAAGATATTCAAAAAGGATATTTGCCCAAAAATACCGAAATAGTAATAATCACAAATGGCTCGCTTATTACCGAAAAAACAGCAAAATTCTTTGCCACCAACAGAGTTAATGTCGGTATATCTATTGATGGTCCTCAAGGGTTGAATAATGAATTCCGAATCGCAAAAAATTCCAACACAAACCCATTTGTCGTTGCGCAAAGAGGCTACGAATTATTGAAAAAGCATAATGTAAATATGGGCATTTCCGCGACCTTGACCCCCGCAATTATTAATAACCAAGAAACTGCTTTAGACTTTTTTATTAATGATTTAGGGGTAAAGAACGGAATGAGCTTCAATATATTGCACTATAGCCCTACAGTAAAAATTGATGCAAATTACTACACCGAAGCGGCTAAATTTTTAATCAGGGCGTTTGATAAATTCCGCACTCTTGGTCTCTACGAAGAAAGAATGGTACGAAAAGCTTCTTCGTTTATTTCGAAAGAACAAATATTCGCAGATTGTGGAATTGTTGGTGGCCAGATAATTGTTGCACCCGACGGAAGTATCGGAGTTTGTCAAGATTTCATTAAGCCCAGAGATTATTTCGATGGCTCAGTGTTAGATGACGAATACGATCCAGTAAAAAATAGGCTATTTAAAGAATGGGAAAATCGATCACCGATATTTACAGCCGAATGTTTTGGCTGCGAAGCTATTGCATTTTGTGGTGGTGGTTGTCCTGCAAGCGTAGAATTGAAAACAGGGAACAGATGGAATATAGATGAAAGAATATGCCCCCACAGCAAATTATCGCTTGAATGGCTAATATGGGACACCTATTTTAATTTAAAACAATAATGTTATACTGAGTATATATTTTATACTCTTTTTTATTGAAAAATGCAGCCAAAAATCAAATTCATAATTGATAAAGATAAAGATTTCCAAACTTTTGAAAACTTTATTAAAGAGAGTAAATACGACACTTCTATAATAGATTGGGCGTTTTTTAAAGTTTATCCGGACTTAAAGGAATACATAAAAAAGGGTGATGGAAAAAATGGCCAATATTATGTTGCGGACATAAATTTTATTCGAACTTTTATTGATAACGAATACGCCAAAAATGCAAATTTGATTGGAAAAAACATGCAAATCAATGAAGAAGCTTGGAAAAAGAAAGAAAATACTTACTTTGAATTAGTAAGTGAATTATTCGAAGAAAAATATTGGCCAAAAGGCAAGTACATTGCTTATGCCACAATATGGGGCGTATATCCAAGATTTCTTGGCGATAAGACTTTTCAAATACCGGCAATAACCAAGAATGCAGAATTCACAGTAATCGTAATTGCCCATGAAACCCTCCATTTTATTTTTTATGAATATTTTTTAAAGAATTACCCGGAATATAATCTGAATGATAATTCATTTTTCATTTGGAATGTTTCGGAAGCATTTAATGAAGTGATTCAAAATCATCCAAAATGGCTAAAAGAATTTGGAATTGGATGCGCTATCTATGGAGGCAGAGAGTCGCTTGTTAAGAAATTACAAAAAAAGTATTACCGATCAAGTATGATCGATTCAAAAAAACTTATTGATGATATAATTATTGAAATAAAAAGCAGTAAAAAAATATCTATAAAGGACTAATTTAAGCGCTGCTGTTGGCGCTTTTATGTTATATTTACCTCATGAAATATATACAAAATATCCCATGGTATAAACCTGACTATTTAAATCAGCCTTTTAACAAAGAAGAATCCCTTCATTATTTTTTCTATTTTCAAAAAGGATCTTTAGCTGAGCAAAACAGAAAGAATATTGTTGATACAAAAGAAAATCATTATAAAAAAATACTCAGCTGGTTAAATTTAGACAATAATCGAAAAATCGGCTACTTTCTATATCCATCACTAAAAGAAAAAGCGGCTTTGATGGGTGACAATAGCCCGGGTAACGCGATTTGGCAGGAACTTGAGAATAATGTTCCTAAAAAATTTGAAATTCATGTAGTATATGACGAAAAGTGCAAATTTATAGGCGAACACGAAGACACTCATTTATTATCGTTGCCGTGGGGATTATCTATTTATTTGTTATGTGAAGGATTAGCTCAATACATGGAAAATAGCTTTATGGACAAGGAGCTATATGCGGTTAGTGGCGATTTGTTAAGGGAAAATAAGCTTTATTCTCTGGAATGGCTTTGCGACAATAATAATTGGGAAGAAGTTGAACCAACCATAATTTACCCGCAAGTGGGATCATTTGCTAAATTTCTGCTAGAGCAGTACGGCAAAGATAAATTTAAAGAAGTTTATCAAAACACCTCAAGAAATAGCGATATATCTGAAAATCTATCCCGAATTGAAAAGATTTATTCTAAAAGTATCGGTGAGCTGGAAAAAGAGTGGATTAAGAAAATTAGCTAAGTTATCTCTGTCGCAGCGCTCCGCCTGCTGGCGGATTGGCGCTTTTTGTTTTTGGGGATATAATAATTTTAATGCATAAATTATCGAGACAAGCATTCACTTTAATTGAACTATTAGTCGTAATAGCTATTATTGGCATCTTATCCGGATTAATTATCGTGGGCATGAGTGGCGCCACGCAGAAAGCAACTATCGCCAAATCGCAGGTATTTTCTAATTCGTTAAGAGATGCTTTAATGCTTGATTTAATTGCCGAATACAAATTAGATGATACAGTAGGAGCATCGGCCAGCGATAGTTGGGGAGGGCATACGGCTGGAACAATAAGCGGAGCCGTCACTTACTCTTCTTGTATTCAAAACTCTTGTTATAGCTTTGACCGAGCTGACGATTACATTAATTTGCCCGATGCTTCCGATTTACGGCTAACAACGGGTGGAACTATTTCTGTGTGGATTTATCCAGAAACGGCTGGCGAGGGAGGGCTGGGAAGAATATTAGACAGAAGCACATCTACTTCCGGCCAGAATGGATATAGGTTTATAACATATACAACTCCTGTTAATTTTTATTTTCAAATTAATGCAGGAACCGCTACCCAGTCTTCAAATAATTCGTTGACGTATAATCAGTGGCAACTGGTAACAGTTACCTTTAATAGTTCTGGCAGAAAAATATACGTAAATGGAATAGATAGAACATCTAGCGGCGGAGGCGAAACTGCGCTACCGCCAGACACCGTAATAGATACACGGATTGGCAATAGGGCAGGGGGCACAGATTTTACTTTTGATGGGTATATTGATGAGGTCCGCATATACGATGCAATTGTTCCGACTTCTCAAATCAGAGAACAATACTTTTCGGGGTTAAATAAATTATTGTCTAGAAGAGAAATTATAGGAAAAGATTATCAAAAAAGAATAGGCGAATTAACCAACGAAACTGCCAATAAATAAAATGGCGCTTTGGGGTTATAAAAACCAAACAAAAATGGAAGCCAATAATGAAGTATTTGAAACTGAATACTGGAAAGTATTTCTTATGCCAAACCAAACATATCTCGGCTATTGCAGCGTATCGCTGAAAAGGCGGGATTGCGGTGATTTGGCAGACATGACGAATGATGAAATAATTGATTTTCTCAAATTGGCGAAAAAACTTGAGAGCGCCATTAAAAAAGCTTTCGGCGCTACGATGTTCAATTGGACATGCTTAATGAACTTGGCCTACCAAAACAATCCGCCGACTCCACATATGCATTGGCATTTTAGGCCCAGATACGATCATAAAGTTACTTTCGCAGGACTTGAATTTGTTGATCAATTCTTTGGGCAACACTACGACTGGCCGCCGACTGAACGCATCTTAAATGATGCGGTTAGAGAGAAAATTATTGATGAAATAGAAAAATTAATCGATTAACCACTGTTGACAAAATATGAATTATATTATATAAATATTATACACACTGGAGGTGTGCAATCGTGGAAGAGACACCTTACTTGATCATTAAAAAATTAGACACCGTCATTTTTGATGAAAACATCCCCTCAAATGAGGAAATTCAAAACATCAAGGAACGATTGGTGCCGGTAATGCAGGCAATCGACTACTTTAAAACGGTTAACGATGAGGAAAGCAGCATCGACACGATACAATCTGCTCGCAGATTACTGGCCAAGGCAGGAATCGCACTAGCCATAAAAGACTTTGTGAACAGCGATGTTATTGAAAAATTATCTTAACTGTTTTTTTTTATTGCAAAATTTTAAAAATTCCGCTGTCGCTTTCAATCATTAAGATTGTGACGCAGGTCTCTTTTTTTTATACAAAAACCATCACAACTCTACTATTGACAATATAGCAGTATGTATTGTATAATATTTTCATGATGTTCGTTAATTCTGAAACTTCTGTTCTTCTGGAAGTTCCGAGAAAAGGAGCTTTCTTAAGAAGAATCAGGCTTTGGCCCATAAAAAGAAACCTGAAAAAGATTGCACAGCGCCACAAGCTCGTGCTTGACAGCGCATTCTACAGGGAACTCGAGGAGTGGGCCGGAGACAGAACAGTAATTACATTTTCTCGCGACAACGGCGAATCGGCAAGATACAAGTTCGAGAGTTCTGAAGATCATTTCGCGAGATTGCGTGAGAAAAAGGCGAGAGCGCAGCATGCTCTCAAAACCAGCAATTAGTATAGAATAAGCCAGACAAGGCTGAAAAATCCTGAATTCTTAAAATCCAGTTTTTTAATACGCAAATCGCCACGCCGGCGGTTTTTTGTTATTATAAGATTGTAAAAAGATGAAAAACAGAATAATCGGACATTTGGATATGGATGCTTTTTTCGCTTCGCTTGAAGAGCGAGCCACCCCTTCGTTTAGAGGAAAACCGATTGTGGTGGGTTCTGACCCCAAAGAAGGGAAGGGCCGGGGAGTGGTATCAACCGCGAACTATAAAGCCAGAGAATACGACATCCATTCCGCCATGCCGATTTCGCGCGCCTGGCAGCTTTCCGAAAAGGCAAAAAGCGAAGGCAGGGAAAGGGCTATTTTCGTAATTCCGAACTTCCGCCTTTATGTAAGGAGCTCGAATAATGTTTTGAATATCATAAAAAAATATTCCAAACTCGTAGAACAGGCGAGTATTGATGAATTTTATTTTGATTTAACTCCGGCAAAATCATACAAAAAAGCAGAGGAAATAGCCAAAAAAATAAAAGAAGAAATACGCAAGAAAGAAAAAGTGACCTGTTCCATCGGCATCGGTCCGAATAAGCTGATTGCGAAAATAGCGGCCGGCAAAAACAAGCCGGACGGATTGTTGATCGTAAAACCGGATAAAGTAAATTCTTTTTTGGGGCCGTTGCCAATCAGGGAATTGCCCGGCATCGGCCCGAAAACCGCCGAAGTTTTGCACGAACAGGGAGTTTCGGTTATTAGGGATTTAAAAAAATTAAAAAAGGCCGATCTTCGGCAAATGCTGCACAAAGCAGGCGAGGCGATTTATGAAAAAGCAAGGGGAATAGATGATTCTTTAATCGTGGAAGAGCGGGAAGTAAAATCAATCGGAGAACAAACAACCTTTGAAGAAGATACTCTCAATCCGGTTTATATAACCGAAATGCTTAACGAGCTCTGCGAAAGCGTTTTCAAAAAATTCACCAAAAGCGGCTTTTTAAAATTCAAGACCATCTCCATCGTGGTCCGTTTTTCCAACTTTACCACTATAAACTCGGCAAAAAGCTTTAAGGATTTTCTCGGAAAAAAAGATTTGAAAAAATTTAAGCTTGAAGCGCTGAAATTAATACTGCCATTTTTTGATAAAAGGAAGAACCCGAGGCTAAAATTAATCCGGCTGATCGGCATCCGAATCGAAAACTTTTCGGACTAATAACGCCTATCGGTGTTTTTTGATTTGACTAATTATGTTTTAAATGTTATCACTATATTACAAGATAGTCGCTTATTAAAATTTAGTCGAGTTTATTAAAGAAACTACTCTTTAGGGTAAAACCTTAAAACATAATTTAAATTAATTTTGCAATCATGGAAGGCACAATCAAAAACCTTACAGACAAGGGATTTGGATTTATCGCAATCGAAGGCGAAGAAAAAGATCTATTCTTTCACGGCAATGAACTCAAGGGCGTAAGCTACGAAGAGTTAAGAGTCGGGGACAGAGTATCTTTTGAAAAAGGCGAATCTCCAAAAGGACCAAACGCAGTAAACGTAAGCCGCATCTAGGCATCGTTTAAACTCTGTAAACAAAAAAAGCTCCTGAAAAATCAGGAGCTTTTTGTTAACTTACCCGGCTACAAGCACTACTTTAATTGTGATAACAGGGATCTTCATCATCAATTACCTTTTGCGTGTTGCCAAAATTATTATTTTTGGAAACAGTTCCGGAATTGATTTTAATCTTTCCCGGATTTTTAGTAGTTTGCGTCCAGCCATTCTGCTGCACTTCTGTAACCTTATAAGTTCCCGCCGGTAAATCGCCGAAAGAGTATTTACCGCTCGAGTCGGTTGCAACGGTTATTGTGGAACCGTCCGGTTTTGCGAGTGTAATCGTCCAACCGGCCAAACCAGTTTCATTTTTATCCTTGCGGCCATTGCCGTTTACATCATTAAACTTCATACCCGATATTGAACCGAGCTTGAAATTGCCAAAGTCCTTATTCTTCGCTATTTGGCCAGCGGCAAGAATAATATCGTATTTGTCGCTTGAAGCATTGCTTGAAGGATAGGTTGACATCCAGCCACTCTTTAGTACCTCGCGGACATGATAAGTGCCTGCTACAAGACCACTGAAATGATAGGCGCCGTTTTTGCCGGTTACCATTGAGGGCTCGCCATTGTCAAGCACTCCGTTGTCATTAGTATCAAGATAAATAGTCCAACCAGAAAGCTTGACTTCCCATTTGCTTTCGAACGGACTGCCATCGCCATCCCAATCCTCGTACTTAATGCCGCGAATCTCTCCTAGTTTCGGATTCTTGCTATTTGTGACAATACACGTAGTTGGCGCTCCCGCAACAACCACAACCGAGGAACAGTCGTTACTTACCATTGTCCAGCCTTTCTGCGCTGTCTCGGCAATATGATAGGTGCCAGGGGCAAGATTCGCAAACGTCTGGCTCAAACCAACACCGCCCGTTGTTGTTATCTGGAATTTGCCCATATCGCCCGTGAATTTAAAAGTCCCGTTTCCGTCGATGGTGTTTTTCTCGATTACAAGGCTACCTTTGGTAGGGCAGAGCGAATTATCAACTATCACATATTGGTCGCTGCTCAGGCCAATAAACGCTGGCGCGGCGGCCGAAAGAGGTTGCGTTGCCGCATCGGCAAAACTCGCGTTACTTATACGATACCCGTTGAGCAAATATTTGCCCGGAGCGCAAAATTCGGGTGATGCGACTACCTGGCTGGTACTATCTGTAATCTCGGCTGTGCTGTAATCTGCCGGAGACTGCATGGCAGCTGTATCGGCACCATATAATTCTGCTGCACCGCCGTAATTATTGCCCAAAACATAAGTGCCGGTAGCGATTGCACCACCGTCCAGGTTAGCAGTTTGCCAAGTGGCTGTCATTGGGAATAAATAATTGTTTCCCGATTGCGCGGTTGCCTCTTGTCCGTCTAAGTATTTTAATATATGAACTTTTAGGGTAGTTGGTGCCGGGCAAAGATGATTTTGCACAATGACGTACTTATCGCCAGTTAGGTTGGTGAAATTTGGCACTGTTAGAGACGGTGTCGCAACAACCGCATCTGCCAACGTGTCTCCAACTGAATAACCGACCAAAGCATACAGCTTTCCTTCCGTACAACTCGCCCCCACAAGATCCGTGCTCAGGTTTTCTTCTGCGCTATATGATGACCCAACCGACATAGGTGAGGTTGATGCTTCATAAGCGATATCCCCGGTTGTCCATCCGGACGGACCAAGCGTAAACGGAGCACTAAAAGTTGAAGTGAACATGGGAAAACTAACGCTGTTTGCATTTGCGGCAGTTGCTTTTACTCCATCAATATATTTAAAAATATGCACCTGCACAGCCGCCGGCGTTACTGGTACGCAATAACTCACTACGGCATTATAGAGCAATCCCGTTGGATTTGGATTGAATTGTTGATCGTCAAAGTTACCCCAATTCCGAACCACAAAGTCGACTGTGTTATTGCCAACGACGGGTACGAACGACGTGTTATATACGCTCGCAAAGTTTTGCGGAAGCGCGGGAGGAACAGCACCATAAACATCGTTTGTTGTTGAAATTGGCGTTGTGTTACCGTTCAAATACACATCGGCGGCATTGTCGGCAGTATACGAAAGCTGTGCCGAGGTTACCGTCGCGCCCGAAGGAAGATTGAAACTATCCTGGAACAAACGCCACTGGTTATTACCAGGAGAGCCTTCGGTATTACCGCTACCACCTGGCCATGTTGGGTCAGTTGAAGCCCATACTGCCCCTGAACCGGTAAAATTAGAATCCGTACTCGGATCAATCCATGGTGGAATGACCGTCTGCGTAGCAAACGATGGAACAAATCCATTGTGATTATATTGAGCAGGAGACAATGCGGTTGAAGAACTGGCTTGAACCGTTTCCGTAAACCCTGCGGTTTGTGTATTAATGCCGCTTACCAAGTTTATAGCAGAACAGGTTTGGTTATCGGTAGGAATCGAAATCGTATTAGCATCAAGCGTAACCTGGGTTTGTGCCAATGCTCTGCCATTAAGTACCGCGCCGGTTTGTATGATAATCTGCTTTGCGCTCAATATATTCCCATTGAACGTAGAGTGTGTTCCGAGAGTTGCACCGGTGCCACCGCCAACTTGCCAAAAAACATTCGATGCTTTGGCTCCGCCAGTAAGCAATACCTTAATGCCGGCAGGAACGCTGCCGCCGGAGGCGATACTTAGATTTCCCGCTATTTGGAATATCCACACATCGTTTGCGCCACCAGAAAGAGTAACGTCGGTTGGTATTATAACGTCGGTACTCCATTTATAGAGTCCCGGAGCGAAGGTTTGCCCGCCAAGGTTTCCTGCATAAAGCTCGGTGCCATTTGGTAATGTTCTTCCGGCAGCGTCGACATATGCTGTTTCCATATCTAATACCGCATTATCCACAAGAGTCTTGTTAGACAAGGGCGGGTTTCCGGCAAAACACGTTGTAGTGCCGCTACCCGTATATCCCGCATTAACGCCATATATTGTTCCGGCTATTTCGGAACAAAACACATTATCCATCGCAGCAGCAGTAATCGGACTAGAACCGATGTTACCGGTTATAGCGCAAGCATGGCTTCCTGTATTCGTGATCCCTGTTTCTGATAGAATCGCGAAATTACCAGCCGATAACAGGTTAACCGATGCCGGACCGGCCGCGAGCGCAGTAGTTGGCCCAATAAGGCCAAAAACAAACGAAACGGCCACGCTAATTATAAAGGCTGCAAATTTTTTATTTATCTTTGTTGACAATTTTGTCATATTTTTACTTTATTTATTGATGTTATTTATTATCTTTTTTTCTATTAAAGAACTGGTTCGACCTTTTAGCAATTTACATCAATCTCGCAAATAAAATAAAACCGCGGAACACATTCCATCTTTGTTGGCATGAATTCCGCGGATAAAATATTTATTGTTGACGAATTAGTTGCCACACCTTTAGCTCTTTCCGCCAAAAGTGTAACAGCTAAAATTGTTGTATACTAATTATAAAGCGATTAAAGAATAATGTCAATAAAAATAATGTCTTTTTTTCCTCTTATTCCGCACACTTTTTACGGAAAATCTTGGAAATTAAGCCTTGTTGTGCTGATGTAAAAAAACGCCATAAAACCGCCTCGCCCGCCTAACGATTTTTTGGTATAATGCAAATATGAAAGTACGCATGCATGGCAGCCGGAATGAAAATAAAATGGCCATCACTTTTGACGACGGCCCAAATCCTTTTTGGACGCCTAAAATATTAAACATTCTCGATGAATATGGCGTAAAGGCCAATTTTTTTGTAATCGGCCGGTGGGCGGAAAAACATCCGGAGATAGTCCGGGAAATATTTAATCGGGGGCACCTTATAGGCAACCACACTTATTCCCACAGCAAAAAAGCATGCTGTGATTTCGATAAAGCGGACGAAACGATTTTTAACATTTTGAATATACACACCGAATTCATCAGGCCACCCTATTTCAGGCTGAAATATTGCCTGAACTACAAGCCGCCTTTCAGCAGGGAAGCAAAAATGATCGGAGGCGACATTCCGCTTTTTGATTGGATTACAAAATCCGAAGGAATTTTAAATATCGCGAAGCACACCATCAGGAAAGGTTCGATCATCGTTTTGCATGACGGGAGCGAAAAAAGGAACGAGCAGCAAAAACGGCCGGAAAGAATGGTAAACGCCCTGCCAAAATTAATTGAGGTGGTTATGGAAAAAAAATTGCGGATAGCAAGGCTTGATGAGTTAGCCTTGTAATTTATCCGCTATTTGAATTTTATTAAAAAATAATCTAATATAAAGCCATATAATTACCTTTACAACTTAATGGGAAGTGAGCGGAGTGTGCAAAAATGGAAAAATCGGAAGCTATTAAATTTGCTCTTTCTGTCCTTGAAAGAGCAAAGACTGTTCCAAGAGCAGACAGCATCTTTAGTTTAGATTATTTGGACTACTGCATGAGCGAGAACAATCTCACAGCCGAAGATATCGGCTTAAAAGAAGAAGCGCTGAGGCAAATGAGAATTGAGGCTTTCGAATTAGTTATCGCCTGCTGGCTTAATAAAATAAAAGAAAATCCGATAAATGCCGATTTCTACCTTGAGTACATTGATTGTGCCACGGCGGAATGCCAGTCCAAAACCGGCCACGTGATTGATTTGGGCAGCTTCGTGGAGGATATCTCTAAATTGGAAGTAGCGAGAACTCAAGCCATCAAAATCAGAGCAGCCCGATGGCTTGTCCGCGCCCAAACAGCATCAGACCCAAAAGCGGCAAGATTGTATGCTAACTTCGTGCGGCAAGACTTGAACAAGGGCCATCTTCAACCGGGTGCAATTAACACAACCGAAGCCAAGCTCCAACGGCTCTTATCCGGCCGCCAAACGATGGCGATCAAAACATAACCTACTGCAAATCAGTAGGTTTTTTTATAAAATAAAAACCCTCCTCAAACGAGGAGGGATTTTTAACGCTTTCTACTTTTTGGCTAATTTTGGCGAAATTATCGCCAAATAGATACCTGATAAGCCTACTAAAACATAAACAATCATCTCTACTGTCGGCATTGAGCCGAAGATGGTTGTGACTAAATTAAAATTGAATGCGACGAGTCCCCAATTTATGCCACCGATGATGACAAGAATCAAGGCCACCCAATCTAACCAATTTAATTCGCTCATTGTTTAAACCTGCTTAGGCCGCCTCCGCCTGCAAGCGCGGAAATGGTTTGTACATAAGCAAGTTGTTGGTTACTTATTTTATTCGACCTTAAATAATATTTTACCACTTCTATGTTTTTTGGGAATACAAACAATCCACACCTGCTTTTTAAAATTGACTTTACCGGCGTTCCTTAATATAATTTATTTAATGGAAAAAAACATTAACGATTATTATAATTTCGGAACGTATAACTACGTTGATTACAACGCCCTGAAACAGGAACTGCAAAAACAGGGGATACCGGTTAAAACCAATCTTGCCGGAACCAACCTTGGCACAGATGCTTTGGGCGGGGCGCAATGGGGCGCCTACACCTTGTTTATTCCCCTTAAATGCTTCCCTAAGGCTACTGAAATTGTGATAAGCCTGAATATCACCCCCATGACGGAAAACACCCAAACCGCGCCCGCGTCAATTAAAAAAAACAGTTTTTGGCGATGGGGGATAACGGCCGGAGCGGCAATAACGCTAATCCTAAGCGGTATGTCTTTTTTTACAAACATAGCTTTCCTTTTTTCCGACGACACAATTGATACGGCTATATGGCAATTATCGCTGTATTTTGCTCTCTTTTATCTGGTTATCTTTTGCGTCGCCGCTTTCGTGCTTTATAAACTTCTTAAAAAACCTGCAAAATAGTTAGTAAACCGATGGCTGCCCGCGGCAGCCCTTTTATTATTGAAACTTTTCCGGCAAGTGTGGTAAAATAAAACCGAAAGGTCGTCAGTTCTTATATAAAATAATAATATGGCAAAAGAAATTTTAATGCTGCTGGGCATAATTTTGATTATAGCCGGCATCTGGACGCTGTTTCCAGCCTTTATGATTGTTCCGGTCTGGTATTCCATTATAGAAATTATTATCGGCCTGATTGCGGTTGGCGTATCCCTCGGCGAAAAAAAACCTGCGTAGGAATTTAAACAATTTTACACATAACCGTCCGCCTTTGGCGGGCGGTTTTTAATTGGATTGACAAAAACGGAAAATTGGCTATAATCAGGATATAAATAATCCACAGAAAGCGGGCACATGAATAAGCCCCGCCGAGGATGAAATAATTTTATTATTTTTCCTTTTAGTCGGTCTGTGGCAAGCCACGGATTTTTTATTAAATATGCCTTTAACAAAAGAAAAGAAACAAAGCATTGTAAGCGATCTGGAAACAAAAATCGCCAGGCAAAAAGCCATGGTTTTTATGGATTTTACCGGCGTGAAAGTTAAAGATTTGGCCGAATTGCGGAACCAGCTAAAAGAGCAGGGAAGCGAACTGAAAGTAGCCAAAAAAACGCTTTTGAAAATCGCCCTAAAAAACAAAAATATCGAACTGGATCCGAAAGATATTCCCGGAGAGATAGCTTTGGCCCTGGGTTATGAGGACGAGGTCGCGCCCAGCAAAGCTATTTACCAATTTGTAAAGATTAACAAAAAGGCGAAAATACTGGGAGGCTATCTGATGCGCAAATTTTACGGCGCCGAACAGATTATAAATCTGGCGCAGCTGCCCGGCCGGGAACAATTATTGGGCAACTTAGTCGGCACAATTAACGCGCCCATTTCCGGATTTGTAAGCGCATTGCACGGCAATTTAAGAAACCTTGTTTACGCGCTTTCGGCAATAGGAGAAAAAAGCAATAATCAACAGTAAAAACAATAAATAAATTTGCCTCGACGGATTTTGGCGAGACGTATCCGCCTTCACTAAAGCTTCGGCGAGACAAAGTAAAAATATGGCAGAAGAAATAAAAGAGGAAACCGTAGAGGTTCCCGCAAAGTTTGAAAAGATAGTTGCTGAGATCGAAAAAATGTCGGTTTTGGACTTATCTGAATTAGTAAAAGTGTTGGAGAAAAAGTTCGGCGTTTCCGCCGCTCCGCAAATGATGGCAGCAGCAGCCGGAGCCGCCCCCGCAGCCGCGGCTGAAGCCGGTGAAACAAAAGATGCTTTTGATGTAGTTTTAACCGGTGCCGGAGACAAAAAGATAGAAGTTATAAAAGTGGTAAGAGATGTTACGCAAAAAGGATTGAAAGAAGCAAAAGACCTTGTTGACGCCATCGCCACAGCTCCCCAGATAATCAAGGAGGGAGCTAAGAAAGAAGAGGCCGATGAATTGAAAAAGAAATTCACCGAAGCGGGCGCCACAGTAGAGTTAAAATAATTATAAGCAGAGGATTAAAATAAATCGCAGAAAGCCAAAAACTCCGTTAACGCGGAGTTTTTGTTTAAAACAAAAACGCCGTTTGATTGGCGTATTTCGAATGAAGTTAATTTGGGTGGGGGAAAGATTGATTTCTCTACCCCCGAATAATAGGTGAACATCACCTATTGTTGGTTACAGTTGCCCCGAAAACATCGGGGCGGATTGCTAAAGATCCATGGTTTCAAGGGCTCCCGCAGCTGGGAAAGCTTTCACGGCGATTTGGAAGATGCAATCCAAGGGCTCGTTTATCCGAGGCTGATTCGCGCGAGAGTGCGAGAGTATCAGCAAGAGCACGCTCGCATAGCCTCAACACGGGCTGCTTAAGGCGCCTCATGGGCGGGGATCGTAACTTCCTGCCGGGCCTTGAGGCCGTTCAGTTCAGGTCAATACGGAAATTGCACCCGGTGCCGGCATATCGATCAGACTTTTTCAAATTAAAGCCGTACACCGCAGATGCTATGCAGGGTAGGGAAACCGCAGTCATATATCCTACCACCTCCTACGGAGATGATTTTTGCAAGTCCGTTTTCCGTTTGCGGTACGTTAGTCGAAAAGCTACACAGGAGCCAACAGCATTGCTAAAATGCCCGATGGCCCACTTTAAGGGCGCAAAATTTTGTGCCTTTAAAGTGAGCCCCGGACAATAACTTCATTTGTTTTTTTAATTTTTAAGAACTGTGTATAATTATTAAATAACCCGGACAATTTGTCAATAAAAGTTTTCCACAACTAAAAAGCCCCCTTCCGGGGGCTTTAGACATATCCAATTTATTGGGCAGTGCAGACCTCGCCTGGCTGGTTTCCGGTTAGGTTACAGATCAATTTAGTTAAGGCGGCTTTTTCCGCATCCGCTCCTATCTGCTCGCCGGAGCCGACACGATAATATTCGCAACCAAGAACAATTGCCGGAATAGATCCGTCCGAGCTGTATTGCGCAAAAATATCCTGATCGGTCTGGTTATCTATATTCTTGTGGTAAGAAATTCTGTCGCCGAACAATGCGACAACTGCGTCAATAATCGGCTTTTCCCATTGGCAATGGGGGCATGATTCCGAGCCAAAGAAATAAACTATCGGTTTGTTGTTTTCGGTGCAAACAGTCGCTCCCTCAACTTGTTTAAAATTGCCGTCCGTGGCTACTTCTTTTTTGCTGATGTCAATGCCCTGGAAAAACAGCAATTTTTCGTCAGCAGTTACGTACGCTTCAAGAGGCTGAGCGCCGACATTAAGGTTAATTTTATAAAACAAGTATTTGTCCGGACTCACGTCTTTAAGCGTAGTGCTTTTCGCCGCGTCAAGATTATTGTTGATATAATCAACCACGTCTTTCGCCGCCGTATCCGGGTTAACTAAGGTTCCAGAATCAGTCTTTCCCACGAATTTGCTGTTTTTCGCCAAATCCTGCTGGGCTTTAAAAAACAATCCTCCCAAAACGGCTGCCGCAATAAAAAATACTATTGCTATCACCATCCACACATTAAGCTTCTTTTGATTTTCCATGCTATATTTATTATTTTTTATATCATTTTGAACTGAACCCTGCATTGTTATGCAGGGTTTAATCCACTTTATTGTTTTAAATTACTCTTCGTTGTCGCCGACGTCGTCATCGTCATCTTCTTCGTCGTCGTCCGGCTCATCAGCATCATCGTCCTCGTCCTCGTCCAAATCATCGTCATCGTTTTCTTCAAAATCGTCGCCTTCGCTGAAGCCATCGTCATCGCCGAATTCGTCGTCGTATGAATTTGCTAATACTTCTTCGTCTTCGTTAAATGCAAAAGTGTTTTTGTTTGACATTTTTAAAAATTAAATGGGTTTTTTATTATTTCGCCCCTCTCAAAGAAAGGCTTCCTTTTTTTTGCAAAAAGGAGGTGCTTCTTCAGGCAAATACCCAAAGATTTCGACCTTTTCTTTTTAATCATGCTATCATTATAATAATAGTAAAATTCTTGTCAAGCCTGCGATTTTTTTTACTTTTAAACGGGCACGATATGGACAATCTCCTCTTGTTAATATTATAATTTAACCATATAATAAATCAATACTTTATGAATTTATTTTTATCTATCCTAATCGCCGGTTTCGGGGGAGGATTAGTGCGGGGGCTTATCGGTTATCTCAAAACCCGGACGGGCTATACGAACAGATCTTCGTTCAGTTTAACCCAATTTCTTTTTATGGCGTTTATATCCGGCATTATCGGTTTGCTGACTGCCTACGCCATTGACCAATCGGCAATAGAAATAAAGGGGCTAAGCTACATCTCGCCGGCAATCGCTTTCGTAATCGGCTATGCCGGAGGCGATTTCCTGGAAGGCTTGTACAAGATATTAATCAAAAATATTTCTCTAACTAAAAAAGAAAAAGCATAACATGGAGTCCGTATCTCTAAAATACTTTCGCTGGCAATTTTACAAACAGCCGGCTGAAATTTTAAGAGGCCTTAAAAATTATCTCGCTTTTAACGTTTATTTGTTTTCGGCTCCGGACCTGCTTAAATCGCTTTTTTCTCCCTGGAAAAGGGAGCTTTCCAGCTATGGCCGCGGTTTTGATTTTAAGGTGTATCTAGAATCCGCCGCGGGCAATTTAATCTCGCGCCTGATCGGCTTTATTTTAAGGCTGTTTTTGCTTATCAGCTTCGCGGCTGCCGAAATATTGTCGCTCGCCGCGGGAATTGTCTTGTTTTTAATCTGGATTGCTTTGCCGTTTTTGGCTTTGGGCGGAATAATTTACGGGCTAATAATTATTTTTTGATGTTTGACCTCAAAAAAACCGATATTTACGAAGCAATACAAATGGAAAAATCTTTCGGCTTCTTCGGTTTGCTTAAAAAAATATTTTTCTTTTTAACATTAATCTTGGCGGCTCTTCTTCTTGCTGCTTTTGTTTTTAATTCCGGCTATCTGCGGCTTGCCGAAGGCCTAACCGTAATTTCTCTTTCTATTTATGCGATTTCGTTTGTTTTTTATTCTTTTTTTGAAAGCGAACTGAAAAATCCGGCGCCGAAAGCAGACCTTAGCAAGGTTGTTGATTTAAGCAGCTATAATCTGGCGGAGCTGCTTAATTTTAATTCCGCCAAATATCTTAACAGGGCCATGGAACAAGCGGCCGCAAACGGACTGAAATATCCTACAAGCGCGCTTACGCTTTATTTCCTGCTCGACGAAAAAAACCCGAAAATAAATTTTTTGTTTTCCAGGTTTTCTTTAAGCTTGTCTGCTTTTAAAAAAGATTTGGAGGGTGGAATGCTTAAAGGCGCCGCGGAAAACGACTCTGATAATTTTGAAATTTTGCTCAGCGAAGCGGCGAAATCGGCGATAAAACGGCAGGGAACAAAGATTAAAGAAGGCGACCTGATTGCCGCGCTCGCCGAAAAAGAAAGCCTGCTGATAAAAACACTGACCGATCTTGAATTGGGCAGGGAAGACGTGGAAAATATTTCCTGGTGGATAGAATCAACAAATAAAAGGATAAGGCAAAGCAGAATATTTTGGGATCTTGAAAACCTGAAAAAAATCGGCTCACTGGCAAACGACTGGACATACGGCTATACACCCACTCTTGATAACTTTTCGATAGACTGGTCACAGGAAGTAAGCAAAAGGGGATACGAAGAAATAATCGGCCACAAAGCGGAAATAGAAATGGTGGAACAGATACTCACCCGCAAAGGGAGCAAAAACGCTCTTCTTATAGGAGAGATCGGATCGGGCAGAAAAAATA
>JAQUOQ010000008.1 GCA_028717005.1 Minisyncoccota bacterium
AAAACAAACGACTGAAAAATATTTTCCTTAAGGCTTTCGGTGGGCGTTTCCCAAAAAACTGTCCGTTTCGATTCGTAGAAAGGAAAAATAGCGGTAATCGCCAAGAAAACAACAATCGCGATAATCGGCGCCGATTTATTTTGTTTGTTTTGTTTTTGTTCGGTTTCCATTTTTAAAAATTGAAATAAATAAACGGAGGCAATGTGTCCGGCCCGATCTTAAATATTATTAAAATCAAAATCACGCAAAACACGGCCAGCGCCGGCCACGGCAGAAAATCCTGAAAATCGGACAATTTTTTGATAATCGTTTTCTCCAGCAGAAAAAATAAAAACCCGAACAAAATCAGCAGGGCGATATATAGCTTGAACGGCTCCGCCGGCTTGGCGAAATCAAACATCGCGGCAATAAATTTCCGCGCGCCATCGATGTTTTCCGAACGGAAAAATATCCAGGAAAAAGAAACAAACAAAAAAGTAAAAACAACTCCGAAAAATGTCCCTAAAGATGCAATTATTCGATTGGCTCCCGAAATAACTCCGGGCCAAAATCGCTTTTTTAAGTCTTCCCCCACATTAAAAAGCACCAGCGCAATCCCATGCATGGATCCCCAAATTATGTATTGGTTGGAAGCGCCGTGCCAAATTCCGACCAAAACCATTATTATCATCAAATTAACATACTTCCGGAGATTTCCTTTCCGGTTTCCGCCCAAGGGAATATACACGTAATCCCTCATCCAATTTGAAAGAGTTATGTGCCAGCGCCGCCAAAACTCCTTAATGCTCGACGCCAAATACGGAAAATTAAAATTTAGCGGCGGCTTAAAGCCCAGCAATCCGGCAAATCCGTTTGCCATATCGCTGTATCCGCTAAAATCAAAATAAATTACGAGCGAATAAGCGAAAAAAGCCAGCCACACCACAAGAGCCGAATGGTTTTCGGGCACGGCAAAAACATCGTCCGTCAAATTTATAATCAGATAGCTCGAAATAACCAATTTTTTAAACAGCCCCACGAAAATGAGGGTTAGATTTTCCGTAAGATTTTCTATTTTTTTCGGACCGCCGTTTTTTATTTGCTCGAAAAATTCCGGGGCGCGCATTATGGGGCCGGAAAAAATCTGCGGAAAGAAAGCCACGTAAAGCGACAAATCTAGAAAAGAATGATTAGCCGCGATTTTTCTCGAATAGACATCCGCGATATAAGAAATCGCCCGGAACAGATAAAAAGACAAGCCCAGGGGCAGGATTATTTCAAACAAAGGGAATGTGAAAAAAAGACCGAATTTCGCCATGAACGATTCGGCGCTGATCCGGAAAAAATCATAATATTTAAACAAAACCAGAACCGCCAGATTGGCAATGACGCCAAAAAATAAAGTTAATTTTTTAAATTTCGGGCTGGATTCTATCAAAAGGCCTATAAAATAATTTAAAACCGAAACCCAGATTAAAATGGCGAGAAACCGATAATCCCAAAAAGAATAGAATAAATAGCTTATAAACAACAGGAATAAACGCCATATGAGCGGCCACGGCTTTAACGCCCAATTTAAAATGAGGGCGAACGTAAAAAACGCAAAAAATTCAACTGTGGGGAAAACCATTTTGGCTTTCTACTTTTGGGCTTAGCCCAAATATTTTTATAATTAGTTTTTAAGCTCTATGCGATATAAAGTCGGCCATTTCCGCCAGCCGGGCGGAATAACCCCACTCATTATCATACCAGGACAAAACTTTTACCATATTTCCGTTTGCCATGGTTAACGGCAAATCGACAATTGAAGAAAAATAATTGCCGATAAAATCGGAAGAAACTAGCGGGTTTTCTTCCGCCCACAAAATCCCGTTAAAATCACCCTTGTTGGCCTTCTTTTTGAAAAGGCTGTTTACTTCTTCAACAGTGGTTTCGATTTTTAATTCGCAAACCAAATCAACCAAGGAAACAACCGGCGTCGGCACCCTGATCGCTATTCCGTCCATTTTTCCTTTCACGGACGGAACCACTTTGCCGATGGCTCGGGCCGCGCCCGTGGTGGTTGGTATCAAATTAACTGCCGCGCTCCTCGCACGGCGCAAGTCTTTATGAGGCAAATCCAAAATACGCTGATCGTTCGTGTACGAATGGATTGTTGTCATAAATCCTTTCACGATGCCAAAAGTGTCATCTAAAATTTTTACCAGCGGAGCCAGGCAATTGGTTGTGCACGATCCCATGTCAATAATTTTTTCGCCCTTATATTCTTTTGCGTTAACTCCGAGAATATATGAAGGGATATCATCCGATTTCGCCGGAGCGGAAATAATAACTCTTTTCGCGCCTGCTTTAAGGTGTTTTGACGCCCCTTCTTTGTCGGTAAATATGCCCGTACATTCAAGGACAATATCCACCTTTAACTGCTCCCATGGCAGCTTTTCCGGGTCTTTTTCGGAAAACATTTTTATCTTTTTGCCTGCGATTTCCAAATAATCTTTTCCGGCAAAAACTTCTTCTTCGTATATGCCGTAGGCGGAATCGTATTTTAAAAGATGCGCCAATGTTTCCGCATCGGTCAAATCGTTTATAGCTACGATTTCCAAATCAAGCTCATTACCAATGATATTTTTAAGAGTGCATCGGCCAACCCGGCCGAATCCGTTGATAGCAATTTTTTTAGGCATAATATTCAAAGTTATTCTAATTTATAATAATTTTACTATTAAACCGGTTATTAGGCAATATATTGCGGGTAAAATAAAAACCGCTTAAACAAATTGTTTAAGCGCTTATTTTTTGATTTTGCTAAGGAACCAAACGACTGCGCCGGCAATTACTCCCGCAGCCAATGATCCGACAACTATTTGGAAAAGGACACTAGCGATTGCCGCCCAAATGGCGATTTTAGACCCACAAACAATTACAGTAGCATACACAACAAGCACCTCTTTTCTGGTTAAAATGGTATACCGTAATCAAACAGCCGTCAAATTGAAAACTCGCCGACCAGATGGTCGGCGAACTAATTTAATCCTCTTCTTTAATTCCCAATTTTTCTACTATTTTTTTCCTGTCAAACCCGACGATAAACTCTCCGTCAATATCCAGAACCGGGACTGTTACCTGTTGGGTTTTTTCTATCATCTCCTCCTGGGCAGCTTTGTCCTCAAGGACATTTATAACCACAAACTGCACTCCTTTTTCTTCCAAAAATCTTTTTAACGTTACGCAATAGGGGCAAATTGGGGTTGTAAATAGCCTGATATTCATTTTTGTTTTTATTTAATTAAATTTTCTTCAATTTTAAGCAAACGGTTGTATTTCACCGTGCGTTCGCCTCTTGCCGGCGCTCCCGCTTTTATAAAATCCGCTCCAATGCCCACCGCCAAATCAGCGATAAAATCATCAGTTGTTTCTCCGGAACGGTGCGAGATTATCGTTTTCCAGCCATAACTTTGCGCCAGTTTTGCCGATTTTATCAGTTCTGTAACCGTGCCGATTTGATTCAGTTTTAACAGCGCCGCGTTACAGGCTTCTTTTGTTTTCGCTTTTTCTATGTAGCGGGAATTGCTTGCCAGCAGATCGTCGCCGATAATCATTATCCGGTTTCCGTATTTCTTGTTTATGCTCGCGAAGCTTTCCCAGTCTTCTTCCGCGAACGGATCTTCCAATCCGATAATCGGATATTGGTTTACCAGTTCGTCGTAATAATTCAAAAATTCGCCGTCCTCGAATATTCCCATCATGGTTTTGTAATAGCTGCCCGCGTCGGTTTGGTTGTAAAATTGCGAAGCGGCTGCGTCTATTATTATTCCTATTTTATCGTAATAGCCGGAGCGTTGTATCGCTTTTGTTATCAGCCCCAAAGCAATCTCCGGCGCGTCCATCGGCGGAGCAAATCCTCCTTCGTCCCCCACGTTTGCCGCGGCGGGAGAATAGCTTTGCTTTATAAGTTTTTTTAGCTGGTAATAAGTTTCCGATCCGGCCTGGACGTTTTCCGCGAAACTTTCTTTCTGCGGCACAATCATAAACTCCTGGAAATCAAGCCCGTTTTCCGCGTGGGCGCCGCCGTTTATTATGTTAAAGCACGGCCTCGGCATAAAAAAATCTTTCCGGCCGCTTAAACTGCCGATGTGTTCGTAAAGAGGAATTTTTAAATTTGCCGCTCCGGCGCGGCAAGCCGCCATCGAAACAGCGAGTATCGCGTTCGCCCCGAGTTTTGATTTGTCCGGAGTGCCGTCCAAAACAATTAAAAAATTATCTATCGCCGCCTGGTCCGAAGCATCTTCGCCGACAATCGCCTGTGAAATAACTTCGTTTACGTTTTTTATCGCCGCCAAAACCCCCTTACCGCCGTATCTTTTTCCGCCATCCCTTAGTTCTTTCGCTTCTTTAGCGCCCGCGGACGCCCCGGACGGCACGCTGTCCGTAAAAACGCCGTCGTCGGTAACGCAATCCACCTCCACAGTCGGATTGCCGCGCGAATCGATTATTTCCCTGGCTTTGATTGACCTTATAATAGCATTAGCCATTTTTTGATTGTAAATATTTATATGCCGACATCGATGCTTTGGCCCCGTCAGCAGCGGCTACCACCACCTGCTTCAAAAAGCCGTCTGTAATGTCGCCGGCCGCGTAAAGCCCCGGCGTTCTTGTTTCCATTGTATCATGATTAACGATAATTTCCTTGCGCTGGTTTAAATCAGCCAGGTGTTCGACTATGTGCGATGCCGGGCTGTAGCCTATCTGGACAAACACTCCCTGCGCTTTTATTTCTTTTTCCTCGCCTGTAACCCGATCGGCGTAAACAACTTTTTCCATAAAAGCAGAGCCTTGTATTTTTTTGATATCCGCGGAAACGATCAATTCTATTTTTCCGTTTTCATTGGCGCGCTTTTGGTTTTCCTCGTCCGCCCTGGCCTCGGGGCCGTATTCCAGAATATAAACCTTGTTCGCGTAATTTTGCATAAAGATAGCTGATTCAAATCCAGCGTTTCCACCGCCGGCAATCACAATATCTTTTCCCTGATAAAGCGGCCCGTCGCAAGTAGTGCAATAACTCACGCCCCGGCCCAGAAATTCGCTCTCGCCCTCCACATCAAGCTTTCGCGGCTTGGCGCCGGCGGCGATAATAACCGCTGTGGCGTTTATAAATTTTCCGTCCTCGAAAGAAATTTTAAAAGAATCATTTTCTTTAACGATCGCGTGCAATTCCTCGCTTAATATCTCCACGTTTTTTCCTTTCAGCTGGTTCTCGAATTTTTCTATCAAATCCAGGCCGGATATTTTGTCAAAACCCGGATAATTTTCTATATCTACGGTTTTATGCGCCATTTGCCCGCCGAAACTTTTCGCGATCAGCACGGTTTTCATTTTTTGCCTGGCCGCGTAAATGCCGGCTGTTATCCCGGACGGCCCGCCTCCGATTATCGCCAAATCGTAAACCATAACTATAATTTATAGTCTTTTAAAAATTGTTTTATTCCTTCGTCGTATTCCGGATGTTTTAAAAGCAAAGTCAAAAAAGACCGGAACCAAAGCGCCTTGTTTCCGCATTCCAGCCAGTCTCCTTTTATTTCGCAGCCGTAAACAGCTTTGCCTTCTTCGGCCATTTTCCCCAAAACCTGGCCGATGCAGCAATCGTTTTTCATCATTGATTTGTGGGCAGCCAAATATTCAAACACGTCCGGAGTTAATATATATCTGCCCAAAACCGCCAAATTCGAAGGAGCCTCTCCGTTTTTCGGCTTTTGCACGAACTTTTTTATTTTATAAAATCCGTTGGCTATTTTATCCGCGCCCACTGTCCCGTAGTTCTGCAGCTTTTCCTGCGGCATCGTTTTAAGGGCGATAACCGGCCTCTGGCAGGTTTTGTAAACTTCTATCATTTGCGCCAGCCCGGGTATTTCGGAATCGATAACGTCGTCGCAAAAACTTACCGCGCAGGGTTCGCCATCCACAAAATCTTTGGCCTTATAAACCGCGTCCGCGCTTCCGGCCGGAGTTTTTTGGATAGCCAAAGAAAATTCCATTTTTCCGAAAAGCGAGTCAAGTTCTTTCAGTGCTTTAAGTTCATCTGTTTTTTTGTTTTCTTCCAGCCTTTTTTCCAAATCACGGTTCCTTTCAAAATAACCCAAAACTTCTTTCTGTTTCGGCCTTACTATAAATTGTATGGAATCTATGCCGGACAAAGAAGCCTCTTCGGTAACATAGTGTATCAAAGGCTTGTCCGCCAGCGGGATTAATTCCTTGCTCGTAACTTTAGATATAGGCAAAAACCTTGTCGCCAATCCGGCAATAGGAAAAATTGCTTTTTTTACTTCGTTTTTCATAATTTTTTAGTTTATCTTCCCTTTCTTTTTCTTAAAAAAGCCGGGATCTCAAATATCTTTTCGTCTTCCTCTTCTTTTTCTTTGGCCTTTAGCTCGGCCTCCTTGATTTCCAAGGCGTTTCTACGGATATTTGTTTCCTCCTCAGGCATTTCTTCGCCAGCTTTTTTATCCATATTACTCTCTTTTTTATTTAATTCAATAGCTTGTTCCGCTCCGGCCGCGGCGGATTTTTTCTTTCCGCCTGTTTTTTTTGCCTTTTTGCCAATTCCTGATTTTTTAGCAACACCTATGGCTGCTTTTCTTTTCTTGTCTTCTTTCCTGTCTCCGGCGGTGGCCAAAAGCGTAATTTTCACTTCGTTTTTAAGTTTGGGGTTCTGGCTTAGTCCGAAAATTATTTTTGCGTTCGGCGCCAATTGGTTTATCCTTTGGCTTATCTGCGCCAGTAATTGCAGCGGCAAATCTTTGGATGCTTCAACGTTAAACATAACATTGTCCGCATTGCCGAATTGGTAATCCAGTATCGGATTCTTCAAAAGCGCTTTTACAAATTCTTCCGGATTCTGGCTGATTTTGCTTTTAGCAATATTAAGGTAGGCTACTTTTTTCTTTCCCTCCAAAATCGTCCGGATATCAGCCCAATCAATGTTTATTAGCCCGGGCGAATAAACCGTTCTTAAAAGCCCTTCCAGAGAATTCGCCAAATGGCCATTAACGAGATTTAGTGCGTCGTTAAAAGCGGTATCTTCTTTCGCCAGGCCGAAAATCCTCTCATTAGGTATAACCATATAAGCATTAAGGTTTTCTTTCATTTTGCTTAGTGCCGCTCCGGCTGCGTCCATTTTTTTACGGCCCTCAAATGAAAAAGGCAGAGTAAATATTCCCAAAACGGTAGCCCCGAGATCGTTGGCGGTTTTCGCGAAAAGCGGAGCCGCGCCCGTGCCGGTTCCGCCGCCCAAAGAAGAAATAATAAGGTATAAATCCTTGTTTTCCGCGAAAATGGCTTTTATTTTTTCCGCGTCTTCCCGCCCGGCCCTTTCTCCCAGTTCCACGTCCCGGCCGGTTCCCAGCCCCTTGGTAAGCTTCTGCCCGAAAGCAAAAGTTTTAATATTCCGGCTCAAAGAACGCAAAGCCTGGACATCGGTATTGGCTGCCAAAAAATCTATTTTTTGCAAAGAAAAATCTTTCAGCCTTTTTGAAAGCTCGGAAACAATGTTCCCTCCGCCGCCACCCACGCCGATCACCCTGATTCTCACCTTTCTCTCCGTCGAATCGGCAGCTTCCGGTTTTTCGGCCGGTTTAGCTTTCTGGATAACCTTATTTTTTGGCTTTTCGCGAACAGGCTTTTTTGCCGCCTTTTTCGCGGGTTTTGCTTTTTTAACGGCTATTTTCTTTGTTTTAGATTTTTTCTTCATATAAATATTTTGATTTTTAGCGGAGAATTAAACCAAAGATAATTTTTTCCTGACAGATTCCATCTCGTCCGGGGATAATTTTTTTCCTTTCCTTTCTATGGCTGCCGTAAAATCAATTCCGTCGCCCGTGCGGCGCGGAACTACATGGAGATGGAAATGGAAAACTCCCTGCTCGGCCGCCCGGCCGCTGCCGTGATAGAGATTAACGCCCTGCGCGCCTAAGCTTTCTTTCATTTTTTCGGCAATTTTTTTGGCAGCTGCACCAACTTTTTCCAGATAAGCGCTGTCTATGTCAAAAATGTTTTCGAAGTGTTTTTTCGGAATTACAAGCGTGTGCCCCTCGGCAGCCGGATTTACGTCCAAAAAAGCCAGAACATCGGCGTCCTCGTATACTTTAAAGCTAAGTATTTCGTTATTGATTATTTTGCAAAAAATGCAATCCATTTTTTCCGAAAATTCTTATACGCTAATGATACCACGCGGGCACGCAACAAACAAACGGCTATTATTGCGCCAGCCTTCCGCAAAAAATCTCGAAATTCAGCTTGTCCTCGGCGATTAACTCGTTATTATCGTCTTTTAGCGGGCCGATTTTTACGAGGCAGGCGGTGTCATCTTTACGATAGCCGGAAATTCCCGCGTACGTATTCAAGTCAACGTCAAAAAATTGCAGTCCAAAACCACTCCTTTCGAAAAATTCCCTTACCTTGTCGCTTTGGTCATTGGTTATAACGAGTTTATCATAAATCCGTCCGTTTATTGTTGTAGGGAGTATTCCCTCGCTTTTTGATTCCCAAACAAAGCTTTTCCTTTTAAGTTCGGATAAAGGAAGCTCGGTATAAAGCTTTAGGTCTTTCATTGTCTGAAGAGGATCATCCCTGTATAAATGGATAATGCTTGCTTTAGCATTGGCATATTGGGTGTTCCAATAGGCATAAATCGAATTTTGCCACTCATTACCCTTGGGCGTAAAACGGCAAAAAGCGAAAAGCGCCGCCGCAATAATGAGCAGAATAATTACAATAATTAAGATTATTTTTCTTGTTTTCGCCATTCTATTTGCTTTATTGTTTTTGGATTTAAAGGGATTTATTAATATTTTTATATTATACCAAAATCCAAAAAAAATACAAAAACCGCCCGCACGGACGGATTTGAATTCAAAGGACACAACTAAATTTTTATTTTAATATCTAATGTTTTTTTTACAAAATTTAAGCTAAATCGTAAACTTCTTTTATGGTTTCGTTCGTAAAAAGGAGGCCGAGACCTATCCATTCTGTAGGCATTAACACCTTTTTACATTTTTTTTGAGAAATTTTTTCTATCTCAGCAAAGTCAAGATTTTTTTGAATACCGTCACTTACTATGCCAAGCAATTTATATTTACCATTAATTGGTACAAATACAGGACTCCCACTTGATCCAGGGAATATTTGTGCGTCTAAAAGGATTTGACGTAAACCATTAAAATCAATAGAAGGAATGCTTGCTATAGAACCCATACGCATAACGGGTAGCGAATTTTTGTAATCGTAAAATCCTGTTGGATAACCAACGAATAAAATATCTGTGCCAGCAGTCAATGTATTTTTGTCAAAGTCAAAAAAATTTTTAAAATTAACGGTTTTAATGTGAAGAGGAATACCTTCGTTTAAAGCACTAGAAATGTTTGCACAAGCTACATCAACAGCCGGATCTGGATGATCGTAGTATCCAGGCTTTGTACGATCCATATCAATAATGAAATTTTGGAGCGCTTCAAGTTTAGACGAACCATCCGCTTCCATTTGATGAAAAGTTATTACTATTCTCTTTTTTGCAGAAGGATTATTCTTATCTTTTTGTCCCCAGAATACATGCTTATTTGAGAATAGAAGATATTTAGTTCTTGTTAGATCATCTGGTACAGGTTTCGTCATTAAAAAACCCGTTCCGAGTTCACCATCAGTAAGGTTTTTAATAAGCACCGTTACTAAAAAAACCTGTTCTTCAAACTTTAAAAATTCCATAATTTATTTGCCCCTTATCAATATCGATTTGTGATTAAATATTATTACTACAAACATCTCCTACTCCTTATATTTAATTTTCTTCAAATCGTCTTCTGCGTTCGTCTAACGTTTCGCCTTCATACATCCAATAATCGGTACCGGCAACTCCATAGTTATATCCAAGAATTTTTTGCGCTGATAGAGAAAGACTAGTTTTTTCTCCATTAAATTCTATGCTTCGATTATCGACAACTTTTGCTTTTTTATTTTCGTCACGACTAAACACTAACTCAGTGCCAACTGGAATATCTACCATGCTAAATTTAAAATCTGCTCTCTTCGCTCTAGCCTTACGGACTGCTTTCCGATCTTCTTTATCGTCAATTAATTCCTTTTTGGGAGTTATATTTTCTATTTCGGCTAATTTCAAAGCTGCCACAACTCTTTCTGGAGCAATTTGAAAAAACTCTCTTCTTGGATTTGTCCGGTTATTATCAAAAGCATCGTGCAATTGATGTTCCACAAAAGGCGCGTCTTCTACGGTACATGCATAAAAACACGTAAAAGGTAGCGGGACGCTCGTTGATGAACTTAACTCTCTAATCCTTTGTTCCATATTCGTAGAAGTTTTTCCAATTTTTACATAGCCTGGCATTGCTTCGTTTGTAAGAATATAGATTATGTCCATAAATTATTTAGAAATACACAAATTTTGAATAATTGGATACACGACCAAATAAATTTGCCATATAAGTATAGCTGCGAAAAAGAGGAAAAGAATTCCAGTCCCTATTTTTTCTTTTAACCAAGATCCCCTTTCGTCTTTTTTATAAAATTTCTTTATTTCTTTATATAAGGAATGAAAGAAAGTAAAAACTATATACAAAATTCCAACCGCTAATAAAATTTTTAATGCGTCATCGCTAGAAATTGAACGATTAGAAACACCACAATAAGATTGTGCTAAAAGCATCAATAAAGAGAATTCTGCGGCAACAAGGAAAAGAGATTTCAATACTGCGAAACCAGCTAATATCATAATAATCAAAAGTAATACCCCTAACAAAATTGCGTTGACAATCCATATGGCTCCAACAAAATAATTGCCCAAAAAGTGGTAACCCACAAAGAGCAACATAAGAATAAATATAAAAACAACAATGGGACGAATATTTTTCCTTTTTGGAATTAGCTTATCTTTTGTTTCTTTGATTTCTTCTGTAATCATCAGTTTTATAAATTATGCACCTTTTGGTCCTTTCTCCTCATATATCACATTAAGACGATTTAATCAAAAACGGCATTAATACAATTGGCGTATACGTGTTGTGACCTATGAATAAGCTTATACGCTAAAATGACACTCAAAATGGGTGGGGCTTAGATTCGGCTTGCAATATTTTTTTAAATTTTGATGGTTTAAACAACTACGAATTTTAGCGCAAACAATGCTGGTTGCCCATGGACGAGGACTTGGATTCGCCTTCAAAAATTTCTGGTGAAATTTTTTCAGGCCTGGGTTTTCGCCGTCGCGAAAACCCTTCGAATCCAAGTCCCGCTTTAATTAAAACACCACTTAAAAGTGGTGTTTTAATTAAATGAGCTGCGGGACTTGGATTCGAACCAAGATTGGCGGATTCAGAGTCCGTAGTCCTACCGTTAGACGATCCCGCAAAGGCAAAAGGAATTAATCCTTTAAATACCTTCTAACAGCAAAAAAGCTGGAAATCAAGCCCAATCCCACACCGATAACAATCTGCAGCAAAAATATTAACCACCAATTACTGATAAAATAATTGAAAGGATTGAAGCCCATAAAGATGCTTTCCAGTCCGGACCTGAACACGAAAAAGATTACTAAAAAGAAAACAAAGGAGAGAACGGCCGCAAAAAATCCGCAGAGCGCCCCCTGAACCATAAACGGGCCCCGGACAAAACTGTTTTTCGCCCCGACAAGCCTCATTATCTCTATTTCATTTTTTCGCGAGTAAATGCTCAAACGCAAAGTATTGTAGGTTACGATTATTGCTATCAGGCTTAAAAAAACGGTCAGGATTATTCCCAGCCTTTCCATTCCGGAAGACAAGCTGGAAAGCCTTTCAATGGCAAAACCGCGCCGGTAATCGTTGATGTCGTAAACCATATCCTTAAATTCGTCTGTGCGGAAATAATCGGAAACTGTTTCGTATTTTAACGGATCTTTTGTTTGTATCACAAGGGACGGCAAAAAAGGATTGCCGCCGATAGCCTCAAGGGACTGCGCGTAAGTATCGCCCTCGTGGTTTTTCACAAAAGCATCATATGCCTCTTCCGAAGAAATAAAGTCCACGTTTTTAACTTCCGGCAATTGGGCGACGCGCTCCCTTATTTCTAAAATTTTGTCTTTTGAAACCTGTTCGTTAAAATATACGGACACGTCTATTTTGTCTTTTATCTTTTCGGACATAAAGGAAATCGCTCCCTGGGAAATCATCAGTGTCGTGCCGAGCACAACGGCAATAAAAATCACCAGCGCCGTGGCAAAGGACAAAAATCCCTGCCTCCGCAAATAATCCCAGCCGCTCCTTACGAGCTTGTTAGCATATTTTGTTTGTTTTGCCATTTTTTTGAATTTAAATTATTACAGGAAATACACGCCCTCTTCTTCGTCCCTCATTATCCTGCCCTCGTCTATGGTAATCACCCTTTTTTTTAGGGCATTAACCACCTCCTTGTCGTGCGTGGACAAAATTACGGTAGAGCCGGCTTCGTTTATTTTTAAAAGTATTTTTATGATGTCCCTCGTATTATACGGATCAAGGTTGCCGGTCGGCTCGTCGGCAAGTATCACTTCCGGCCGGTGGATAAGCGCCCGGGCGATGGAAACTCTTTGCTGTTCTCCGCCGGAAAGCTCCCTCGGAAAGCAATCCATTTTTTTATCCAGACCTACCAATTCCACCACCTGCCTAACCTCGTCGTTGATTTTGTTTTCATCGTAATCAAAAGCTTCCAGCGCGTAGGCAACATTCTCCAAAACCGTTTTATAGGGCAATAATTTGAAATCCTGGAAGATAAAGCCGATTTTTTCACGGATCAAGTGGGCATCGCTTTTCTTTACCATGGTCAGGTCTTTTTTATCAAAAAAGACCCTGCCCGAGGTCGGTTTTTCTTCGCAAGAGATTAATTTTAAAATCGTGGTTTTCCCCGCGCCGGATCGGCCGCAAAGAATCACGAACTCGCCGTCTTTTATTTTAAAGGTGGCGTCTTTAAGCGCTGTTTTCTTTTCCTTCGCAAAATCAAGGTAATAAACTTTGCTTACGTTTTCAAATTCTATCATGGTATAAAAAATTATTTCAGTTTTATCTCTTCTTCGACAAACATATCGAGATCGCCGTCGAGCACTTTTTCCGGATTGGATGTTTCTATGTCAGTGCGCAAATCTTTCACCAGCTTATAAGGATGCAAAACGTATGATCTTATCTGGTTTCCCCAGCTTGCCGAAACTTTTTGCCCTTTCACTCCCTGCATTTCCTTTTCTTTTTTTTCCTGTTCCATCCGGTAAAGCTTTGCCGCCAATATGGACATCGCCTTTTCCTTGTTCTTTCCCTGCAGCCTTTCGGACTGGGAAGAAGCGGTTAAACCGGTCGGCAAATGGGTTACCCGTACTGCCGATTCCCTTTTATTAACGTACTGGCCTCCCGGGCCCGATGCTTTGTAAAAATCTATCTTAATATCTTCCGGCCGCATTTCTATTTCCTTATTATCCGCCAAATCGGGCAAAACTTCAACTAACACGAATGAGGTATGCCGCAATTTTTGGGCCGAAAAAGGAGACAAGCGGACCAAGCGGTGAACGCCGGCCTCGTTTTTTAAAAACCCGTAAGCATATTTTCCCTTAATTTCTATTGTCGCCGATTTTATCCCTTTCTTTTCTTCTCCCCCGCCTTCCTCTCCGAATGATTCGTCAATCAAAACTGCGCTGAATTTTTTCCTTTCGCAATATCTCTCGTACATGCGCAGAAGCATTGCCGCCCAGTCTTCCGCGTCCTGCCCGCCCGCTCCGGCATAAACCGACAATATCGCGTTCCCCTTGTCATATTTTCCGCGAAAGCAAAACTCCGTTTCTTTTTCTTTTATTATTTTTTCCAGATACTCCAGCCTGCCCGCTAATTCGTCTTCCTCCCTGTTGTCCAGGATTTTGGAAAACTCCTCTATTTCGCTAATTAGCTTATCTGTTTGCTCAAAAAAACCAATTTCTTTCTCGATTTCGGCCAATTGCTGGGAAATTTTCGCGGCTTCTTCCGCGTTTTTCCAAAAATCCGGCTCCTCCGTCTGTATTTTTAAAACTATCTGGTTTTGCTTTAACTTTTTAAAGTCAAAGACAGTCCCCTAAAAAGAGGACTCGTTTTTTTATTAATTCCAATTTTTTTTCCACGTCAATCATGGGAATATTATAGCAAATTAAAAGGGCCGAATCAAGAAATTAGAAAATATTTTTGAATAAGTAAAAAGAGGCTATTGCTAACCTCCTTTTGGTGTTTCTCCCTTTGCGGTAAGAATCGGGCATTCCCCTGTCGTGCAGATATGGAAATGCTTTCCGTCCTTGCGGACTACCAACAAATGCGTTCTGTCGCAGGGGCAAACAAATGTGTATTCGCCGTCCCGATTGCTGTCGACGCAGTGCGTCTTCTCACTTCTTCCGGTCCAGGTATCTTTCAGGGTGTTATTCTGGCAATAGCAATTGCCGACAATAGCGATTTGCTCGCCATTATAAACGAGCTGCAACCCATTGGACTCCACGGTAAAGAAAGATCTGCTGAAAGAAACATCGCAAAATTGCCCGCATTTAAGGCAAATAAATTTCTTGAAACATCCTTCTTCTGCTGGAATGAAATAAGGTTGGTCGGGATTTAATACAGATCCGCCGTTTGATTTAAAACGGCCGCCGCAACATCTTATGGCAATTACAATGCCTGATACTGCTCCGGGGCAATTTACTACATCGGCAATCCTAATCTCTCTCATTCTTGGCTTCACCTCAGCTCCTTATGTAAGAACTATATGTTTTGGTTATACTTTATATCCTGCATTTGTCAATGTTCTTATAATGTTTGGGGGTGAGGTCCCCAAACATGCGAAAAGCCGCCCAATGGCGGCTTTCGAGGAGGCGAGAATCGCTTTCGCGTCAAACCCTGCTGGGTTTGCGCTCAAGTACGGCCTCGCGCCCGTCGGCGCTGCGGCTTCGATTCTCTTCTATGTTCATTTACAAAACAGGGCTATATTTAAAATATAGCCCTGTTTTGTAATGGAGCCAGAGGCGAGAATCGAACTCGCAGTCTCTTCTTTACGAAAGAATTGCTTTGCCGTTAAGCTACTCTGGCGATCGGTTTATAAGCTTGCTTAACCAATTTACAAAATCCTGAAAAATTTGCAAGCCCTTATTGCCGGCCTCCGCCTGCAGCGTAGTTGAATCGTCCCTTCTTACAACTATCACTTCCTCGCCCTCTTTTTGGAGCCCGTATTCCTCCCTCGCCACTCTGTCCAAAAATTCGTCGCTCCCGGTCTTTCCCATTTCCACGCTTAATTTTTCCTGTTTATTGACTAAATCGCCTTCCGTGCTTTCAAGCTGCACCAAATCCTTCGCAGCCTGGTTTCGCGCAATAAAAATTTTAATGTTAGCAAAAGCCAGATATATAAACAAAAAAGCGAAACAAATTGCTCCAAAAAATTTAGCAAATCGCTGCTCAATACTCCTCTTTCCTTTTTTCGCTTTTTTTGCTACCATTATTTTATAAAGATTCGGTTATTTATTAAAAATATGTCAAAAAAATCAAAAAAAATATTCAGGATTATTTGGACCGTTCTCGTTATTCTGGTCGCTATCGCCACTATCGGATTGCTTATCGCTCCGGCGTTCGGATTATACTAATTTAAACTCCAAATACTTTCAAAAAAACTTCCGGGGGGATTCGTACCTCCCCTTTTTGTTTCATTTTTTCTTTTCCTTTCTTCTGCTTTTCCAAAAGCTTTTTCTTCCTCGAATAATCGCCTCCGTAAAGCGGGGCTAAAACATCTTTCCTGAAACCGCTTAAAGTTTCGCGGCTTACAATAGTGCCGCCGATTTTTCCCTGCAAAGGAACGGCAAAAGATTCTCGCGGCAAAAGCTCTTTCAGCTTTTGGACTATCCGCCTTGCCTCAACAATCGCGTTCACTCGGGGCAATATTCTGCTTAAAGCCTCTTCTGTTTTACTCGCCACCAATATTTCCAGTTTTACCAGGTCTGCCTCCCTGTATTCTACCTCTTTATACGTAAGTGACGCAAATCCCTGCGTAATGTTCAAAAGGCTTTCGTAAAATTTACCGATAATCTGGCGCAAAGGCATTTCGTACACGAGCATATACCTGTCGCTTCCGAACGGATACGAATCGATATGCTTTCCTTCCAGTTCCGCGAGGTAATCAAAAACCCGGCCCATGTACGCGGCGCCGATAATTATTTTTACTTCGGCCCACGGTTCATAAAATTTCCGGTAGCTTTCCGACCAATCAAGCGGATTATATATCATCACTTCTTTTCCTTTCGCGTCTATCGCCTTGTACCCCACCTGCGGAGATCCGATAACGATTTCCAGCCCGAATTCCCGCCTTAATCTTTCCATTGTTATTTCCGCGTGGAGCGTGCCCAAAAATCCGCACAAAAATCCCCGGCCGAAAACATAAAAATTCTGCTGCTCAAAAAACAAAGCCGAATCGTTCAATTTTAATTTTGACAACGCCGTTTTCAGAAGCTCGAATTCGCTTTGGTCTTCCGGATAAACCGAAACAAAAATTTTCGGCTCCGGCTCTTTATAGCCTTCGAGCGGCTCTATCTTTACGTCCGGATTTGTCAGAGTGATCGTATCTCCGATTCCTATTTTATCCGCGTCTTTTATGCCGGTCGCTATATATCCAATCTCTCCGGCTTTCAATTCGCCGATCGGCGACATCTCGGGTTTAAAAATGCCGATCTCTTTAACCACGCCGTTAGTTTTAGCGTTGATAAGGGTTATCTTTTCGTTCGCCTTTATTTTTCCCTCAACTATTCTCACGAATGAAACCACTCCCAAAAAAGAATCGTATTTTGAATCGAAAATCAGGGCGCGCAGCGGCCGTTCCTCGCGCGTTTCCGGCTCCGGAACTTTTTCTATCACTTTCTCCAGCAACGATTCGACATTTTCGCCGGTTTTGGCGGAAATAGAGAGAATGGTTGATTCTTCTATTTTCAAAAATTCGCTTATTTCTTTTTTAACGTCCGCTGTCCTGGCCTGGGCGGAATCTATTTTGTTAACCGCGGCTATAATCACCAGCCCTTCTTTCCGCGCCAATTCCAAATTGGTAATTGTTTGCGCCTGTATCCCTTTTGTGGCATCAACAAGCAGTATCGCGCCTTCCACCGCAGCCAAACTGCGGGAAACTTCATAATTAAAATCGATATGCCCGGGCGTATCAATCAAGTTAAGCATCACTTCCTCGCCGGTTTTTCTGTCTTTCCAAAACATTCTTACCGGCGCCATCTTGATAGTAATTCCCTTTTCCCGCTCCAAATCCATCGCATCCAGATATTGGGGCTTCATTTTTCCTTTCTGCACTGTTTCCGTCAATTCCAAAAACCGGTCAGCTAATGTTGACTTGCCGTGGTCTATATGGCTTATGATTACAAAATTTCTAATTTTCATTTCCATTTTCCGGAAACAGTATCGGAAAATACTTTTTCAGGAATTTTATTTCCGGCGATTTTAAAGCGAACGTTATCAGCAAATAAACTCCGGCCGCGATCAGAGTAATAAAAACAAATTGTCCGAGCGACCCCCAAAAATCAGCTTTGAACAAAAATCCGGTTTTCGCAAACGCGAAAGCGGCAACCGCGGCCATCACCGCGGAACCGGCCAATATTTTCAAAAATGACTGCCACATTTCTTTCAATCCAAAATTGCCGACTTTTTTGTAAAAATAAATAAATAAGAGGACGAACTCCAAAAACAGGCCGAGGTTAAATGCCAAGACCAATCCCAAAACCGGAAAATCCATAACGCCATTCAATCCCATAAACGATTTCACGCCGTTAGCCAAAAAATTATTGCCGTTAAGATACGCCGGCAACGAGAAAGCAACGGGGTGGCCGAAAAAATTAAACCCAAAATGGTTTCCGCCGCCGAACAGAGAAACAAAAACAAAGAAAAAAATAATATTAAACAGCGTGTTTATAAGCGCGATAACCGTGGGCGTGAAGGTATTTTTGATGCTGAAAAACCCCCGCAGCAAAATCGGCACCAGGCATTGCACGGCCGTACTGATAAAATATAACCCAAGGCAGGCAGCGGTAATCGCGGTCGCGCTCATGTCAAATCTTCCGGTCCGGTAAATTATGTCCACTATCGGCTGGCGCAGAATAAAAATAAGTATGCCGATGGGAAAAGCGACATACAAAACTTCAAGAAAAGTCTGGCTGAAACGGGATAAAAATTCTTTCGTTTCTTTGGATTCCCACAGCTTGCTTAATAAAGGAAAAACCGCTGTGGCAAAAGAAACTC
>JAQUOQ010000009.1 GCA_028717005.1 Minisyncoccota bacterium
TGTTATATTGAATGTTTCATTATAAGATCCATGATCCGTGTGGTCGGGGGTGTCGACGCATACAAAAGAACCGCTTCCTATCTTCCAAGCAGTCGATCTCCAGTCGTGATTACTAAATCCAGAGGTTGAGACATAAACGGTGGCAGATATGGTATCTCCGGGATTTTTTATTGTTGTCGAGCCACCATCTAAGGTGACTGAAGTCGTTGCGATTGTAGCAAATACTTGTGGCGCGCTGCCAAAAATCATTGCCAATCCTAAAAATACAGAAAAAGTAATTTTAAGTAAGTTGTTTTTATTCATATCTTTATAATTTGTTTTTTTAAAATAAAAGCCCCTTCGACTTACCGTCGACTTATAATAAGGAAAAAGAGCTTTTGGTTTATTATCTATTTACTTGTCAAACTAAGATCTGCTGAAAGCAATCCTGTAAGAGCAGGACTCCTTTCGGCAGACCTTAAAAATGAATTTTCTCCCCAAATAGCAAAGCGAACCCACCTGCGGGTTCGCTTATTGACAAACTATTAAAATTGTTTCTTGAATATGTATACATGCTTTGCAGAGATATAATAATTTAAATACCCTATTTGTCAAGCAAGTGGGTGTGGATAATCGGGACAGGCTATCTTCCGCCAAATTCATTGTTTTGATCAACTGTGGGCCTGTTTAGAATAACAAACTGGATAAGCGTTTGTCTGTTTTGTTCTTCGTTTAAGGAATAATTATATTTTTTTAATTCTTCGTCCAAATCATCGGCTTTCACAAGAGAAATAGTCCAATCATCGGACTTAAAATAATTAAATACGGAATTACTTGCCCTGCTCACATCCTCATAAACGGTTTTAATGTTGTCCGCGCCGCCTATTTCCGTCAGCATCGCGGTCTTGTTTAGCTTGTTAACATTAACTTTGTATTCCCGCCTTATTTCGGCAACGTAGGTTTGGACTAAATGTATTGACGAATGCTCTTCATTGGCGCTTACGTATACGATAACGCTGGCTGTGCCGAGCACAAACACCGAAACAATGGCAACGATAAAAATATTCTCGATGTTAGCGAGGCGGGCCGTGATTTTTTTTGCTTTATTAAAAGATTCCCGAACAGTGATAATGCCGACGTGCAGAATTATTGATGGTCCTATAAGGGGTGTTAAAAGCATATTAAACTTGGTTTATGTTATTAGCTACTCTTTCGGGCCTGAACCAGATTAAATTTTTTCTTTTTAAGATAACTTCCTTTACAAATTGTTCAATAAATATGGCGGTGTTGATAAAAACAATAATTATATACGGGAAAGGGGCAAGGACTAAATCCGGCCGTTTTTCTTTCCAGGCCGTCCATAACGCGAGGATAAAAACAACGCTCAAATAAAATAATATAAATATCAGCCAAAGGTAAGGATTGATAATTAAAGTAGCGAAAAGCAGAAACGAAAAGACGACTCCCTCAATGTACATAAGGGAAAGCTCAAGCGTCCTTACCGGATGGGCGTTGGTTTTATAATGTTTCAACAGGTTCTGCCATCCCCCGCCGTACCATCTGCGCATTTGATTGATATACGAATGCAAAGTTGGCGGATCCTGGGTATACGATATGGCATTGCGGTTATAATTTATTTTCAAATTTTCATTGTGCAGCTTGTAAGTAAAATCTAAATCTTCCGTAATGGTATCGTGGTCAAATGTAATATATTTTCTAAAAACTTCGGTTTTAAAGGCGCTGGCAACGCCGGGCATCACAAACATAAAGTTTAGATAACTTTGCGCGAGTTTGTGGATATTTTGCCCGATAACATAATCAAAAGCCCTACATAAAGTTATCCAATTGTAAGGCAGGCTTGAGACATATCCCGCCATAGCAGAAAGATCGACTTCTCTTTCAAAGCTTTTTTCGACTTCTTTGGTAAAATTAACGTTCAGAATAGTATCCGCATCCGTAGTGACAAATATGTCGCCGGTAACAAAGTTCATCCCAAATTCTTGAGCCCGGCTTTTGTTTCCGGAGTTTTGGGCGGTCTTTTTAATAATGATCCTATCCGCGTAGCGTGATAGAATTTGCGGCGTTTTATCAGTGGAAGAATCGTCTATAAAGATAATCTCATCGAATTTACGCGTCTGTCGTAAACAAGAGATAATGCAGGCCTCCACAGCTTTTTCTTCGTTGAAACACGGGACTAGTAGAGATATCTTCATAATGGATATTATTTATTGCATATTTTGCATTAGTATTTACGCACTATTTAAATTTTTTGTCAACGTAATGTTTCCACTTATTTTCCCCAGCAGTTTTATTGAAACAATAAAATTTTTTAAATTTTAACAAAAAAATTGATAAAAATCTGCTATTTTTAACCGATTATTGCCATTATTTTTTGGAAAACATCGCCGAATTGATTACAAAAAATATCAAAAACTCTTTCGGAAAAATTTCTCCCGAAATCTTAATCGCTTCCAAGAAATATAAAACTAATTAAAGCTCTTTTTTGTTAATGAATTTACTCAATGACTAAATTATCGCCAAACTGTTCGCGGCATTGCCCGTTTTGGAAAATAGGGCCGGTTATTACCGCGTAGTTCGGCAACGGATTTTTGATTGCCAAGTGCAAACCTGTTATATCCTCCGCGCAATTATCGGTGGTTGTTCTTGTTCCGCTCTGGCCATCAATCCACATATCAATCCATGTTGTTGCCCCGGAATCCGCCTCCGAAAGATTATGGCAGGGAATATTTTGTGGGGTGTTTCCATCGCCGCATAAATCCTCAACGATAAAATAAGCTCGGAGATTAGGAATATAAAAGCGCGTGCCGGCAGGATAATCCGGAGTATCATTGCCTCCGCTGATAACATGGCCGACTGCTATGGTAATCGGATCCGCGTAAGTACCGATTCCATCTGCCTGTTGATGTAAAACCGGCAAGGCAATATCCGAAGAACCCGGAGGCGTGTTGTCAAACCAGGTATAAGCAGTTGTATATGCTTTTGCAATAAAAACTTCATTGGTGGTTGGCGCAGGCGGCGTGCAAGATTGAGTAATAATCGGATTGCCGTTAACACAGCCGCTCGGCGAAGACGAAATTACGCTCCTTGTTTGCTGCCCATTTGCCGAACAGGCGCCCCAGCTTGAATACGTCCAAGAAGTGCAAGTTATCGGCGGCGGAGTGCAGGATTGGCTAATAACCGGATTGCCATTAATACATCCGCTTGGAGACGAAGACAAAACAGTTCTTGTTTGTTGTCCGTTACTTGAACAAGCACTCCAATTGGAATAGACCCACGATGTACAGGTGGGTGGTGTGGGATTTGGTAGAGCCGGTGTACAGGATTGGCTAACTATTGGATTGCCGTTAACACACTTTTTTGGGAAGGATGACAGTACGGTCCTTGTTTGCTGGCCGCTTGCAGAACATGTGCTCCAGCTAGAATACGTCCAAGAAGTGCAAGTGGCAGATTTTGTCGGCGCGGAAGAATGGCCCAATATGTTATTAGCTTTGGCTCTGCTGAAACTGCCCCACAATCCTGTTGCCGTTGCTGTTTCTGCCGGCGCCAAAATTTCTGGAGCATATTTCTTTTGGAATTTTATTACGGCAGCTTTTGTGGCGGTCCCAAAATAAGAAGTTTCTTTGCCGGCATTACCAAGGGAAGTATCCTTATCCGAATTTAATAAAATCTGCAGATATTTTACCTCGCTTCCTGTGGAACCTTCTTTCATGTCCGTGGAGAATTGAAAGCCAGCAGGAATGCCGGAAATAACCGAATTAGCTGCTGTATTTGTTCCGCTTTCTGCTGATTGCGGCTGTCCCTGCCTAGCAGAAAGCAGCTGGATAATAATGGTTAAAAGGCCTTTGCGATCGCAAATGCCCAGATTTTGCAGGCTGCAAGCGGCAAAAGCCGAAGATGCAAGCATTATTAAAACAAAGGCTAAACCAATGATAAAACCGAATTTTTTTGTATTTGTTGTTTTCATAGCTTTGTTATTATACCATATCAAAAAAAATAAAAAAGCGTCAATAAGACGCTTGTTTTAATAACTTTTTTGGCCTAATTTTCGGTAAGGACGCGGGCGCCGTCTTTCGTAACTGCCACCATATGCTCAAAATGAGCGGCAATGGAGCCGTCCTCCGAAACAAAAGAAAATCCATCCTTACCCCTTTTGATTTTTCCGCTGCCCGACGTGAACATCGGCTCCAGGCAAAAAACCATTCCTTCTTTAAGCTTTGCACCCGAATGCCTGGCTCCATAATTTGGTATTTCCGGGTCTTCGTGAAGCTCTTTGCCGATGCCATGGCCGCACAAATCCCTGACAATTCCAAATCCCTGGCCACTTATATACCGTTCGATTGTTTCGCCGATATCGCCAAAGGTTACTCCGGGCTTGCACTTTTTTATTCCTCTCTTTAGTGCTTTTTTCGTAACCCGCACCAGCCTTTGCAATTCGGAATCAACTTCTCCGACAAGATAAGTTTTCGCCATATCGGTATGGAAACCATTTTTTAAATTGGGGTATTTTTTTTGATCTATTTTTCCCTTGATTAAAGTTTCCAAATTAAAGAATATGCCCAAATCCAAAGAAACCACGTCGCCGTCTTTTAATTTTTTCCCCTTGGGCAGGCCGTGGACTATTTCTTCGTTAACGGAAAAACAAAGACAAGACGGAAATCCGTCCTGGCCTTTAAAGCTGCATTTTCCTTGAGTTTTTTGTATAAGCCTTTCCGCTTCCCTTTCAAAGTTCTCGGCAGCCGCTCCGGGCTTCACCATTAGGGCAAGTTCGTCGATTATCCGGGCTAAAATTTTTCCGCCCGCCTCCATCACGCTTATTTCTTCCGGAGTTTTAATTGTTATCATGTCCAATTAACTTTAAAATATCTTCGTAAACTTTTTCTACCGTCTGCTCTCCATCCACCTCCATCAGCCTGCCGTTTTCCCGGTAATAATCTATAACCGGACCGACTTCGTCTTTAAACCACTGAAGCCTCTTTTGGGTGCCCTCAATTGTATCTTCGGGCCTTTTTTCCAGCTTGCTTCCGCACTTCGGGCACTCATTTGTTTCTTCGTATTTGTCTTTTACAAAAGCGTAGATATCGCCGCACTTGGGGCAGACGATCCTTTTCGTTATCCTCCTTATTGCCTCTTCGTCGGAAATGTCTACCAAAACAACCTTCGCGGCATCGGTCCATTCGTACCACTCAAAAGCCTCTTCAAGTAGATATGCTTCCTTAATTTTTCTCGGCGATCCGTCAAAAATAATTCCTTTAAGCTTTTCCCCCAATGCCTTATACTCCTCCAATTTCGCCATCCAAAGCTGAAAAATAACCGGAGTGGGAATTATCCCTCCGTCATTAATCGTTTCGGGTATTTTTTTTGCCGTAAAATCGCTGCCCTTTTCCCTTTCACGCAAAAGGCTTCCGCTGCCGACATATTCCAATCCAAACTTTTCTTTTAAAAGGCTTGCCTGTGTCCCCTTTCCGGAGCCGGATTTTCCCAAAATAATAATAATATTTGGTTTGTTCGCCATCGTATAATAAAATTAAATGTTCTTGATTTTAAATTTCGTAATGCATCATCTCAAGCTGGGCGTCTATCTGCTTCATCGTTTCCAGCGCAACTGATACCAAAATCAAAAGCGCTGTGCCGCCGATAAGAAACTGAAACTGCTTAACGCCGGTAACGCCCTGTATTACGGAAGGCAAAACCGCGATTACTCCAAGAAATGTCGCGCCGATCACAAGCACTCTGTTTAAGATGCTGTGCAGGAAATCAGCCGTGGCTTCGCCCGGCCTTATGCCGGGAACAAATCCGCCGCTTTTCTGCAAGTTAGTGGCAATATTTTTCGGGTCGAAAGTAACTGCCGTGTAGAAAAAAGTAAAGATAAAAACCAAAAGGAAATATAATATTCCGTAAATCAACTGGTTCTGTAAAATAGTATTCAGAAAAGCTATATGGAAAAACTGCGCGATTAACCCGGGTATCATAAGGATGGAAATCGCGAAAATTATCGGTATCACGCCAGCCGGGTTGATATTTAAAGGCAGATAAGTTGATGCTCCGCCATAAAGCTTGTTTCCCCTTACCCGCTTGGCATAAGAAACAGGTATATTCCGGCGGCCTTCGTTAACAAACACAACTATCGCGATTACCAAAAGGGAAATTAAAAAGAATAAAACATAATACAATATCTGGGTTTGCTGGAAGGACAAAGCGAGCATGCGGACATTGTTTGGCAAATCGGCGACGATGCCGGCGAAAATCAGCAAAGAAACTCCGTTGCCGATGCCTTTTTCCGATATCAATTCTCCCAGCCACATCATTATCATCGATCCGGCCGTTATAATCAAAATTGAAACAATCATCGTTATCATCGGCAAGTCGCCGCTGATTAATCCCTGCCCCTTAAAAAGCGCTAGCATGGCATAGCCCTGAAGTATTGCCAAGGGAGCGGCCGCTATCCGGCAGTATTGGTTGAATTTCTGCCTCCCCTGTTCCCCTTCTTCCTTGTAAAGCTTTTCGAATTGCGGGAATATCAAAGTTAAAAGCTGCAATATAATTGTAGCCGTGATGTAAGGCCCCAAGCCAAGCATAACGATGGAAAATTTATCCAAAGCGCCGCCGGTAAATAAGTTCAAAAGCCCTAAGTATTGGTTGCTTCCGGAAAGAGTCTGCAGAGCGGAAATATTTATTCCGGGTACCGGAATGTTCGCCATTACCCGAAAAATCAAAAAGATTAGCAAAACAAACAGGATTTTATTCCTCAATTCTTTTGCTTTGATAATCTCTCCAAGTTTACCAAACATAGGTTTGTTTATTTTTTAGCTTTCTCTTTTTTCGCTTTTTTCGCGCTTTTCGGTTTTGCCGCCTTCTCAGCCGTTTCTTTGGTTTTTTTTACCGGAGTTTTTTCCGCTTTCTGCCTGATTTTAGCAAATTTGCGGATGCGGATTTCGCCGCCCTGTTTTTCTATTTTTTCCTTGGCTTTCGCGGAAACTCTGCAATTGTCTATTATCAAGGCTTTTGTCAGTTCGCCTTCGGACATTATTTTTACCCTCGGCAATTTGCCGTTTTTGGCATTGATTAGTTTTTTAATCGCCAATGTTTTCGGGCTGACAATTTCTTTTGCCGCAAATGATTTTTCCAGCTGGATTAAATCAACCGCCACCGGGGCTTCGTTGATAACGCTAAATCGGTATCCTCTTAATTTTGGATATTTTTTTAACCATTCCCTTACGATCGGTTTTAGCCTAAATCCGGACCGGCGGGTTTGTCCCTTTCCTCCTTTGCCGGCATAAGTGCCTTTTTTTCCTCCGCGGCCCACTCTCTTTAACCGCTTAAAGCTGTTTTTCGGTTTTAATTCGTGTAATTGCATTTTTTAAATTTATTTTGCTTCGGCTTGTTCCGCTTCAATCTCTTCTTCTTTTTCCGGCTCAGCTGTTTTAGCCGCCACTGCTGTTTTCTTCCTTAATTTCAATTGTTCCAGCGCTTTCATCGTCGCGCGCGCGTTATTAAGCTTGTTTGTTGTTTGGCTTAAAATCTTGGAAGATATATCCTGTATTCCGGCCAAAGAACAAATAACCCTGACAGTGCCGCCGGCAACCAAGCCTTTCCCTGCCTGCTGGGGTTTCAGCAAAACCCTGGAAGGGCCGAACTTTATCTCAACTTCGTGGGGAATGGTTCCTTTTACTATCGGTATAATTATAACATTTTTTTTGGCAAATCTCGTAGCCTTGTCTATCGCCTGGGAAACATCCAACCCCTTCGCGACGCCAAGCCCTACTTTGCCGTCTTTATTGCCGACAATGATAACCGCCCTGAAACGCAAAGTTTTGCCGCCTCCGGTAACCTTGGTTACCCTCGCCAAATCCAAAAGCTTGGATTCGAATTCGTCCTTTACTTCTTTTTTTTCATTTGTTCTTGGGCCTCTGTCTCTTCTTATCATTTTAATTTAATTAAAATTTTAATCCTCCTTCGCGCAAGCCTTCCGCCAATGCTTTAACGCGGCCATGGTATTTGTATCCTCCTCTGTCAAAAATAATTTCAGTGATTTTTTTCTCTCCGGCTTTCACGGCCAGAGCCAAACCAACCGCTTTGGCTAATTCAACCTTGCTTTTCTTTCCGGCTTTCATTTCCGAATCGTTCGCGGCCAAAATAGTTACCTTTTTAACATCATCAATAATTTGGGCGTAGATATGGCTGTTGGAGCGGAAAACGCAAACCCTCGGCCTCTTTTCAGAACCGGCAATCTTTGCCCGCACGCTTCTGTGCCTTTTTATTCTTTTTTCTTGCTTGGTCAACATTTTATTTTTTTGCGGAATTTTACGCAGCTCCAGCCGCTTTCTTTCCTAATTTTTTCTTTATCACTTCGGTCGAATATTTAATTCCTTTTCCTTTGTATGGTTCCGGCGGGCGCACTCTCCTTATTGAGGCCGCGATTTGCCCGATCAGTTCTTTGTCTATTCCCATAACAATGATAACGTTTTTCTCCACCTTAAAATCTATTCCTTGCGGAGCCTCTATCTTAACCGGGTGGCTGAATCCCACGTCCAATATCAAATCCCTGCCTTCCACTCTCGCTTTAAATCCGACGCCGTTTATTTCCAGTCTTTTTTCAAATCCTTTGGTAACGCCGTCTATCATGTTCGCGATTAAAGTTCTCGTCAAACCCCAAAACGCCCGGGATTTATTGTCCATCACTACCGGAGTAAGCTTTATTTCCGAGCCGTCTATTTCGATTTTAATCTCGTCCAAAACCTTCATCGAAAGAGATCCTTTCGGCCCTTTTATTCCTATCTCCTGGCCGTTAAGCTTTGCTTCTACGCCATTCAGTATTTGAATTGGTGTTCGTCCTATTCTTGACATATTGATTAAAAATTACCAAAGCTCGCAAATTATTTCTCCGCCAAGCTTCTTTTTCCTGGCTTCCTTATTAGTCATTAATCCTTTTGATGTGGAAATAATCGATACGCCATAACCAGACCTTACCGGCCTCAATTCGGCCGCGGCCGCGTAAATCCTCTGCCCTTGCTTGCTTATCTTCCGCATTTTCGTTATCGCCGGCTTGCCCTCTTCGTCGTATTTTAAATCTACCATTATCTTTTTGGTGGACAGCCTGCCTTTTTTCTGCGCGTCTTCTATAAAGCCCTCTTTTTTCAGCAGCTCCAATATGCTGAACTTAAAATTGGAATACGGAAAAACAGCGATTTGTTTTTTCGCAACCGCCTGGGCGTTATTTATATTGGTTATCATGTCTGCTATTGGATCCATAATATTTTTTTACCAGCTGCTCTTTTTTACTCCGGGTATCTCTCCTCTGTTTGCCATTTCTCTGAAGCAAATCCTGCACAATCCGAATTTCCTAAGGTATGCCCTTTTTCTTCCGCACCTAAAACATCTTCGCACAATTCTTGTGGAGTATTTCGGTTTCTTCGCTGATTTTGCTATTTGTGATAATTTTGGCATATTGATTATTAGAATCGAGAATTATGAATTAAGAATTATGAATTTTGTTGCGGACTATTGTCCGCTTTTATTAAGATATTTTTTGATATTTTCTTCTATTCTTTATTCTTGCTTCTTTATTCTTTATTCTGTCAATAACTGACTTTAACTTTTCTTAAGTGGAAAGTCAAGCAATCTGAAAAGCTCCAATCCTCTTTCTTTTTCTTTCGCGTCGGTCGCTATCGTAACCTGGAGCCCGATAATGTTTACCGATTTTTCCGGCGATATTTCCGGGAAAATAATATGTTCTTTTATTCCCAAATTAAGGTTGCCCGATCCGTCAATCTTGGACAATGCTATTCCGCGGAAATCTCTTGAACGGGGCAAAACTATGTTAACCAATTTTTCCAGGAAGTCATACATTCTTTTTCCGCGCAAAGTCACTTTCGCCCCCACAACGCTTCCTTCCCTTAGCTTAAAACTGGAAATTGATTTGTGGGCGCGGGTCAGCACCGGCCTTTGTCCAGCGATCTGTGCTACATTGCTGACAACATAATCGGAAAATCTTTTTTGGTCTTCCTTGGTTTTGGCGGACATAGCTCTGCCGAATCCGATATTAACAACAACTTTCTTTATTTTCGGAATCGCCATCACGTTTTTGTAACCGAACTTTTCCCTCATTCCGGGTATCGCTTTCTTTTGGTAATTTTGCTTAATCTTAATCATATTTGTGCGCTTATATTCTTTCGCCGCATTTTTTGCAAACGCGGAATTTTTCATCGCCTTTTATTTCAAAACCGATTCTCGAAGCCTTGCCGCAGCGCGGGCACAAAACCTTGGCTTTTGATACCGGTATCGGAGCCGGAGCTTTTACCACCTGGCCCTTCTGCCCAGATTTTTTGGGCTTCACGTGCTTTTTAACCACGTTCACTCCTTCAACCAAAATCTTCCCTTCTTTTTGCAAGGATTTTATAACCTTTCCTTTCTTTCCTTTATCATCGCCGCTGATTATTAAAACTTGGTCGTTTTTGTTTATTTTCATGCTGTTAAACTAAATCCTTGGTCATAGTTGATATTTTTTCAAAACCTTTTTCCCTAACCTCTCTCGCTACCGGCCCTAAAATTCTCGTGCCTTTCGGCTCTTTCGTCTGGCCTTCCAATATCACAATAGCATTATCGTCAAATCTTATGTAGCTGCCGTTGCTTCTGCGCTTCGCCTGTTTTTGCCTAATCACAACAGCGCGCACTACCTGGTGCTTCTTTACTGTTTTTCTAGGCTCGGCCACTTTTACGGCAACAACTATAATGTCGCCCAAAGAAGCATACCTCCTTCTTGTGCCGCCCAAAACCCTGATGCATTTTGCTGTTTTTGCTCCGGAATTGTCGGCAACGGTTAATAATGTTTGTGTTTGGATCATACAAATTATTGGAATCAAGAATCATGAATTAAGAATTATGAATCTTGTTGCGGACTATTGTCCGCTTTTATTAAAATATTTTTTTCTTCTAGTTATTTTTTTCTTCTTTACTCTTTATTCTTTATTCTTTATTCTTGCTTCTTTATTCTATTTTTCCCGCCACTTCCCATCTTTTGTCTTTGCTCATCGGCCGGCATTCCCTGATAGTAACTTTATCGCCTATCTTGTAATCGGCCTGGTTTTCAACATGGGCTTTGTATTTTTTGTGGACCTTGTATCTTCTCCTGTATAATGGATGTTCTTTAATTCTTTCAACTTTAACAACCACAGTTTTCTGCATTTTATCCGATACTATTATTCCTGTTAGTTCTTTCTTGGGCATATGTGTTTGTTATGTTTTCTAATTGTCTTTCTTCAAAACAGTTAAAATTCTGGCAATATCTTTTTTATTTTCCCTAAACTCTTTCACGTTTTTTATCCCTCCGGAAGAAGCTTTAAATCTCATATCTTTAATCTTCACCCTCTTTTCCGTCAGCATCCGCGCAAGCTCGTCCTTATTCTGTTTTAATATTTCTTTGCTTTTCATCTTATTGTTTCTTCACAAATCTTGTTTTTAAAGGCAGCTTGCTTCCCGCTTTTCTAAAAGCGTCCCGCGCATCCTTTTCGCTGATTCCTTCCAGTTCAAAAAGTATCCTTCCCGGCCTTACCGGACAAACATAATGGTCCGGCGAACCCTTGCCTCCTCCCATCGGCACCTCCTGCCCTTTTTTCGTGATAACTTTGTCCGGAAAAATTCTTACCCACATCTTCCCTCCTTTTTTAAGATACCTGATTATGGCCCTTCGGCAAGCTTCTATCTGGGCGCTGGTTATCCATTTGGCTCCGGCTGCTTTAAGCCCAAAACTGCCAAAATTAACCTGGGTTCCGCGGCTTTCGAAAAGCCGGGTAGTTTTCCTGCCTTTCTGGTGCTTTCTGTGTTTTAATTTCTTTGGGGCTAACATTTTATTCCGTTAAATTAATCAAATTTATCTCCTTTGTATATCCAAACTTTAATGCCGATGGTTCCGTAAGTGCATCGCGCTTCCACAAGAGCATAATCAATATCGGCTCTGATGGTCTGCCTGGGCAGCCGGCCCTTTTCCAGCCATTCTTTCCTGGAAATCTGCGCTCCGTCCAATCTTCCGGAAACCTCCACTTTTGCTCCTTTTACCAGCTTGTTCGCCATTACTTTCTCAAGCGATTGTTTTACCGTCTTTCTGAATGGGGTTCGTTTTTCTATTTTCTGCGCAATCCATTGCCCGACCAATTCCGCGGACACCCATGGATTAGGAACTTCTTTTATTTCCAATTTCAATTTTTTGGCAAGTTCGTTAAGCTCTTTTAATCCAAGCTTGTTTTTCTTGAATATTTCTTTCAGCAAATCAATCCTTAATTTTTCCACTCCTTCGCCGCCCCGACCGATGATTATGCCCGGCCTTGCGGAATTTATAACGATAATAGTTTTATCGGAAAATCTGTCTATTTCTATTTTCTCAACACTGCTCTCTTTAAGCCTCTTGTTAAGGAAAGTCCGGATTATAAAATCCTCCTTCAGATATTTCAAAGGGCCCGCGCCGTAAAAACCGTGCGACAACCAGTCTGCTATTCCTCTTATCCTAAAAATTTTTGGGTGGACTTTGTGGCTCATTTTTTTATTTTACTTCTTTTTTTGATTTTTCCCGTTTCGCCGCAGTCTTGGCGGGTTTTGCTTCTTCTTTTTTCTTCTCCGCAACATTCTTTTTCGCTTTTTTTGGTCCCCTTTTTTCATCCAAAACAAGCGTGATATGGGAAGATCTTTTCATAATCCTGTCCGCGCGGCCTTTTGCCCTTGGCAAAACTCTTTTTGCCGTAGGCCCTTCGTCAACAACAATCTTGCTGATAAAAAGGTCTGTGTTTTCCTTTCTGCCGGAATTTTTGGCATTAGCCACGGCGGAATTAAGAAGCTTTAAAATCGGCTCGCTTCCTTTCTTTACCGTAAAACCCAATATCGCCTGCGCTTCCGCAATCTTTTTCCCCCGCACCAAATCCGCGACAAGCCTTGCTTTTCTCGGGGAGATCCTTAAATATTTTAGTTTTACCTGGAAAGCCATATTTTTATTGTTTCTTTTTATTTAGTGGCAGCCGGCACGCCCTTTTCTATTTCTTTCTGCATTTTGCCTCCGTGCCTTACAAATTTCGTGGTAAAAGAAAATTCGCCAAGCTTGTGCCCGACCATTTCCTCAGTCACTCTTACGGGAATAAAGTCCTTGCCGTTATGCACTCCGAAAGTAAAACCTACCATTTCCGGAACAATAGTACAAGAACGCGACCATGTTTTGATAATTGGCGCCGAATCGGGTTTCAATCCTTCTATCTTTTTCAATACTCTCTCGTCGATATATGGCCCTTTTTTTAAACTCTTTGACATATTTTTATTTTCTGTTCTTTTTAACTCTTCTTTGGACTATCAATTTTTTCGTCCATTTGGTTTTATTTCTGGTTTTAACTCCTAATGCGTGTTTTCCCCAGGGGGTTTTCGGATAAGGCAAACCGATTGGCGAACCGCACTCTCCGCCTCCATGAGGATGATCGCAAGGGTTCATCGCTGTTCCCCGGACATGGGGCCTTATTCCTTTCTTCCGGCTCTTGCCGGCTTTTTCCCATCTGATAAATCTGTATTCTCCGTTGGAAACGGCTCCGACAGAAGCATAACAATCTCCGGGTATTTTTCTGATTTCCGAAGAAGGCATCTTTATGTTAGCATAGCCCGCATCGTAATTTAATATCACTGCTCCGGCGCCGGCTGATCGCACAAGCTTTCCGCCTTTGTCCGGCTCCAATTCGATATTATATATCATCGTTCCTTCCGGAATATTTTTCAGCTTCATCCTGTTGCCGGGCTTGGCTTCCGCTTTTTCCGCGGTGATAACTTTTTCGCCGACTTTAAGCCCTTCCGGGGCAAGCATATAAGATTTTATTCCGTCTTCGTATTGCAATAAAGCGATAAATCCGGTTCTGTTAGGATCATATTCGATAGCCGTAACCAATGCCGGAATGTCTTTCCTTGTCTGTTTAAAATCAACCAAGCGGTACAATTTTCTGGCTCCGCCTCCTTTGTGCCTTGAAGTTATCCTGCCGTTGCTTCCGCGTCCGCCGGTTCTTTTAATCCGAACAAGCAAGGACTTTTCAGGCTTCTTTTTCGTCAAAACTTTTAAATTGTATAAGTTTTGTTTTCTGATCATATTATTACTGGACGGTAATGTCTATTTTTTGCCCTTTTTCAACTTTTACAAGGGCTTTTTTATATCCGCTTCTGAATCCTTCTATCCTTCCCCTTCTGGTTTTCTTTCGTGGTATGTTGATTATTTTTACGCTCTCAACGTTAACTCCGTATTCTCCTTCAACCGCTTTCTTGATTTCTGTTTTATTGGCTTTCGGAAAAACCCGAAAAACATAAAAATTCTGCTCATTAAGCATTGCCGATCTTTCCGAAACGTGCGGGAATTTTAATATTTTCCAAGCATCTGTTTTTTCCGCTGCCTTAACCTTGCCCGCTTTCACAGCCGGCTTTTTTGCTTCTTTCGGGGCGGGTTTAATCTCTTTTTCTTCTTTCTTCTCTATTATCTTTTCTTCCTTCTTTTCCGCTTTCCCTGTTTCTTTCTTTTTGAATAAATTTATGGCCATATTTCTGGTTTATTTTTTGGCGGCGAATGTTTTCGCAATCTGGCTTATTCCTTCTTTGTCGATAATCAAATATTTGTATGAAAGCGCGTCTAAGCAGTTCAAATCTTTCGCCTGAATCACTGCTGATTTCGGGATATTGCGCATCGCAAGGATTATATTCTTGTCCATATTCGGCAGCACCATCAAAAAGCTTTCGCTGATTGAATTTTTTTTCAATAATTCAACTGCCTCCTTGGTTTTGGGCTGGCTGATCTTCAGGCTGGAGGCCACGATTACCAAACCCTGTTTTGCCTTTTCGGACAAAACCATAAACAAAGCTTTCCTTTTCATTTTCTGCGGGATTGTCTTTTTAAATACCGTTTCGGCTCTCGGCCCGAATGTCGCGCCTCCGCCGATCCATAAAGGCGAACGGATGGAACCGTGCCTCGCGCGGCCTGTCCCTTTCTGCCGCCAGGGTTTTATTCCTCCTCCGGAAACTTCGCTCCTGTCTTTGGTGTGCGCCACGTTCTTTCTTCGGTTTGCCATCTGTGAAGTGGCTATCTGATGGACCAGATTGGTATTCATTTCAATGCCAAAAATTTCCGCCGGCAAACCTTCCGGTAATTTCCTTCCCTCTGCGGGCTTTTCTTTTTTTATGGCTGTCTTTTCCATAATTATTTTTGGCTGCTAATTTCCAAAAGCGTTCCCCTTCTTCCGGGAACAGCTCCTTTCAAGGCAATCGTTTTATTTTTTTTGTCCACCTTAACAACCACGAGATTTTTAACCGTGATTCTTTCGCTGCCCATTCTGCCCGGCAATCTCTTTCCTTTTATAACCCTGGCCGGGGTGGCGCACCCTACGGAACCGATAGTCCGGTGTTCGTGTTTGTTTCCGTGGCTTGAAGAAAGTTTTCCGGAAAAACCCCATCGTTTTACGCCGCCCTGGAATCCTTTTCCTTTGGAGACGCCTGAGATTTTTACCACATCGCCTTCTTCAAACACAGAATTATTGATTATATCGCCGATTTTATATGCTCCGTCGGCCGTTCTAAATTCTTTTACGAACCTGAATGCCGATCTGGTTTTTTTGATTTTTCTTTGCGGCAATTTCTCAAACCCGATTTTCACTGCTTCGTATCCGTCCTTTTCTTTCGTTTTTACCTGCAAAACACTATTCTCGTCCGTCATTACCAAAGTCACCGGAATAACCTTTCCTTCCTTGTCAAAAACCTGCGCCATTCCTATTTTTTTTCCTAAAATGCATTTCATGTTTTTGCTGCTCGGTAATAAAAAACTGGGCACCAGCCCAGTAATTAGACTAGTTAACGGATTATGTATTTATCTTTATTCTCCGGGTTTATAATAATTATAGTATGCTTTTAATCTCCGTATCCACTCCCGCCGGAAGCGTTAACGATTTTAAAGACTCAACCACTTTCTGGTTCGGATTCAGGATATCTATCAATCTCTTGTGTATCCTCATCTCAAATTGCTCCCGCGCCGTTTTATGGACAAAGGTGGACCGGTTTACCGTAAATTTGCTGATTTCTATCGGCAACGGTATTGGTCCGGCCACTTTTGCTCCGCAGCGCAAAGCCATATCGATGATTTGTTGCGCGCTTTTGTCGATCACTTTGTGGTCGTAAGCGCGCAACTTAATCCTCAATTTAGGCGTTTCTTCCTTATTCTCGATTTTTTTAGTGGTTGCTGCCATCTTTAAAAGCCTATTTTGTAATCTTTGTAATCACACCTGCCCCTACAGTCTTGCCTCCTTCTCTGATGGCAAAGCCGAACTTTTCTTCCATAGCTACCGGTTGTATCAATTTTACCATAACATCAACCGTGTCTCCGGGCATAACCATTTCCACACCTGGTTTCAAGGTTACGTCTCCGGTTACGTCGGCTGTCCTGATAAAGAATTGCGGTTTGTATCCAGAGAAAAACGGAGTGTGTCTGCCGCCTTCTTCCTTTGTCAAAACATAAATCTGGGCTTCAAATTCCGTGTGGGGAGTAATGGTTCCCGGTTTGGACAAAACCTGTCCTCTTTCGATGTCTTCCTTTTTCAAACCCCTCAAAAGAATGCCGACGTTGTCTCCGGCTTTTCCCTGAGTTAATGATTTGTTAAACATTTCCACTGATACAGCGGTTGTTTTTTGCGTAGGCCTGATTCCCACCACTTCTATTTCTTCGTTGGCATTTATAATTCCCCTTTCAATCCTGCCGGTGGCAACAGTGCCCCTGCCTTCAATGCTAAACACATCTTCAACAGCCATAAGGAATGGTTTTTCCGTGTCTCTTACCGGTTCCGGGATGTAGGAATCCAACTTGTCCATTAAATCTAATACTCCCTTGGCCCAAGGATCGTCCAAGCTGGTGGCTTCCAAAGCTTTCAAAGCTGAGCCTCTGATAACCGGAACTTCGTCGCCGGGGAATTTGTATTTTTTCAATAATTCCCTAACTTCGCTCTCAACCAAATCAATCATTTCCGGGTCTTCCACCATATCGCATTTGTTCAAAAATACGACGATAGAAGGCAGTCCTACTTGCCTTGCCAAAAGAATGTGCTCTCTGGTTTGGGGCATGGGGCCGTCCGTAGCGGCAACAACCAAAATTGCTCCGTCCATCTGAGCGGCACCGGTAATCATGTTTTTAATGTAGTCGGCGTGGCCCGGGCAATCAATGTGGGCATAGTGCCTCTTTTCGGTCTCGTATTCCAAGTGGGCGATATTAATGGTAACGCCTCTTGCCTTTTCCTCAGGAGCCGAGTCAATCTGGTCTACGGATTTCGCTTTGATGCTGGGATCTTTCAAAGCCAAACAGTGCAAGATAGCTGCACTTAAAGTTGTTTTGCCGTGGTCAACGTGGCCGATTGTTCCTACGTTGATGTGCGGCTTTGTTCTTTCAAAAACTTCTGCCATATTATTTTTATACAAATTGCGAATCAACAGAGACTTTAAGAGGTATCTCTATTGCCACATTTATATGATTATTTTTTAATTATTTATTAATTATTGTTATTTTTAAACTGCAAAAATTTGCTGTTTTAATTAACATATCTATTTTACCCAAATTCCAAAAAAAGTCAATATTTAAAAGGGTAAATCATCTATCTTCAGGGGTTCGTCTTCCAGCTCCTCCGGCTGCTCTTCTTCTATCCGTGCTTTCACGGCCGGCCGTTCTGCCGCCTTTTCCGGAGCGGAAGCGGCTTTTGGCTGCCTTATCCTCTTATAATCCTCATAATCCATTATTATCAGAGCCTCCCCTTTTTCGTCGGTAATGATCACTTTGGCGCCCTCTTCCCTTATTAATTTTTTGATTTCATTCAAATCCATAGTAAATAGTTATTTTCTCTTGCCTTCTACTATTTCCTGGGCAATATTTGACGGCACTTTCTCATAATGGCTGAATTCCATTGTAGATGTGCCTCGGCCCTCGGTCAGAGACCTTAAAGTGGTTGCATAACTGAACATTTCCGACAGCGGAACTTTGGCGTCTATCACCTTCACTCCCGCCCGATCGTGGGTTTCCTCTATTTGCCCCCTCCGCGAAGAAACATCGCCGATAACGTCGCCCAAAAAGTCCGGCGGAACCACTACTTCCAATTTCATTATCGGCTCCAAAAGATGGGCATTAGCTTTTTTGGCAGCGTCTTGCAGCGCCATTGAAGCTGCTATCTTAAAGGCGATTTCCGAAGAATCAACTTCATGGAACGAACCGTCAT
>JAQUOQ010000010.1 GCA_028717005.1 Minisyncoccota bacterium
CTGGGCGGAAAAATAGCGCTAAACGACATCCCGCGCCAAGAAGAAAGCCTGAAAGCCGTTGTCGAAGAAATAAAAAACCTGGGAAGCGAAGCGAAATATTTTTTGGCTGACGTATCCAAATTGGCGGAAGTTGAAAAAATGGCCGCGGACGTGCAGGAACAATTTGGAAGATTGGACGTGCTTGTGAACAACGCTGGCATTAACCAGGACAAAACGCTCGCAAAAATGACCGAAGAAGAATGGAACCGCGTTATCAGTATTGACCTGACCGGAGTGTTTAATTGCACCAAGGCTGCGCTGCCTTTTATAATCCAAAACCAAGGTAATATTATAAGCATATCCTCAATCGTGGGCATTAGGGGCAATTTTGGGCAAGCCAATTATGCAGCCGCAAAAGCGGGCATTATCGGCTTCACAAAATCAGTGGCAAAAGAGGTTGGCCGGTTTAACGTGCGGGCCAACGCCATCGCTCCGGGCTTCATTGAAACCAAAATGGCGGAAGCCATTCCTGAGGAGCTTAAAGTTACGGTGAAAAAATTAACTTCTCTGGGTAGATTTGGCAAGCCCGAAGAGGTTGCTAACCTTGTGGCTTTTTTGGCATCAGGGGAAGCAAGTTTCATTACCGGAACTGTAATTAATATTGACGGGGGCTTATCAATTTAGGATAAGCTGTTTCAAGTCGATTAAATATTAATCATAGTTTTTAAATTTTGAAAAATGTTAGTTTTAAACCAAGACCAAGTCAAAAAATTAGTTCCTTTAAACAAAATCGGCATCGTGGTTGATTGCGTGGAAAAAGCTTTCAAGGATTACGGATTAGGCAAAGTACAGATGCCCCCCAAGGCTTATTTGTACTTTGCGGAAAATAACGGAGATTTGAGGATAATGCCGTCGTTCTCGAACACTTTAAAGATGGCCGGAACAAAAATAGTTAACGTCCACCCCGAGAATCCGAAAAAAGGATTGCTGACCGTGATGGCGTCAATCATTTTAAACGACCCGAAAACCGGATTGCCTCTCGCTTTTATGGACGGAAGCTATATCACCGGCATGAGGACTGGAGCGGCCGGCGCAGTAGCGGTTAAATATCTGGCGCGGAAAAATGCCCGCACTCTAGGGGTTGTTGGCGCAGGACAGCAAGCTATTTACCAGATAGCCGCCATTTCAAAAGTGCGCCAGCTAAAAGAAGTTGCGGTTTTCGACATAAATGATAAAGTGGTTAAAGAGCTTGAAAAAGCGATGCGCAAAGAGAAAATAAAGATAAAACAGGCCGAACTTAAAGATGTTTGCGGCAAAGACATTGTGGTAACAACCACGCCCGTAAGGAAACCAATAGTAAAACGGGAATGGATATTGCCGGGGACGCACATTAATGCCATCGGCGCGGATGCCGAAGGCAAGGAAGAGCTTGATCCCGCCATCTTAAAGCAAGGCAAAATAATTATCGATGATTGGGCCCAAGCCAGCCATTCGGGTGAAATTAACGTGCCCCTGGCAAAAGGCCAAATCAAAAAAAGCGACGTTTACGGAATGCTCGGAAACATAGTCGCCAGAAAACAAAAAGGCAGGACAAACGACAAAGAAATAACTATTTTTGATTCAACGGGACTGGGCATACAGGACCTGTACACCGCTACCGAAGTTTTAAAAATAGCGGAGAGAAAAAAGATAGGGAAAGAAATTAAGATAATTTAACATGCTTTATTCCAAGGAACAAATAAAAGAGCTGATACCCTACGAAGATCCTTTCTTGTGGGTTGACGAAATAGAAAAAATAGAAGGGGACTCGATCGTGGGATACAAACAAACTTCCATTGACGACCCTTATTTTAAAGGGCACTTTACGGATTTCTCCGTTATGCCCGGCGTATTGGTCGTGGAAGGCATTGCCCAAACAGGCACTCTTTTGCTGCGCCAAAAAATCGGCAAAGAAAACAAAAAAAAGCATCTTCTGGCATACCAGGTAAGAAGCGCTTTTTTCTACGAATTGATTCTGCCCGGCGACAAAATCGAATACCGGGTAAAACTTCTGGGAATCTACGCCGATAAAATAGCCAATTTCTTAGGCGAAGCTTACGTCAACGACAGCAAAAAATGCGAAGTAAGGTTTACGGTGGCGATAATCGATAAAGGCGAGCTGAAAGAAAAAGCCTTGGAAATTAAAAATAGGGTTAACGGGACCGGGCCGCAAAGCGGCCCGGTTGAAATCGCAAACCTACCGCCCCTAAAAATAGGCAAACGGTTCGCGAAACTGCCGATCATCCAGGGCGGCATGGCTGTGCGCGTATCGCTCCACAACTTGGCCGGCGCCGTGGCAAAAGAAGGAGCGGTGGGAATTATTGCAATTTCGGGAATGAACGATCCGGAAGAAGTTAAAAACGAAATAAGGCAGGCGCGGGAAATAGCAGGAAAGGACGGCATAATCGGAATAAACATCATGGGCGTAGTCGGCCATTTCCAGGAACTCGTCAGCGCCGCGGTAGAAGAAGGGGTTGATTTGATAATACAGGGAGCGGGCTTTAGGAAAGATATTTTTGAAATAGCGGGCGAGAAAAATGTTCCCGTTTTCGCGCTGGCATCCTCAGCCAAGGTAGCAAAAAAGGCAGAAGACGCCGGAGCAACCGCCGTAATAATAGAGGGCTGCGACGCTGGCGGCCATCTTGGATTTCCTAAAGGGCATGAGTTCAAAAAAACAATTGATATCATTAAAGAAACTATTGATAAAGTAAAAATACCATTGATTGCCGCCGGCGGAATTTTCGACGGAAAAGACATCGTGGAAATGTTAAGGGCCGGGGCAAAGGGCGTGCAAATGGCGACGCGGTTTGTCGCCACCGAAGAATGCGACGCGGATCTGAAATTCAAACAGGCTTTTATCAGCGCCAAAAAAGAAGACCTGGCAATAATCGATTCGCCGGTCGGATTGCCGGGACGGGCGATTAAAACTCCGTTTGTGGAAAAACTCCTAAATAAAAACGCGCCGAAAGTTAACCTGAACGAATGCCAGGGATGCATCGGTCCGGTTTGCGACAAAAGCTATTGCATTTTAAAAGCGCTGGAGAACGCGCGCAAAGGAGATTTGGAAAATGGGCTGGTTTTCGCCGGCAGCAATGTAAGCAGAATCGACAAAATCACGACCGTAAAAAATCTGCTCAAAGAATTAACGGACGAAGCGAACAATATTTTAAAAAATAACCCAATTAAAGCGGCTTATGTTTGAAAATAACAAACTCACCAAAACTTTAAATATAAAATACCCGATAATCCAGGGCGGCATGGCCGGAGTTTCCGAATCTAATTTGGTTTCCGCGGTCAGCAATGCCGGCGGCATCGGCGTAATCGGATCTGGTTTCGCGTCTCCCGTATGGCTGAAGGAAGAAATAAAAAAAACAAAAATGCTGACCGACAAGCCTTTCGGAATTAACTTGTTAATGCAAAATCCGAACGCCGCGGATCTGATTAAAGTGATAATAAGCGAAAAAGTGGCGGCGGTTTTCACCGGCGGCGGAAATCCATTGCCCGTGATACCGCATTTTAAAAAAGCGGGGATTAAAGTTATTCCCGTGGTGCCTTCGGTGCGCCTGGCGAAAAAAATGGAAGAAAGCGGCGCGGACGCCGTTGTTGTTGAAGGAATGGAGTCCGGCGGCCACATCGGCGAAAATTCCACGTTCTGTCTCGTACCGCAAACAAAAAGAGTGATTGAAAATATTCCCCTTATCGCCGCGGGCGGAGTCTATAACGGAACGACTTTTGCCGCCGCATTAATATTGGGAGCGGACGGCGTGCAGATCGGGACTAGATTTATGGCTTCCACCGAATGCCAGATACACAACAATTACAAAAAAGCTATCCTCAATGCCACTGACGAAGACATTACCGTTGTCGCCAGATTTACCGGCCATCCAATCCGCGCCATAAAAAACAAACTCGCGGAAAGCATCAGAAAAATGGAAGAAAAAAACCCCTTCCCCGAGGAAATAAATGCTGAACGGTTCGCCGGGGCCAAAGGGGGCGAAAATATAGACATTGTTCCGCTTTTGTGCGGAATCTGCGCCGGCGGAATAACGGAAATAAAATCCTGTAAAGAAATTATAGAAGAACTGGTAAATGATGCCCGCGAGACATTGGAAAATAGCGGAAAATTTTTGCAATAATTATGAATAAGCCATTTTCATATTTTTCTAAAATTTTTCTGGCGCCGATAGTAAGCATGCTTTTTATAAAAGAAATCAAGGGAAGGGAAAACATACCGAACCGAAATTTTATTTTAGCGAGCAACCACCAAAGCTACGTAGATATATTGCTTTCCGGATCTATCTGCGTGCCGAGGCGATTTACTTATTTGGGCCAGGTGGACAGGGAAAATAAAGGCTGGAGCTTTTTCCGGAACTTTATCTACTCCGCGGCCGAAGTTATTTCCGTAAACAGAAACAATCCCGATTCAAAAAAACAGGCTTCGGAAGCCGCTGTTAGTTTTTTAAAAAGAGGTTATTGCCTGGTCATTTACCCGGAAGGGACAAGAACGCGGACAGGCGAAATACAGGAAGGAAAATGGGGCGCGGCAAAAATTTTTCTCCGGACTGGCGTGCCGATATTGCCAATGGGAATTAATGGCGCGTTTGAAATTTTTCCTCCCGGGCAAAAGCCGAAAATAGAAAAAAATGTCCGGCTGAATATAGGCAATCCCCTGTTTTTTGAAAGAGAATTTGAACAAGGAAAAAATCTTGAAGCCGATTCCGAGGAATACAAAAGTTTATGCGCCGATATTACGGAAAAGCTGATGGACGAAATAAAAAAATTAACGTATGCGAATTAAAAAAATATTAATCGCGAATAGGGGAGAGATCGCCTTGCGCATCATCAGAACATGCAAGGAAATGGGCATAAAAACAGTTGCCCTTTGCCCCATGCCGTGCCAGGAAAAAAACTTCCTGGAAACCGAGCTGGCGGACGAATACTATATAATGGGGCGTGAAGGCGCTCAGGGCTATCTTGACCCGAAAAAAATAATTGAGATCGCCAAAAAATCAGGCGCGGACGCGATTCATCCCGGCTACGGCTTTCTGGCCGAAAACTGGCGATTCGCAAGGTTGTGCAATAAAAAACACATAAAATTTATCGGCCCGCACTTTATCGCTTTAAAAAAATTTGAAGACAAGGTGGAGGCGAAAAAAATAGCGAGAAAACTGGGGCTTCCGACTCTGCCGGCAAGCGAACATCCGATTAAAGCGAAAAAGGATTTATTTAAGGCCGCGGAAAAAATAAAACCGCCATTTATATTGAAAGCTCAACGGGGCGGAGGGGGAATGGGCATAAGGATAATCGAAGGCGAAATCACTTCCGGCGAACTTCTGGCCCTTACCCTTAGCATCCAAAAACAAATGGCGTCCGGCTTTGCGGATATAGATTTTTTTCTGGAAAAATATTTGCCGGAGGCAAGGCATATTGAATTCCAGATATTATCGGACGGAAGAAAGGCCGTGCATTTGGGGGAGCGCGATTGCACCATCCAGCGCCGCTTCCAAAAAATAGTTGAAGAAGCGCCGTCTTCTTTCATAAACGAAGAACAGCGGGAAGAAATGGGACAGCTGGCGATAAAGCTTTGCCAGGAAGTGAAATACCAGGGCGCGGCAACCGTGGAATTCCTGATGGACACCGATAAAAACTTTTATTTTATGGAAGTTAATCCGCGGATACAGGTGGAGCATCCGGTAACCGAAGCCGTAACCGGAATTGATATTGTCGAACAGCAGATAAGAATCGCCGAGGGCGAGGAACTGCCCCTCTCGCAAAAAGACATTGAGATAAACGGCTGGGCCATTGAAACAAGGATTAACGCCGAAGATCCTTACAAAAATTTCCGGCCGACTCCCGGGACAATAACAAAATACGTCCCTTCCGGCGGTCAGGGAATATTTTTGCACAGCTTTTTGCACGAAGGCCAGGAAATTTACCCGCACTTTGATTCTCTGCTCGCGAAAGTGATAGCTTACGGCAAAAACCGGGAAGAAGCGATAAACAAACTCAAACGGGCGCTTGATGAAATAATAATCCAGGGCGTATCAACGAACATTCCTTTCTTTAAGCTGCTCCTGAACAATAAAGACTTTTTAAGCGGCGATTTTACCACCAGCTTTATAGAAAAAAGCGAAATATTAAAAAGCCTGATTTACTCGCCATGCGCGGATAGCGGCGGCAAAAACCTTATGGGCGAATTAGGAGAAGAAGAGCTGGCTAAAATCATTTTTGAAATTTACAAAAACGCAAAGAACGGGAAAATCCCCCCGGCGAAAAAACAATCGAACTGGACCGCGGCAAACAGGCTAAAAATGATGGAATAAAAAAATGAAATTCAAATTAAACATCAAAGGAAAAGACTACGAAGTGGAGATTATTGAAGAAGGAGGAGAGGATATAAAAATAAAAATCGGCGGCCGGGAATTTCCTTTTCATATGGATAGTTTCGGAAAAAAACAGTCAGAAATAAAATTAGACGGGGCTGGCGGAATTAAATCGGCCGGGAAAAAAACAATCAAAGCCTCGCTTGCCGGAACCGTGAGTGATGTTTTCGTAAAAGAAGGGGATAATATCGAAAAGGGGCAAAAACTTTTAACTTTGTCCGCCATGAAAATGGAAAACGAAATCGTTTCCGAACAGGCAGGCAAAATCAAAAAGGTGTCCGCAGTTAAAAATAAAACGGTAAAAGAGGGAGACATATTAATTATTTTGGAATAAATGGAAAACGAATTTAATTTTAAATTTTTGGGAGTAGTCGGTTCCACGAACGAGGAAGCGAAAAAGCTCGCGGAAGCCGGAGAAAAATTTTGGACGGTTGTAGTCGCCGAAGGGCAAAGCGCAGGGCGCGGGAGAAAAGGGGATTCGTGGGAATCGCCCCTGGGCGGTCTTTATTTTTCGATAATCCTGCCTAAAAGCGAAATAGGCGATCTACAAACGCTTACCATACTTGCCGCTTTCACGATAGCGCGGATATTAAAAGAAAATTTCGGCATCGAACCCCTGATAAAATTGCCGAATGACGTTCTGCTGAACGGCAAAAAAATATGCGGCATACTTACGGAAAACGTAATCGGCAATGATGTTAAGCATTCGGTAATGGGAATAGGGCTGAATACTAATATAGATAATTTCGGCGGGGATTTGGAGAAAACAGCCACTTCCCTTAAAATAGAATTAAAGAAGCAGGTTGATAACAAAATTTTATTGGAAAAAATAGTTTCGGATTTAAAAAATCAATTAAAAATAATATCTTATTAAAAACTTATGGCATTTGAAGACGCGATCAAAAAATTAAATAAAAAATTGGCCGATCTCAACAACAAAGAGCTCGACGAAAAACAGCACGAAAAAGGCAAGCTGACCGCCCGTGAACGGATAAATTTGCTTTTGGACGCGGACACATTCGTAGAATCGGGCGCTTTCGTCGAAAGCCGGTTTAACAGCCTTGATTTGGACAAAAAGAAATTCCCAGGCGATTCCGTGATAACCGGTTTCGGCAAAATATCAGGCAAGCCTGCATACGTTTACAGCCAGGATTTTTCCAGAATGGGCGGGTCGTTAGGAGAGATGCACGGAAAAAAAATTGCCGAAGTTATTGAAACAGCTTCGATAACGGGCTGCCCCGTGATAGGCATAATTGATTCCTGCGGAGCAAGAATACAAGAGGGAATTGCCAGCCTGGACGGCTACGCGGCGATATTCCGCGCCATGGTTAAGGCCTCGGGCGTGGTGCCCCAGATTAGCGTTATTACCGGTCCATCCGCCGGCGGAGCTTGTTATGCTCCCGGTCTTTCCGATTTTATATTTATGGCAGAGGGCATATCGCAAATGTATATAACCGGTCCGGAAGTAATAAAAAAAATTACTGGGGAAGAGGTTGATTTCGAAAATCTCGGCGGCGCCATGATACACGGAGCGAAAAGCGGATGCGCCCACTTTATTTTTGAAGACGAAAAAAATTGCTTTCTGGGAGTAAAAAAGCTTCTCTCTTATCTGCCTCAAAATAATATGGAAGATGCCGAACGGACAAACGGCATTGGGGCAAAGAACGGAAAAAAGATTTTGGAAATCGTTCCGGAAGAACAAGGAAAGGGTTATGATATGAAAGCGGTGATTGATGAAATTTTTGACGAAGAGTCTTTTTTTGAAAACCAAAAACAATTCGCAGCGAATTCGATAACCGGCTTTGCCAAGCTTAACGGACTTACCGTAGGAGTCGTGGCTAACCAGACAAACAAACTGGCCGGTTCTTTAGATATAGACTCATCGGATAAAATAGCCCGGTTTGTCAGGTTCTGCGACGCTTTTAACATCCCTCTCATCAATTTAGTCGACACTCCGGGATACCTTCCCGGGACCAACCAGGAATACGGCGGCATAATCCGGCACGGCGCGAAAGTTTTGTACGCCTACGCCGAAGCAAGCGTGCCGAAAATCAGCCTTATATTAAGAAAGGCTTTTGGCGGAGCTTATATCGCCCTTGCTTCAAAACAGCTCGGCTATGATAAATTAATCGCCTGGCCGGGCGCTCAAATCGCTGTAATGGGACCGGAACAAGCGGTAAAAATAATATTTAGGAAACAGATTGCGGAGAGCAAAACGCCAGAAAAATTTGAAAAAGAAAAAATCCAAGAACTGAAAGAAACCTTTTTGAATCCTTTTGAGGCCGCGAAACTCGGCCAGGTGGATATGATAATCAACCCGGAAGATACGCGAACTACTCTTATAAAATGCCTGGAATCATTGCTCAATAAAACCGAAAGTAAAATAATGCGCAAACACGGCTCAATACCCCTATAGTAAAAAATGCTTAGGTTCTTCAACCCTAAGCATTTTATTTTGTGCTGTTTTTGGTATAATATTGTCAATGAATAAAAATTTATTCAAGGCTTTCACTTTAATCGAGCTGCTCGTCGTTATCGCCATAATCGGCATTCTTTCGGGTTTGATTATTGTGGGAATGAGCGGCGCGACTGATAGGGCGATTACTGCGAAAGCACAAGTATTCTCAAATTCGTTACGCGATTCTTTGTTGAACGATCTAATATCGGAATGGAAATTCGATGAAGCGTCCGGAGCGACGGTAAACGATTTTTGGGGCAATAATACCGGTACGATAACTGGAGCTTCGTGGGAAACAACAACCGCTAATTGTATTTACGGGACATGTCTTTCTTTTAGCGGTGGAGTAAATGATTATGTACAGTTATCTGCCATTACCACGATAACAACGGGCACAGCCTTCGTTTTGTGCGCTTGGGCGAATCCGCAAAAAGGAGCCTCATACCAAACAATAATGGGCTACAACAGCACGCATCGACTCCTAATACAAGATAGCGGAACAATGCTTTCCCAACAAGATGGCGCTTTTTATTCCGCAACAGGAGCTATAACTTACAATAAATGGTCCTATATTGTTTATTGGAACGATGGCACGCAAGAAAAATGGTATATAAACGGCACCTTATCAGGAACACCGCATAATACAGCATTTGCGGAATGGGATGCAGCTTTTAAGATGGGACAATACGACTTAATAAATTATCCTTATAAAGGAAGAATAGATGAAGTGAGGATTTATGATAATGCAATTCCGATTTCACAAATCCAACAAAATTATTTCGCGGGAATAAATAAACTTATCGCCAAGCAAGGAATCAGCCAAAAAGAATATCAAGAGAGGTTAGCGCAGTTAAACTCAAACCATGCGAAGCATTAAATCTTTTACCTTAATAGAGCTGCTCGTCGTTATTGCCATTATTGGCATCCTTTCGGGTTTGATTATTGTGGGGATGAGTGGCGCGACACAGAAAGCGACGGTTGCGAAGTCGCAGGTTTTCGCTAATTCATTAAGGAACGCCTTAATGAACAACTTGATTTCCGAGTGGAAATTAGATGAAGTAATAGGAGCGGCCGCGCCCTATACTACCCCTGATTCCTGGGGAATCAATACTGGAACGCTTGGAAACGGAGCATGCGCTCAAGGAGCAGGAATGTGCCCAACTCTTGTATCCAGTTCCTCGGGCCAATGTGTTTTTGGAGGATGTATGGATTTCGACGGAACGGATGATTATATAAACGGCGGTAATTTAGGCATACCAAGCAATGGCCCGGCAACAATCGAAGGGTGGCTTTATATAAATAACTTATCATCAACGCTCGGACATACCCAATACTTTTTTAATGGCACGGGTGTAGTTCTATATATGCATAATGCTAATGACCATTTATACATCGCGGGGGCCGATTATTTTAGCCCTCCATTTTCTGCTAAAAATTGGCATCACGTGGCTTTAACATATTCTGGAGATACATCAACGGCCAAACTATATTTTGATGGCGTTAAATACAATATTACTTTGCAAGCCGGAGCGGACGCCATTCCTGATTTATACGCTTTTTCAATCGGCCGTTCCGGCACTCCGCTTGATGGCCTTATTGATAATGTCCGCGTCTATAGTGCAATAGTTCCGGCCACCCGGATAAAACAAAATTACTATGCCGGGATCATAAAATTACTTGCCAAAGGGCAAATAGGCGAAAAAGAGTATATTGGCCGCATAAGGGTCCTGGGGCCCGATTTGGCAAAAACCCGATAGGGGGTTAAAAAACCGGCTTTTTGATATTTTTTAATTTTTCAAATTTTTCGTAAAATTATTATAAAAATAATTTTATAAAAATATTTTGCGCAAATAATAAAAATAATATATAATTTAAGCAGTTCTAAAAAATCAATAAAACAGGGAGGGGAGAGGGCTTTTACGCCCATGTATACGTATATGTTATATGTCGCACAATGTAGGTTAAGCGACGCTTAATATAGATACTTTCTAAAAATATAACCTTTTAAACCCCTTTGAACCATTTAAAGGCTTTTAACTATCCTCAATATAAATTATAATAACTTTATGAATAACTCTGATAAGCCGATTTCAAAACATATCCCCGACTTTCTGGATTACTGTGAAATTGAAAAAGGCCTTTCCGATAATACGCAAAAAAACTACAGCCGGTATCTTAAGAAATTTACGGACTGGCTTAAGGCTGTCCGTAAAGAGAGCCTAAAACCCCACGAGCTGACTCCTGACGATATCTGGGCCTACCGGTTATTTTTGGCACGCTTTAAAGACCCTGTATCGGGCAAGATACTATCCAAACTAACCCAAAACTATTACCTTATAGCCCTAAGGTCGCTTTTGAGCTATTTTGCGGACAAAGATATAATCTCCCTGCCCGCGGATAAAATCCAGCTGCCCAAAGATGCCCGCAAGGAAAAAACCGTGAAGTTTTTAACCCTGGAACAGGTAGAAAAACTTCTCATGGCGCCCAATATCGAAAACACTACCGGCATCAGGGATCGGGCCATCCTGGAATCGCTGTTTTCCACAGGCCTTAGAATAGCCGAACTGACCGCCCTAAACCGCGAACAGTTTAAAAGCCTGGAGGCCAAGAAAGACCTGGAATTAGGGGTTATTGGCAAAGGAAAGCACCCCCGAACGGTTTACTTTTCGGAAAGAGCCCTAAATTGGGTCAAAAAGTACCTTAAAACGCGCGATGACGACGATAAAGCGCTATTTATCCATTATAGGGCTAAAACCAGCTCAGAGAGCCGTTTAACCCCTCGTTCAGTCGAAAGAATGGTCAAAAAGTACGCCACGCTTGCAAATATACCCTTTTTTACCACCCCACATACTTTAAGGCATAGTATGGCTACAGACCTGCTAAATCAAGGGGTTGATTTGAGGCTTATTCAGGAATTTCTGGGCCATCGCAATATTGCCACTACCCAGATATACACCCATGTCACAAGCAAACACTTAAGGGACATCCATAGGAAATACCCTAGCGGAAAGAACCTTAAAGACTAGCTTCAAGACAAGTTCTTTATTTTCTCACTATATTCTCTCCCCTTTCTATCCCCTAAATAAACGTCGCACAATATCATTACCCCTCTCAATCCCTCTCGCCGCCAATGTTTGGCAGCCAGGCTGCCAAACATTGTTTTTCTTGCATTTGGGCAGGAAATATAATATAAAGAAGACAGTAACTTCTGATCCCAAATGGATCAAGTGTTCGAGGCTAATTGGCCCGGCGTAACAATTTTTGCTGCGCAGAGGTATCGCCAGAAGATTGCTGTGGATGATGGACCCAAAAAGAGGTCAAGATGACTTGTCGGTCTACTATTATTGTCGCGCTCGTGGGTTGCGCACTCGCCTGAGCCTGGTTACGAAATGGCTGAAAGAGCGCAGACCCATCTCCTTTTGGAGGGTATCGAATAAGGACTTCTCGAAATCAGGCCCTGCCGCCTGGCACGTTAACACCATTAAAGGTGTTTCAAAATATGAGGCATTCCTTCGGGATGCCTCTACTCTTATTTTAGGGGTTGCAAATTTAGCTTAATTCTGCTATTCTCTTACAGGAACCTTACAGGAGGTGAACAATGAAAAGCAACACATTTAGGGTGTTATTCTGCCTACTCAGGACACAGCAAGTTTACCGCAACGCACTCGTGGCAATGCCAAAACGCTAAGCCACGAAAAACAAAGAAAGAGAACTTATCTCTTTCTAGCACAACAAAGAACCCCGCTGCCATGCGGTTTTTTTAATTCCTAGCTTTTATTAATAAGAGGCGGAGTTAATTATTTTAGAAAACTCCTTTGGATTAAGGGAAGCGCCCCCAACTAGCAGGCCATCCATCTCGGCTTTGGAAAAATATAATTCGGAATTTTCTGCATTGACGCTTCCTCCATAAATCACTCTGATTTTTCCGGTATTTTCCGCGCCGGACATTTTTTTTAATAAGCCCAAAATAAACTCTTTGGCTTTTTTTATTTCTATCGGATCGGCATAATCTCCGGTGCCAATCGCCCAAATCGGTTCGTACGCGATTATTATTTTTGAAATATCAATCTTAGATAATTTCAACAAACCTTCATTTAGCTGTTGTGCCAGCACTTCGTAGGTTTTGTTTTCCTTCCTCTCTCCCCTATTTTCACCAATACACAATATCGGAATTAATCCGGATTTTGCGGCCGCCGCTATTTTTCGGCTGATTTCCTCATTAGTTTCTTTGACAAAACGCCGCGCTTCGGAATGGCCGATTATTGCATATTTGCATCCCATATTTTTTAGCATTGCGGCTGACACCATCCCTGTATAAGCCCCCGTTTCTTCCCAAAAACAATTTTGCGCTCCTATTTTTATTTCCGTGCCTTTGGCGGCAGCAATAATTTCTTTTAGAAAAACATAAGGCGGGCAGATTACTGTTTCCGCTTTTTTTGATTTAGAAGCGACGGCAATTGTGCCTTTAAAAATTTTTAAAGCTTCCTGAGATTTTAGCGGATTGCATTTCCAGTTGGCGACAATTAGCTTTTTCATTTTTTTCGAAAATTAAATTTATTTTCTTATTTCGGTAAAATTTTTTTCATTCTTTGTAAATAATAGCATATTCCCCATAAAAAAGAAAAAGAGCTCAGCATGTGCGTGAGCCCTTTAAATAGCAGCGGATCTATTGGATATTATAGGCATAAAGCCTTGGGAGGTTTGTGGGTTTATTGTGACTTTCGTTAAAATAATATTATATGATTCGGAGCTATTTATATGATGCAAAGGAACTATTATCATTTTAACCCCGAAAATTTTTCCTGTCAAATACGCATACGTAAATATTAGAAAAACACACCCTTTTTGGGTGTGCTTTTCGGTTTGGTGATAGAGCCACCAAATATTGGCTTGAGATCGGTTATTTTACTGCTTCTTCGATCTCTTTGAAATCATATCAAAAGCGTAGTAGATAATTCCGATAATAATAACTATTACCAAGAATCCTACCCAGAAGTTGTTCGTATTCAGCGTAACGATTCTGCCAGCAATAGAAGCAAGACTGCCCTGGGCACTGGCTGCTGCGTTTGCAGCTGCGGCTGTATTTTCGGTTACAGTATTGTTTGCTTCGGGAGCAGTTGTTTCTGCCGGAGCCGCGTTTTCTGTGCCGGTCTCAGCGGCCGGAGTAGTCTCTAAATTAACAACTGTGCTTGCTGCTTCGGCAATGTTAACCGATTCGACCGGATTTGATGACAAAACGTTTGTGCCGGCGGCATTGTAAACAAATGAGTTAGATCCCACGGTTATCGTGGCGCTGCCGGCTGCTTTGGCATGGAAAGAAACTGTGCCAAAATTAACCGTTGACGAAAATCCGGAAGGATAACCGCCTGATTTTATCAACACTCCGTTCGCGTTATCAATCAAATCATATCCCGATTGCTTTAATTGCATCCAGTCGCCGTTAGGCGTGAAAGAATTTATTGAAAGCAAGTCTGCCGGATAACTTAATTCCACTTTGGCGGTATAACTGGGAGCGTCTTGAGAGTTAAGATTTATCTGTAAAGAGAAATCTTCGCCAGCTGTGGTATTAACTGTGGTTGGTGAAAAATTAAGCGTAGCGGCAAGAGCAGCGGGAGCAACGAAAAGCAGGCCGATAGCTATTAATATATTTGTAAAGATTGATTTGTTCATAGTGGTAGATTATATATTGTTTAGCTCCAAGAAACCATTAATAAATTAAAGTCCAGGATATCGACCTTTCCATCGCCATTCAAATCGGCGCTATTAATTCCGCTCTGTCCCCAATTGATCATAAGATTATTGAAGTCTAGGATGCTGCTGCCGCCCAAAATTATTTGAGCGCAGACCGGCGCGGAAGCAAAACCGGACTGACTATAAAACTTGGCGCAAACTTTTTTGGTTCCGTCGCCGCTGGTTAATGTCCATTGTTTTGTTGCAGCATAATCTTCCTGGCTAGTGTTGGCAAAATCATCGCCGTTAACAATAGTCATTTTTCGGGCTTCGGCGCCTCCGTTTATCGTTAAAGTCACGCTGGCGGTTGAAGTTCTTAATGCGCCGTTATTTATTTTTAGCACATAACCGCCAATAGGAGCCGTAGGAGGATTAGAATTGATTACCGCTCCCCCGCCTCCACCCATGGCTACTTGCTGAGCGTTAACATTTACGGTTCTTGTTTTTTGGTCGGCTTTATTGCCTGCGGCATCAGAAACATTGTAAGTGACTGTGTAGGTTCCGACAACACCTGAATCAACGCTATTAACTTTAACGATATGGTCGGTAATGTTGCCGTCCACATTGTCAGTTGCTGTCGCGCCGGCATCGGTGTAGGTCTCACCAACGGTAATATTCATCGTTGCGCTGCCTATTATGGTTATAACCGGTTTGGTTGTGTCAGCCTTAACATTAACGGTGCGAGTTACCTGCACGGCTGGATTGCCTGCGGCATCAGAAACATTGTAATTAATAGTGTATGTCCCAACGGTTGCAGTATCTACCGTACCGGAAGCAATAATGTTAGCTGTGATATTGCCATCTACATTGTCAGTTGCTGTCGCGCCGGCATCGGTGTATGTGCCGCCTATAATAACATCTACTGTCGCATTACCATTTAAAGTGATAACCGGAGCTTCCAAGTCTTTAACATTAACCGTGCGGAAAACTTGATTGGCTTCGTGGCCAGCAGCATCAAGCACGTCAAAGGTTACCAAATAAGTCCCGATTACGTTTGCATCTACATGGTTAGCGACAACGATGTTGGCGGTAATATCTCCATCCACATTGTCAGTTGCTGTCGCGCCGGCATCGGTGTATGCATCGCCAACATTAATATCTATTGTGGCATCGCCAATCAAAGTGATTACAGGATTTGTAACATCTACAATAAGAGTGGTGCTAACTTTTGATGAATTACCTAATGGGTCTGTTGCTATTGCATTAACAGGATAAGACGCTTCTTCGGAAATTGATTCTAGTGTTATTGTCCAATTAGGGTTGCCGATTCCCACAGTATAATCAACACCATTAACCGTGATTACCACTATTGCATCATCGTCCGTAGTACCGGCTATTTCTGTGCTGTTTGGCATCGGTTCATATACGGTTAGATTTGGCGCTTGTGTGTTTATCGTTAATTCTCCACTTGCGGTTCCGCCGTTATTTGCCGCATCAATACTCGAAGCCGAAACAGTATACACGCCATCAACAAGGGCATTATCGTCTGAGACGGTTACAGACCATTTTCCCGACTCGGGAGTAGCGGTATAAATTATGCTGTTAATGGTTACTAAAATATTAGCGGTATTGTCGGTTGTAGTTCCGGTAATAGTTGGTGTAGTGTCATTTGTTGTAACGGGTAAATCTGCCGTTATGGTTGGCGCAGTCATATCAACCGTGAATATAACCTCGGGAACATTGCTCTCATTCCCCAATGCGTCAACTGCTTTAACAGTAACCTTGTGTTCGCCTTCGGTTAAATCGGAAAGTGCGATTGGCGAAGCGCAGTCCTCGATATCGCTACCGTCAAACTTGCATTCCATGGCAGAAAAATCGCCTGTAACAGTAAACTCAATGGTGGCGCTATTTACATTTATTAGCGCGCCGGGGGCACTGTTAATTGTTATAACCGGAGCGTCGGCGTCAACTATAAATTCGTCGCTTGTAACTTCATCTGATGTGTTGCCGCCCTGATCGGTTGCACGAACAGTAACAGTATATGTTCCGGTAGTTAGTTCAAGCGGGAAAGGAGAAGTGCATGGAACAAATGCTCCGTCATTTATTTTACATTCTGCTGTTGTTGGAGTGAAGTCGGTTACTAAGAAAACAATAAAAGGATGTGCATTTACCGGGCTTTCGGGCTTGTCTATGGTTACAATCGGCTTAATTATGTCTTGCACGTTAACTATACGAATTAACTGCACTGCTTTATTGCCAGACGAATCTGTTGCGTCATAGATGACATTGTATGATCCAACCGCATTTGTATTAACCGCGGATGCATCAATAACAGCTGTTAAGCCGGCATCGTAATTGTCGGTAACCGTAGCGCCAAGCTCCGCATAAGCCGTACCAGCTTCGATAACCTGCGGATTGTCACCGATAAGTTCAATGGTCGGCACTGTTGTATCAACAACATGTACAGTGCGAATAACTTCTACCGCTGCGTTAAGGGAAGAATCTGAAACATTGTAAGTTATTGTGTAATCACCTACTTTAGCTATATCAACCGGATTTTCGGTTGCAATACTCGTCGTAAGATCTCCATCGTAGTTATCAGAAGCTGTTGCGCCGGCATCGGTGTATGGAGTGTTTAGCTCAATTGTAATTTCGGAATCACCCAAAAGAGTAATCACTGGTTTTGTAGTGTCTACTACTTTTACGGTGCGAGTGGCTTCGGTATTGTTACCGTGTGAATCGGTTGCACTATAAGTAATTTTATACTCACCTAATATACTCGTATCAACTGCACCATTAACAACAACTGTTAATGTGCCATCAACAGCATCGGAAGCGGTTGCGCCGGCATCAGCATAAACTGACCCATATTCAACACTTAAAGTATCGCCTCCATTAATTGTGATAACCGGAGCAGAATCCTGAACTGTAACTGTAAATGTAGAAGTTGCGGTGTGTGCACCAGAATCAGTAGCAGAACATGTTACAGTTGTGTCCCCTATTGGGAAAGTTGAGCCGGATGCCGGCACACAAGTAACGGTTACTAGACCGTCAATCGCGTCATTAGCAGTAGGGGCTATGTATTCGACTGTAGCTCCCGAAGCAGAAGTCGCTTCAACAACCATATCGGCAGGGGTACCGGTTATAACCGGAGCAGAATCCTGAACTGTAACTGTAAATGTAGAAGTGGCTAAATTGCCGGAAGTGTCGGCTGCATTACAGGTGACTGTAGTAGGACCAACTGCAAATATTGAATCTGAAATTGGATTACAGGCTGCAGTTAAAACAGTATCAACATTGTCGGTTACTGCTGGGACTGTATAAGTAACGGTTGTCGGAGAATTTCCTTCCATAACAACATTGTCGTGTGCCGTGATAGTCGGCGCCGATCCATCTCCAGCAGCCGGAGCCCCTGGTATAAGATGCAAACCCTCTGACACTGTTACCACATTAACATCACCAGCATCTTTTTTAGTGTTAATGTAATTTGCAATACCTTGAAGCGTGGTGGGGTCGGTGCCATAAATATCTGCAACATTATTA
>JAQUOQ010000011.1 GCA_028717005.1 Minisyncoccota bacterium
TAATACTGATTGTATTATTTTTGCGATCTATTATTATGTCAACTAGAACTTCTCGGCTGTAATGACCAGTTTGATCGTCAAAAAAATCATCAGCACTATCTAGGGAATTATCTATATACTCCATCAACACCTTACTGAGTGATTTGTATCCCTCAGCAATTAAATTTAACAATACGTATTGATTTTTGATTACAATGGGAATTTCTTCCAAATGATTTTCCATGTTATTTATAATTTAAATATTATTTTTTCTTTTGGATAATAGAACTTTGATTTTGCATCTCTTACAGATTTTTCAATTGTTGAAAAAATCTTGTTTATTTCTTCCTCAGAGTACTCATATGCACTTCTGTTTGCACAATTTGATAGAACCTGAAGACGTTTTAGAACATCTGTGGTTCTAGATGTTGCAAGTCTTTTAAATCGCCCCTTTTTATCTATTGGTATTTTATTGTTCATAATAAAATCTTAATTATTTATAAATAAACCCTCTTTGTAATAAGGATAGTTCATATTTATCTAAATGTCAATACCCTTACAATTAACATGTAAATTGTTCAATATTTTACGAAAAAATCTTAAATATAAAGAAGAAGAATTTTATCCTTAGTTAATTAATAAAAAGGTTCCAAGTTCGTTCCACTTACCGAGCCAATATGAAAAAGTATCGAGAGACCGGTCGCCGTCAAGCGACCGATTTTTTTGATTTGACTTTTTTAAAAAAGAGTATAGAATTTCAAACGGGAGGGGAGAGTTCTTTCCCAAAAAGGAGAATGGTTTATGCCAGGGCAAGGGCATTGTGTGAAAATCTGTAAATGCGAAGCATATCCGTGTTGTGAAACGAAGAACGAGATAGAATGCCTTCGGGCGCACAAGCGCCAATGCATTGATTGTTTAAACAGGGCATGCAGGCCGGGTTTTGGTACCAGAGCCCCACGCGAAACGATAATTCTCAAAGGAACCTGCAGTCTCTTCGGCGGGTGTATTTATTACCCCTGTTGTTCTCCTTCTCATTGGAATGATTGTGTTGCTCCTTTCGATTGTCGTCAATGTCGCCATAGGCGTTGCGCGAGATCTAATTCTATCGACGATGTTCCGTGCGGTTTTACCGATCCCAACAAACAATCAGAGTGCGATTAAATTTTAATCGCCTTTTTATTTTAAATTAAAAGAATTGGCGAATCTACCCCCCTTGATTTCTTAGTTTTTTGGGTATAGTATGAAGCCAATGAATTTGGCAATAAATGGCCCAATAGTCAACAATAGCACCTTTTTTGAGGTGTTTTAATTTATAAAATTATTATATGTCTGAAACATTAATAGGCATAATTATCGGTGGTGGTATAGGAATTATCGGGAGTTTAATTACTATTTTGGTACAATATTTAACATCGACCTTCATAGTTAAATATGAAAATTTACATAACGAAAGAGCTCAAATAATTAAAAATTTGTACCAAAGAGTAGTTAAAACATATAGATCGTTTTATTCGTATATGAATCCGTTACAATTAGCTGGTGAGCCTAACCAAGAATCTAAGGGCAAAGAAACGGCAAAATTAGCCAATGAATTTACAGATTATTATGAAGAAAACCGAATTTTTATAGATAAAAAATTGACGAAAGAAGTCGATAAACTTTCAAAAGTTTTCAGAGAGGCTTGGGCAGAGTTTGAGACGCACCGAATGTTGCAGGGAAAAAAAGAGTTTGACTTTAAAAATTGGCAGAAGGCTTGGAATATAATCAGCAAAGAAACACCGTTGATTAAAGAAAAAATAGAGGATGAATTTAGAGGAATAATAGGAATAAAATAAAGATTTTATAAAAAAATGGGAACAGAAATACCAAAACAAAAGTTGCATCAATCATTCTCTAATAAAAAAGAAAAACTTGGTGGCTATTTTACGGCGGGATTAATATGGGTATTGGGGCAAAGTTTTAGAAAGAATATAGCTGGGGAATTAATCGTTTTATTAATAGCGATACTGTTTGGATTTTTTTATTATCCCCTCAAGTCAAAAATAAAAATCGAAAATGAATTATTAAGGACAGTGATAACGCTTGTCGCCCTTTGCTTTATAGCAGTTCTTTTAATAGGATTTTTAACAACGATAGCAAATAATCTATAAAAATATGGAAAAAGAAATGGTTTTACTAAAAAAAGAAGGCTCTGAAAAATATAAGACCGAAGGAATCCCTAGTGTTTGGAAGTGGTATTTTAATTTTCATCCTTTGACATTAATAAAGGTGCCAATTTTTTTAATTTTTTTATATCAGGGGATTTGGTTTATCGGGGCAGAATTACAAGATATTATAAGTTTTTTCCAGCATCCTGTGACATGGGGCAGTATTTTTTTAATAATATTATTTGGAACATTTTTAATTTGGTTTATCATTGGGCCTATCTATATTTGTTTTGCTTCTATTAATTGGTTATATGAAATAAACACTGGAAAAGATTTATGGTGGGGAAAATTTTGGAAATCTACGGGGATAATATTATTAGTTATTTTTGGAACATCAATAATAAGATTATTCACCCAGTGGGCACTTAATATTTAAAAAATATTTATGTCAGAAATAACAACATATAGGAAAGGGGAATTTTCTCAAATTAATCTTAACGATGGTAATAAGATATTGCTTAGTTATGGCGTTGCCGATATGAGAATTTTTAAATTAGGCTTTTTGTCTATGCCAATGGAAGTAATACATATTTTTGATAGTCAATTTCTTTATGATTTAACTCAAAAGATTAGTTATGATTTATCAAAAGACATTGTTAAAATATTAGCTAATGAATTAGTAATGGCGGGTTCTCTTGTGGAGATAAAAGAACTTTGTCTTAGTTTAGAAAAAGATAAAACTTTTTTAGAAAAGATATAATTCATAAAAATATGGATGATAAAACTTTCAGAATAATTATAATACTTTTAGTTGCTCTTGGTATTGGGTTATATTTTTATTACAATAATATATATCCAGCGCAGATAAGGAAAGAGTGTGCGAATAGGTTGACCGGTATTAGTTTTAGTTTTGATAAATCAACCCCAGATCAGCGCTACCAGCGATGTTTATCAGAGCACGGATTATCGAAGTAAGTAAGGTCTGTTGAAATTAGAAAAACTTAGTTAAGTAATGCAAAATTTTTTAATTTATAAAATATGGAAATAATAATTAGCGAAACTTTTAAAGCATTAGGTTATTTATTTATCGCTTTGATTGTTTATTATGCATGGAAGCTAGCATTGGAGGAATCAAACAAGAATGGTTTTAAAATAGCTTTGTGGAAAGGTTTTCTTTGGTGCGCAGGAATAGCGTTAGTTGCGGGTCTGAGTTTAGGGAATCCAACCTGCATAGACTCAGAAAAGGACACCAGGGGAAGTGTTTGTAACGAATATGCTGACAACGGGTACAATCCAACCAACGAACAAAGAGTTGCTCAATTTGCTTATTATATAATATTGCTTTATTTTCCTGTTATATTAGGATCATTTATGGGTAAAAGTAATAAATAAAATTTTAGTAATTTTGTAAAAATTGTTATAATTTATGGTATATGAAAAAACAATTCAAAACTATTTCGCAGGCGAAATTAGCAAAAATGTCTATGAAGAAGCGACAGGCCTATCTGGAGGAATTAAAGAAGTTTCGTTTGCGAACCGGCAATTTGATCTTGCAAGGGCTAAACAAGGGCGCATTGGCAGACAAGCTTAAGAAATAATACTTTATGGACAAAAATAAAAAGATAAAAATAGAAAAGAATGGTCCATATCGTGTTTCGGGCAACATTCCATTGGAAAAAGAATTTGTCGTACCCGACGAGAATAACAATCCGTTAAGTTGGCAAAAAGGCGAAAAATACAAAACAGAAGAAGAATATTGTCTTTGTCGTTGCGGGAAGTCGCAGAATAAGCCCTTTTGTGATTTTACGCATCAAAAAATAGAATTTGACGGAACGGAAACCGCAAGCAAAGAAGATTATAAACAACAAGCCGAAAATATTTCCGGTCCGGGGATGGATTTAATGGACGCTTCCAATCTATGCGCCCGTGCCAGATTTTGCCATAGGCATGGCGGAACATGGGATTTAACCGCCAAATCGGATGATTCTAAGTCGAAAAAGATCGCCATTGAAGAGGCTTGCAATTGCCCGTCCGGAAGATTGACGGCAATTAATAAAAAAACAGGCGAGCCAATTGAGCCAGAATTTTCTCCATCTATTAGTATCACCGAAGACATTCCCGCAAAAGCGAGCGGTCCCTTATGGGCGAAAGGTAAAATCCAGATAGAGGGGGCTGACGGTTCAAGTTATGAAAATAGAAATAGGCAAACAATTTGTCGCTGCGGAAAATCCAGCAATAAGCCATTTTGCGACGGTAGCCATATAGAAAATAAGTTCGACGATAAAGTGTAATTGTTTTTTGTACGGTTATTGCTTCGGTGGGGCGCTGGACCGTACACGGGAGCAAATTCGAGGCCGGCTTCTAGCCGGTTTTTGTTTATGATATAATTAAAAAATGAAAAAGGCCCTTATTTTTAAAATTAGTTTTATTCTTTTGATTATTCTAGTTTTAGGGACGGCCTTTTTTGTTTTTGAAAATAAAAACCCGGCATTGCCCAATGATAATTCATCCGAGAGGTGCGAACAAAAAGATTTGCCATACCTTGATTCTAATTTATCCACCCAAGACAGGGTAAATGATTTGATGGGCAGAATGACTGATTGGGAAAAAATAGGCCAAATGATTTTAATTGAAAAAAACAGCATTCACGATATTAATGATATTACACGATATAATTTGGGGGCGTTATTGAGTGGTGGCGGAGCGGGACCGAAGCAGGACACCCCTTTGGCTTGGCTTCAAATGATAAACAATTTTCAATCCGCAGCCCAAAAAACTTGTTTGAAAATACCTCTTTTATATGGAATTGATGCAATACACGGCGCCGGTAATGTTATTGGTGCTACAATTTTTCCTCATTTTATTGGCTTGGGCGCAACCAGGGACCCGGACTTGGTAAGGCGAGTTGCAGAAGCAACAGCAGAGGAAATAGCCGCTACGGGAATTTATTGGAATTATGCTCCTAATCTTGATGTTGCTAAAGATATTCGCTGGGGCAAAACATACGAAACTTTCGGATCGGATACAGAGAACGTAGCCCAACTGGGGTTGGCTTATTTAGAGGGGACTCAGAATTCTTCAAATGGATACTTAAAAGTATTGGCTAATCCAAAGCATTTTATCGGCGGCGGAAGCATGGAATACGGAACTTCTCGCAATAAATATTTTAAAATAGAAGAGGGGAATATAAATATAGACGAAGAAACCTTGCGCCAAGTCCACTTAGTTCCTTTTAAAGAAGCTGTAGACGGCGGAGCGCGGGCTATTATGGTAGGTACGGCTACGTGGAGGGGCAAGATGAATTCTTCTAACCACTATCTTTTAACAGATGTTTTAAAAAAAGAGCTAGGTTTTTCCGGTTTTATAGTCTCCGATTGGTATGGGGTTTACGAAGTTGCCCCGAGCAAGTATGAATCCTTGGTGCTTGCTATTAATGCAGGCGTTGATATGGTTATGTCTCCTTTTGAATATAAAGATTTTATGTCTAACATGCAAAAAGCTTTATTTAGGGGCGATATAACAAAAGAGCGGATAGATGACGCCGTAAGAAGGATTTTAACGGTAAAATTTGAAACAGGATTATTTGATCGTCCCCAAGCCGAACCCGAAGGATTGTCTGTTATAGGCAGTGATGAACATCGCGATTTAGCAAGGGAAGCAGTTCGTAAATCCCAAGTATTATTAAAAAATACAAACTCGGCCCTGCCCCTATCCGTATCGCTCGATAAAATTATAGTTGCGGGAGCAGCGGCGAATAATTTAGGCCGGCAAGCGGGAGGATGGACAACAGAGTGGCAGGGCATAGATGGCAATTATGGCATTTCGGGAACTACCATACTTGAAGCGATAAAAAACGCTGTTTCTAAAAATACGGAAGTTCAATTTAACGAAAAAGGAAATTTTTCTGTAGGGAATAATCTCGCAGATGTTGGAATTGTTGTGGTTGGCGAAAAACCTTATGCTGAAGGCTGGGGAGACAATCCTAATCCAAAATTAAGCCCCGAAGATTTATCGGCGATAGAAAAAACAAAGGCAAAAAGCAAAAAAATAATAGTTGTAATAATCTCTGGCAGGCCGCTTGATATTTCCTCATATTCTGAAAATTGGGACGGCATAGTTGCTTCGTGGTTACCGGGAAGCGAGGGAGAAGGCATTACAGACGTGCTGTTCGGTCTTTATCCGTTTACCGGCACCCTGCCGGTGAGTTGGAATATTAGCTCTAATTAAAATATAAATTATGAATTAAAAAAACACATATAGCTATTATGTACGAAATAATTATATATGATATAATATCAATAACAAAAAATAGCCAGAGGCTCCGGAGGCCCAAAACCTTTTTTTGGATTTGGGCTTTTTCTTTGTTAAAGCTTTAGAAAAACTTTATCTTATTTTTAGTAAAATTTATTATATATTTATATCAATATTTGCAACACCTCTCTAATGATATCCTAGTGATACCAAAAACAAAGATGGCTATAATAAAGGTCGAGTCCAAAATGATCTATTTTAAAACAAATATATTAGAACAAGTATGTATGGCGACCATACTTAACTAATAAAATTAATTACAATAAAAAATTTATGAAAAAAATTAATAAAGTTTCAATAGTTATATTGGGTATCGCGTTTATATTTGCTTTAGCAGGGCCAATTACCGCGCTCGCCGCAACGGCGCCCACACTTACCAATTTGGCGAACTTTGCGGTTTTAGGCGCCACGACCGTAACAAATACCGGCCCCTCCGTTCTTAACGGCGATCTTGGGCTTTACGACGGCATAGCGATTACCGGTTTTTTCGGCACCACTGCCAACGATGGTCCCGGAGTAGTTTCGGCTGGTTATGCGGTGCATCAAACCGACGCGACGGCGCAATTAGCGCAGACTGCCGCTACCAATGCTTATAATTTAATGGCCGGCCAGTCCTGCGGCGGCAATGATTTAAGCGGCCAGAATTTGGGCGGGATGACTCTTACTCCAGGAGTCTATTGCTTTGCTGCAGCGGCTCAATTAACGGGAACTCTAACGCTTAATGCCCAGGGCGATCCTAATGCTGTCTGGATTTTTCAAGTAGGAACTGCGCTGACGATTGATAATAGCGCGTCTGTCGTTATTAGTAATGGCGGTGCTGGCACGCCAGGTTGCAATGTTTATTGGCAGGTCGGTTCTGCGGCAACTATCGGCACAAGCGCGACTTTTATCGGAACCGTTATTGCCAACTCGGAAGCCGTCACGCTTAATACTGGCGCCACTATGTACGGCCGAGCCATCTCGAGGATAGCCGCTGTGACGCTTGATACTAACACTATTACCACACCAACATGCATTGCCCCTGCAACCCTTCATGTTGTTAAAACGGTAATTAACGATAATGGCGGCACGGCAGCAGCCGCTGACTTTACGCTTAATGTTGCTGGCACAAATGTTTCAAATCCTTCTTTTGCTGGCTCCGCGGGTGTAGATATTACACTGGCTGCCGGTTTTTATGCAGTAACTGAGCCAATTGTTCCGGCTGGTTATTCACAGTCTGTTTCCGGCGATTGTTCAGGAATCATTGCGTCAGGCGACACTAAAATTTGCACCATTACTAATAACGACGTCCAAGGTGGAGCTGTCAGTTCGTATTATGCTGTTCCTGTTCCGCCCCTTATTGATGTAGTAAAGGTGCCAAACCCTTTGGCTTTGCCCGACGGACCCGGCACGGTAAACTATACCTATACACTTCGCAACATCGGAACGGTTCCGGCGAGCAATATAACAATGGTCGGCGATACCTGCAGCCCCATAACCTTGATTTCCGGAGATACCAACGCCGATGCAATCCTCGACTTGAATGAGACCTGGGTCTATACTTGTTCCACGACCCTCTCAGAAACCCACACGAACATTGTTACCGCGACAGGATGGGCCAACGGCATAAGCGCAACCGATATCGCAACCGCTACAGTTATTGTCGGCGTTCCGGTTGTGCCGCCATTAATCCATGTGACAAAAGTTCCAAACCCATTGGTACTTTCCGTCGGAGGGGGAATGATTGCCTATACCAACGAAGTCACCAACCCGGGAACAGTTGCGCTCTCCAATGTCAGTCTCATTGATGATAAATGCGGTCCTGTAAAATACGTTTCTGGCGACACGAATGGTAATTTAAAGCTTGATACTAACGAGACATGGACATATACCTGTCAGACAGGCATAACCCAAACCACAGTGAATACGATCGTCGCGAGCGGAGAAGCTAATGGCCTAATAGCGAGAGACTTCGCGATGGCTACTGTTGTTGTGAATGCCGCCGTTCCTAAATTGCCTAATACGGGGCTTCCTCCTAGCGAGAATAATATTCCATGGAGTATTATTATATCAGCTGGCATATTTGCGATTTTGGCCTCTTTCTATTTTTTGCTAGAAAAAAGAGCTAATCCTAAGCGTTAAGAGAAGAATTGGTAAGCAAATGCCAGATAAAAACTTGTCTGGCATTTGTGGTTTACGAACTTTTTGCAAAATTTATGCGATCTAAAATCTTATCAAAAAGAGCGCTGCCAATAGTCGTCTTTTCGGGGTTAATTATCTTTGTAGCAATCCTTTTATATTTTATCCCAAAAAGTTCCATCCACGGCGGACAAGCGCTTGTCGTTGGAAACGCCGCCGCTCTCACAAATCAAGAACAAACAAGCATTGGATTGCCGGTACGCCTCAAAATTTCAAGGATTAATGTTGATGCTGCCATTGAGCATCTGGGACTTACTCCTGACGGGGCAATGGATGTACCGAAAGGCCCTGCTGAAGTGGCATGGTTTAATATCGGACCACATCCAGGGGAGAGTGGCAGTGCTGTTATAGCCGGACACAACGGCTGGAGAAATAACATACCGGCAGCATTTGATAATTTATATAAATTACGCAAAGGTGATAAGGTTTCTGTTGAGGACGAAAAAGGGGTGATTATTACTTTTGTTGTGCGTGAAATTAGAATATATGGCAAAGATGAGGCAGCTCCGGATGTGTTTGGTTCAAACGACGGGAAAGCGCACCTTAATCTCGTTACTTGCGCAGGAGTTTTGAATAGGTCGGATAAAACTCGAGCCGATCGGCTTGTTGTGTTTACCGATAAAGAATAATTAATATATAAAAAATGAAAAACAAAACAATTAAGAGTGGATCAAATGTAGCTGCATTAACTTTTCTTGGCGCAAGCCTTGCCAGTCTAGCGGCAGCAGCATATTTTTTCTTTGGACCGAAGGGAAAGAAAAATCGCAAACACGCTAAAGCATGGGTTATTAAAATGAAAGGCGATGTCATAGAAAAGCTTGAAGCGGCTCGTAATGTTAGCGAGCCTATTTATCATGCGATTATCGATTCTGTGGCTGTAGAATATGAAAAAAACAAGAAAGCCGGAAGTAAAGAGATAAAAGAATTGGCGCAGGACATGAAAAAACATTGGAAAGCAATCAGTAAATCAGCCAGAGTTGTAAAGAAGGATATAGCTAAAAGTGCTAAAAAAGTAACAAAGGCAGCAAAAAAAGCATAAACAGAATTTATATTTTGTTAGGGGTTTTTATTTTAAAACAAAACTGGCGGATTCTATCATCAGGATAAACACAAGGCCGGCTTCTAGCCGGTTTTTGTTTATGATATATTTAAATATAAATTAATTAACCCTTATGGTTATTGCCTTGGTGGGGTAACGGGCTGCGGTGCGGAGCCGTTAAAAATCGCCTAATGGGCGGTTTTTTGGTATAATATGCGCAAATGAGCAGGGGACTTATCTATAATATTGTTGGAGTAATAGTAGTTTTGGCTGTAATATTTTTTAAGATACCGGCGGTTTGGGTAATCCTGGGAGTTTTTGTATTTTTAATCTTTATAATCTTTGATCCGTTTATGCCTTCTGTTGAAGGCATTCCCAAAGGATTTTCCGAAAAAAAGTTCAATACAGGGAAGATAATTTTGAATTATATTGAAGGGCCGGACAATGGCCCCCCGTTGTTATTCATTCCGGGGCAGATGGAGTTTTGGCAGGGATATAAATTGGTAATTCCAAACTTTTCAAAAAATTACCATGTTTTTGTCGTTGATGTTCGGGGCCACGGAAAGTCCACCAAAACTCCGGGCGAGTATTCTTACAATATAATCGGAGAAGACTTTAAAGAATTTTTGGAAAAAGTTGTTAAGAAGCCGGCAATTGTGTCTGGGCTTTCTTCCGGCGCCATTCTTTCCTTATGGCTGGCAGCCAATGCGTCCGAATCTGTTTCCATCGCAATCAGCGAAGACCCACCGCTCTTTTCTTCCATGTGGCCGAGAATCAAAGAAGAAAAATATATGTATCGTTTGTTTGAGGTCGCGGTGGAATGCCTTGGTAAGCCAAAAAGAGATATATTGGGTTTCTTTATGGAGCAGGGAATTCCAAAAGACGGCTACGAAAATCTTTTTCTTATCCCTCCGTGGATAGCCAAATTTATCGTCGGACTTTTTGAGCTTAATAAAAAATTCCGGCCATCAAAACAGTATGATATTCCTTTGGCGCCGTTTAGCGGAAGGGTGGGGTTTAAGTTTTTATGCGAATATGATGTTGATTTTTCAAAGGCAACGATTGACGGAAGATTAACCGAAGGATTTGATCCGGAAGAAACGTTGAAAAAAATTAAATGCCCCGTCCTATTGATTCAGGCGCGTTGGTCCAGGCATAAGACATGGGGATTGATGGGAGCGCTAGATGATGAAGACGCAGGAAAAATCAGCGCAATCGTGAAAAATGTTAAAGTGGTAAAAGTAAACGCCATTCATGACGTTCATTTGGCGCAACCGAAAACATTCATTAAAGCGGTGAATGATTATTTATTAGAATTAAAACATGAGCAATGATTGGAAGGTAGACGAATACATAAAGACAGAAAATACTTCTAACCCTTTTTTACAAGAATACACGAAGGTTGAATTGGATTACATTACTAATAAAATCGAAAACTCTAAAGAGAAAACTTTTATTGATGTTGGGGCGGGTTATGGTCGAGTAATTCCCAAATTATCAAAAATTGCGAAAAAAGTTTTAGCAGTAGAAATAGACAAACAGATGTTGTATAAATTGAAAGAAAAGGCGCTTCAATATCAAAATGTTTCGGTTATTGAAGGCGATGCCCAAGGACTATCAAGCTCATTAAAAGATTTTAATACTGATAAGCCAGTTGTTCTTTGTCTTCAAAATTCGCTGGGTACTCCATATGGAGATTCATATAGAATAATTTCAGAAATGGTTAAGCTAGCAAGAAATAACGGAGAATTGATTATTTCTTTATTTACTCAAGAGGGATTAAAAGATTGTGGAATTTCTATATATGATTCAATTTCTGGATTAACCGGCAAACCAGATTTAGAGAAAACCGATTTTGTAAATGGAAATTTTGTTAGTAAAACTGGTTACAAAAGCCATTGGTGGAAACCAGAGGAACGAGAAAAAATACTTAAAATGGTTGGTGGATTTTTAGTTGCCGAGATAAAGGGAAAATGTTTTTATATTTTACACGTTAAGTATTAAAAAAGTTTTATTTTTCCATTTGTAAAAGTTTACTGTAAAAATCGCCAAAGTGGCGATTTTTTGCTATATATAAAACATGAACGAGATTACAAAAATAAAAATTGAAGATTTGGGATACGGAGAATTTTTTGAGTCTAAACGCAAAGAAATGAAATTAGACGGATTTTCGGTTGCCAGAGTTATGGTTGAATACAGGGGATCTTATAAAGTTAGAACCGAAAACGGCGAATATTCGGCCAAGATAACCGGAAAACAAATGTTTGATGCTTTGTCTCGGGAAGATTATCCTGCCGTCGGTGATTGGGTAGCGATTACCGAGCTTGACGCAGGGCAGGCAGTGATTAACGGAATATTGCCGAGGAAAACGATAATAAAAAGAAAATACAATAATAAAAATGAAACCCAGATTATAGCGGCGAATATTGACGTAGCGTTTGTCGTCGAGTCGGTTAATAGGGATTATAATCTGAACCGCTTTGAAAGATACTTTGCCATAGCCAACGACGGGGGAGTAAAACCGGTGATTATACTGAATAAAATAGATTTAATATCAAGAGAAGAGCTGGATTCGAAATTAGATCAGCTAAAAAACAGATTCGGCGATATTGATGTTATTTTGACCAGCACTGTTACCGACGAAGGGCTGAACGAGCTGAAAGCAAGCATACTAAGAGGAAAAACTTATTGTTTTCTTGGTTCTTCCGGGGTTGGAAAATCATCTTTGATTAACAAGTTGCTTGGGGAAAATATTATAAAAACCGAGGACATAAGCCTTAGCACCGGCAGAGGGAAGCACGCCACCACCAACAGGGAAATGTATTTTCTGAAAAACGGAGGCATCGTGATAGATAATCCGGGAATGCGCGAAGTGGGAATGGCGGATGCGAGCGCTGGCATAGACAATTTGTTTGACGAGATAACTATTCTGGCCAAAAATTGCAAATATGTTGACTGCACACATGTTCAAGAGCCCGGATGCGAGGTGCTGGCCGCATTAAAATCCGGCAAGCTGGATGAAGAAAAATACACTAACTATATTAACTTGAAAAAGGAAGTCGAGCATTATGAGTTAACCGATTTTGAAAAAAGGGAGAAGGATCACAAATTCGGAAAGTTCATTAAGGAAGCCCAAAAAGAAATAAAGAAATATAAGTATTAATGTATTTTGGGCGACAAAGGGTGGGCGGTTTTGGTTGGTTGTATGTTCGGTGAAAAATGTTATAATAATGGCATAATAAGCTTTAAGATAAAGATATGAAAAAAATATTCTTAGGGGTATTGGTGGCGCTATTTGCCGTCAGTCCTTTTTTGGTATTCGGAGCCACGACTGCGGCTAGCGAAAACTATTATCTTAGCCAGTCTTCAGTCGTGAACGATAACCTGTATGTTGCCGGTTCGGACGTGAATGTCGCCGGTTCGGTGCTGGGAGACTTGCTGGCCGCCGGAGGCAATATGTTCATTTCCGGTCCCGTGGGCGGGGACTTGATGCTGGTTGGAGGAACTTTGAACATTATCAGTAAGGTTTCTGGCGACGTAAGAGTGGCCGGAGGCAATATTATGATTTCCAATTCCGTTGGAGGAGATCTATTGGCCGCCGGAGGACAGGTAAATGTGTTAGAAGGCTTATCCGCGGGCAAGGACGTTAAAATAGCGGGAGGCAACGTGAACTTTAGCGGCACTGCTGCCGGAAGCATGGAAGTGGCCGGAGATCAGGTATATATAAACGGCACGGTGGAAAAAGATCTCGTAGTAAGGGCTGCGGATATAACATTTGGCCCAAAGGCGGTGATTAGGGGAAATTTTGATTATTATTCGCCAAAAGAAGCTGTGATGGAACAGGGGTCCGCGATTTCGGGACAGACTAATTTCCACAAAACAGCAGCGCCCCTTAAAAAAGAAACAGCCAAAGGATTCGCCTGGGGATTCATTACTTTGGCTTGGCTGTTAAAGTCGGCGATGATTATTTTGGCAGGCTTGGTTGCTATCTATGTGTTTAAAGGCCCGACTCAAGCTGTTGTGGAGGAGGCGCTTGGCAAATTCTGGAGCAATGCGGGCAAGGGTTTTGGTTTGCTGTTTTTGATACCGATAGCGGTGATTTTGAGTTTTATAACAGTGGTGGCATCATTTCTTGGGCTGATCGCGCTTTTTGCCTATATCGCCCTGCTTATCGCTTCTTCGATTATCGCTGTATTGGTTTTTGCCCGGCTGGCCTTAAAATACATCTTTAAAAAGGAACAATACGAACTTAATTGGTGGATTGTTATTATCGCGGCATTAGTGCTGGGAGCTGTTTCTTTAATACCTTTTGTCGGGTGGCTGTTTACATTTGTTGTTTTCCTGGCTGCTTTTGGAAGCTTGACGAGTTATGTTTTCGGCAAAATAAAACAATAAACACGCAGACAGATTAATCTTACAGATACACAAAACCACCTTTAAATAAGGGTGGTTTTCTGTTAGGCTATAACTATAAACACACAATAAAAAATCCATGGAATATAAAAAAGCAATTGATATTTTGTTGAAAATGAAAGAGAAATATCCGCTTGACGCGGAAGAGAAAGAAGCGGTTTTGGCCGCGATAGGTACGCTTGATTGCGGTTCGCTGGCCAAAAATAGAATGAAACGGATAATAAAAGGCTGGAAAGATAAACGAGACAAGGATACAAAATAATTATTTAGACGCAGTTATGCCTAAAAATTTAGATAACTACCAGAAAAAATGGATAAATTCGTATAAAGTAAAAGAATTGCCCCATTGGGCAGAATCCTTAAAACCATCAAAACTGGCTTTTGATTTTATTAAACTGCTTCAAAAAAACGGCATCAAAAAAGGAAAGGTTCTGGAGGCAGGGTGCGGCAACGGAAGAGATGGTTTTTTTATTGCGCAGCAAGGATTTAAAGTTGTTGGAATTGATATTTCTCCGGAAGCCATAAATCTTTGTAAGGACAACAAAAAATATTTTATAGAGAAGAAACTGATTAAAAAATCTCAAGTCGATTTTTTAAAAGGCAATATAGAAAAACTTTCTTTTGAGAAAGACAGCTTTGTCGGAGGATACTCGCTTGGAGTTCTCCATAGCACTGATTTGAAAAAATCTTTAAAAGAGTTAGCAAGGGTTGTTAAAAAGAACGGGATAGTTATGATACAGATGTTTGAAAAAACTTTGTTTTTATCCTCCAATAAAGAAAACCAATACTATTCGCCCAAAGAAATAAAGGATGTCCTGGCTAAATTGCCGTTTATAATATTAAAATTTAAGTCCGGCCTCACAATAATTGATCATGATAAGAAGCTCGGCACCCACAAACATTTTTCTACTATAATAATCCTAAAAAAGGTTCATTGACAACAAGTTAATTATCTTTTATAATACGGCAAGGAGGAGTGAATGGAAGCAGTTATTGATTTGGCCAGAACGCTCTTTGATAGCGTAGGAGTAGTGATTGAGGACAAAAGGACCTTTCTAATTTTAGGATTAGTTTCAAAACCGAAAAGAAACCTTGATTTATTTGTTTCTAACGGAAAGAAATGGGGATTTGTCGGATTTTACCGCAATTTTAATCCAAGGGTAGATAAAATAATCGGGCTGATCGAAAAGAAAGGATTTTGCGCGAAACAAATGCGCTACCCCGATTTAGATATTAAGCGAATGGCAATTAAAGCCGGTATCGGTTGCCGGGGAAAGAACTCTCTGGTTATAAATCCGGATTTCGGACCTTGGCTGCGATTCGCGGTGGTGGAAACAAACATTCCCTTGGAAGAAGCTTTTCCTGAAGTGACGGACCTTTGCGGGGAGTGCACGAAATGTTTGGAGGCGTGTCCCGTTAAAGGATTGCTAGAACCTTATAAAATTACAGATAAAACGAGATGTTTGGCCTATTTGGAAATCGGCAACCCGACTTCTGGACCCACTCCTCGTTGTAACAAGTGCTTAATCTGCTGTCCAATAGGTAAAATATCCTGGTAAAAAAACCAGGTTTTTGTTTACAGAAAGGTTCTAAGATTGCCTGGCGTTGTCGCTTGAGGATAAACGCGTTTTATTTGAAGCGGTTTTCTGGTAGAATGGGAGGAAAGGTCATCTACTAAAAAAGATAATTAATAAAAATATGAAAAAAATAGTTCTTGTTATTTTTGTTATAATTATTTTAGCGGCACTTGGATTTGGGGGATGGTATTTTTTCTTGAGAAAACTTCCCGAGGGCATGGTCTGTAAAAGCACAGCAAATTGCGAAACAGGACTGAAGTGTGCCAATAAAATTTGTTCTTCCGGCGGAGTGGGATCAAGCTGCGAAATAAAAACAGATTGTGATGGTAATTTTTGTGTTAACAATAAATGCACAGAAGGGAAGAAAAATGATGCTTGTTTAACGTACAAAGATTGTGGAACGGGGCTATTTTGCAAGACGGGAGTATGTTCTGACCCTCCCTCTTATTCTCAATACTTTAACAAGATAGTTATTTCTAAGATGAAATTAGGGATACCGCCGGGTCCAAACAATATGCCCGTGCCAACAACAGAGTTTAAAACAACCGATGCCTTAGAAATTGATTTTACCGGCGTGAAGCCTACGACTACCGGCAAGGGGTATTATGAGATAATAGATCCGATAACCGGAGAAGTTCTGTTTTCTTCTTCGGGTTATAAAATAGAATTTCAAGGAAGGGACGTAGGGACCGGTTCGGATTTGCCCAGAGTGGTTGGTAAAGGAGAATTTGATTTTAATTTTTATTACAATAACGAGTTGGTTTATACGACCGTAATAACGGTTACCGATTAGATAACTGATGGCATAAGTTTCTTCAAGAGATCGGCCAAAAGCCGGTCTTTTTGTTTTAGGGGAATATTGTTATAATGGTTTTGAGATTAATAAAATAAAAAATATGAATTTTTTAATACTTTATATAGCGATCGCCTTAATAATTGTTCTTTTCTATAGTTTACGCGTGATTAAGCAATACGAGAGGGCGGTAATCTTCTTTTTAGGAAAATGCATTGGCACAAGAGGGCCAGGCCTCATATTTTTAATTCCTATTTTTGAGAATATGGTAAGAGTTAGCTTAAGGACGGTGACCATGGACATTCCTTCGCAGAAAATTATTACAAAAGATAATGTGTCAATCGATATCGCGGCGGTAGCTTATTATCATATCGTTGATTCCGTAAAATCGGTAATCGCAATAGAAGATGTTTTTTCCGCGGTTAATCAGATTAGCCAAACTACAGTTAGGAACGTGGTGGGACAGTTCCAACTGGACCAGCTTTTGTCCCAAACCGTGGATATAAACAACCAGATTAAAAACGTAATAGACAATCATACGGAACCATGGGGCGTGCAAGTGACGGCGGTGGAAATAAAAGACATTGTTTTGCCGGAAAATATGCAAAGAGCAATGGCAAAAGAAGCTGAGGCGGAAAGGGAGAGAAGGGCGAAAATAGTCGCGGCACAAGGCGAATTTCAAGCAGCTGAAAAACTGGGACAAGCAGCTGATTTAATTGCCAGCCATCCGGTTGCTTTGCAATTAAGAACTTTGCAAACAATGGCGGAAATCAGTGTTGAGAAAAATTCTACAATAATTTTCCCTGCTCAGTTTATGACAACCGTTAAAGAGGCGATGGATATAATAAAATCTGACGCAAATAAATAGAATTTAAGTTTTTTTGAATAATTACCCAATTGGCCGCCGTTATGTGGTTATTTTACCATTTCGAGCCACCCTTGTATTATTTGCCAGTATGCTATATATTTAGAGCCCTTTATAGAGTTATCCAAGGAGAGCTCTTTTATTTTATTTCGGAAGGCGTAAGGTTTTAGCGTTGGTGAGAAACCGCGAAAGCGACAGAGGCCCGTACCGTTCCACGGGACAGAGGCCCGTCTCGCCAACGCTAAGCCCTTATCTCTTTGTACTTGCCAAAATATTAGACGCATTAATTGGCTGGTGATATAATTGAAACAACCAACGAATTAAATTTTGTTTTTTCGTTGTTTAATCCAATATGAATCTTTTAATAGTGGATGACAATAAAGAGCTTGTAGATTTTCTGAAATTATCGCTGAAGGATAAAGGTTTTGTTGTTGATGTTGCTGAAGACGGCGAAACCGGTTCTTACAAGGCGCGAATTAATAATTACGATTTTATTATTTTAGATAACGTTTTGCCTAAAAAAGACGGACGGCAGATTTGTTCTGAAATAAGGAGTAAAGGAAACAACGTGCCGATAATAATATTATCCGTTAAATCGGAGATTGATACCAAAATAGACCTTTTAAATATAG
>JAQUOQ010000012.1 GCA_028717005.1 Minisyncoccota bacterium
TAATCGGAAAATTCAAAAGCGAAACCAATCTTTCGGTTGGCGCACAGATAGCCGGCTTATTTTCTGTTGCCTTGGGTGTTTTGTCGGGCGTGCTAAATTCTTTTTTGATGTTTATCGTAATGATGGGGCAAAACATCGGCGGGCTTATATCCGGTTCCGGCCGGAGCGGACTCCTGGCAACGCGGCTGAAAAAATATCCCAGAGAATCGGCGGCGACAGATACTATTTTTTCTCCTTTCGCCACCGCTTTTGGGGCTTTGTTTGGCGGACTCATAATTTCGGCCCTTGGTTATCCGGCAATTTTTATCGGGCTTGGCCTATTGATTCTTGTTTTCGGTTTGGCGGGCAGGAAAATATCGGTCCAGCGCCATTGACATAATATTATCGGCGGGTTATTACGATATTAATGCTTTATATAAAGCAGCAAAAGTTTGGAGTGCGTGTTATGAAAAACGGACCTCATACGATTATTGACGGGCCAGACAAACAGAACCTTATAAAAAATGCAGAAGAAGGCAAGCCGGTCTTATTCACCGTCAGAGGCGGACGAAAAATTCTAGAACGCCTGAGGCTGGTAGAATTCAAAGATCTCAGAGGCGAGAATATCGCTTTCGAGACAATATATGGCAATTACGGCCAATATAACTTTTTCCGCAAGACCGGATTTTGCATGGCGCGAATGAACACGGCTTAGATATTCTAAGCCCTTTTTTTATGGAATTAATTTGGGTGAGGCCAAAAGATTATTTTGCGAGAGGATGTATAGCTTCTTTTCGTTGCGGTCAAACCAGATTTGCGAAGCGACGTCTTGGGATAATTCGAAAGAATTGAGGCGGTCGCGGTTGTCTATTTCGCTTATTTGTACTTTATTGTTTTCGTCCATAAGGGCGAAATATTCGCCGCCAAGCCACTCTATTCCGTTTATTTTGCCATAACTGGAAATCTTAATTAATGTTCCGGCTTCCGCGAAAAACGGACTTTCATAATCCCTTAGTAAGTATAGCCACAAATCGGTATTGTTAAAAAATAACAGCTTATCCGAAAAGCCGGTATATTTTATTTCGCTGTTTGAAGAGATGAGCGGTTCCAATTCTTTCTGTTCGCCGTCCAATACATGAAGGGTTTTTTTGTTTTCCAAAAGAAATACTTTTTCCCAATATACGAAAACATCATAAGAAGTTTCCGGGTTTATTTCTATCGGCTCCTGCAATAATTGTTCCTGGGTGTTTGTCAGGACGTTCTGCCTGATTAATAAGCCATCCTGCAAAAAATAAAGATTATCATTTTGCAAATAAAAAGCGGAAATGGCGTTCGTGGTTACGAGTGTTTGTTTTTGCGTATCCAGAGGCTCTTTATATAATTTTCCCGCCACATCAAAATAAATTATATTATTAGAATAGAAAAAAACTTTTGCAGTGGTTTTGTCTAAGGTTTTAAGCGCGGCCAAAGAAAGAGTTTCTTTGTTCGTAGGCAATAGATAAAACTTTATTTTTCCTGTTTTTATTTCCGTTGCCTTTACGATAATCCTGCTTCCGTCGGGCGAAGCTACGATATCGGCAATTTTTGATATGTCTTTTGCCGCCTTGCCTAATAATAGGGTTGTCTGCCCGGATTCGAAAGAAAAAATCTGTCCCGTAGTATCAATAATTATAATCTTATTTTGTTCCGGAAAAGAATAGATTTTGCTGACGTTTTCCGCGGTTTTAATAAGGCCTATTTCTTCCGGAAACGGAATAACGTATGCCTGGGTTACCATTTTTTCTTTTACGAAAAGATTTTTTTCCCACGTCCGATAACCCGCCGCTTCCACCCGAATATTATGTTCTTTCGCCGTAAGGTCCTGAATAAGCAGGTCATGGCTTAGGGCAGCGGTTCGGCTTGCGTATTTGCCGTCGATAAAAATATTCGCGTTGCTGAATGTGGTTTTGATGTAAACACCGCCGATTTTCAGAATGCTTTTTGTCTGCCAATCATATCGGTAGCCCTGGGAATAAAATACTATAACCGGAGCAATCGCCAGGAAAGCAAGTACAAAAAAAGCGAAAATGGCAGTTCGTATTTTTTTATTCATGTTGTTTCAATTTCGTTATTACTTAACTACTATAGCGCAAAAATTATGAAAATGCCAGCCATAAGGCGTTGTTTTAAGCTATATGGCTCGGGGTTGCCAATTCGGTTAATATTCGCTAAAATAGGTTTATTATCGGCGGTGATTTCGCGATAAAAATATATGAAAATAGGAATTGATTTAGGAACAAAAAATTCGCTTGTTTTCATCCCTAACAAAGGGGTGATTTTGAATGAGCCGTCTGTGGTGGCGGTTTCTTTAGCGGAAAACAAAGTTTTGGCAGTCGGCCAGGCGGCAAAAGAAATGATTGGCCGGACACCGGATACAATTCAGGTATTCCGCCCGCTTAAAGAAGGCGTGATTGCCGACTACCGGACGACCCAGGCGATGCTTCGTTATTTCATTAATAAAGTAAATACCGGCTTTGGCCGTTTCTTCAAACCCGAACTTCTTATCGGCGTTCCGGCGGGAATAACATCCACGGAAAAGCGGGCAGTTATCGAATCGGGAATTTTAGCCGGAGCGAAAGAAGTTTTTGTGGCCAAAGAGCCGATTTTATCCGCTATCGGCGCGGGCATACCCATAAACTCGTCTTCGGGCCATTTGATTGTTGACATCGGTGGCGGCACCACGGAGGTGGCCGTGATTTCTCTGGGAGGAATAGTGAATTCACACTCTTTAAGGATTGCCGGCGACAAATTGGATAGCGCGCTGTCGGATTTCATTAAGGAAAAATATAATTTGGCGATCGGAGAGCAAACCGCGGAAGAAATAAAAATAAAAGTCGGGACCGCTCTGCCCGAAAAAGAGCCGCGGACAATGGAAATACGCGGAAGAGATTTGATAATGGGCTTGCCGAAAAACATAAAAATAAATAGCAACGAAATTTGCGTTGCCATAGCCGACCCGCTAAAAGAAATTATCCAGTGCATTAAAAATGTTTTGAGAGAAACTCCGCCTGAACTGTCCGCTGATATTATGGACAAGGGAATGGTTCTTGCCGGCGGCGGTTCTTGTTTGCGAAACATCGCGTCGCTTGTTTCTCAATCCACGGGTGTGCCGTGTTTTGTCGCTGATGATCCGTTAACTTGCGTTGCCAAGGGCACCGGTGTTGTTTTGGACAACCTGGATATTTACAAAAAAAGCGTTATGTCTCAGAAATAAAATTTTATGGCAGAAGAAAGTTTTGTAATACAAGGGGGCAAAAAATTAAAAGGCGAAATTAGCGTAAGCGGTTCAAAAAATGCCGCCTTTCCTGTTTTAATAGCGGCGCTTTTGACTGATGAAGATTGCGTCATCGATAACGTTCCTTTGATTGAGGATGTTTTTCGGCTTCTGGATATTTTCCAGAGCATGAAAGTTAAGGTGGAATGGCTTAAGAAACGGCGCGTGAAAATAAACGCCAAAAATATCGACCCTTCAAAAATAAATACAAATTTGGTGATGAGGTTCCGGGGTTCGGTTCTTTTATTCGGAGTGCTGCTCGCCCGGTTCGGAAAAGCCTCTTTGCCTCAGCCTGGCGGATGCGTTATCGGGGTGCGCCCGATAGATACCCATCTTGATGCTTTTTCCCAGCTGGGAGTTAAAATTGAGGAAAAGCGAGGAAAATTTATATTAACAGCCCCGAAAAAGATTAAAGACAGCATGGTAATAATGGATGAACTTAGCGTTACCGCCACGGCCAACGTAATGCTTTTTGCCAGCCTGATTAATGAAGAAATAATAATGAAAGTGGCTGACGGCGATTACCAAAACCAGGAACTGGCCAAAGTGCTTAAAAAAATGGGCGCTAAAATAATCGGGGCAGGCCAGCATACATTGCGCATAAAAGGAGCGAAAAAATTATGGGGCTTCAAGCATTCCCTGATGTATGATCCGATCGAAGCAGGCACATTTATTATAATGGCTTTGGCGGCGAAGGGAGATATTTTGGTTAAGAATGCCGAATATCCGTTCCTTGAGTTCGTATTGAAAAAATTGGAGGATTGCGGGGCGAATTTTGAAATAACCCACCGGGGAGGAACCATTGCGGACGTGAAGGTTTTGCCGTCGAAAAACATAAAAATCCGGAAAATGCAAAGCCTGCCCTATCCGGGTTTTCCGTCGGATTTGCTTTCTGTTTTGGGAGTATTGGCAACACAAACAAAGGGAGTAACATTAATACACGATCCTTTATACGAGGGGCGGCTGAAGTATATGGAAGGCCTCACTAAAATGGGGGCGGACATATTTTTTTCCGATCCGCATCGGGCCGTGATTAACGGAATAACAAAACTTTACGGAGCGGATTTAGGTTCTTTTGATTTGAGAGGAGGGGCGGCCTTGATAACGGCCGGGCTTATCGCCGAAGGCAAAACCACAATAAGGAATATTTATCAGGTTGATCGGGGTTACGAAAAGTTAGAAGAAAGGCTTAGGAAAATAGGCGCCGATATTAAAAGGATAAAAAATTAAAATGACTGAGATAATCGGCCACGAAAAACAGCGGCGGATATTGGCTAAAATAATCAGCAGCGGAAATATTCCGCACGCCTTTCTTTTTTCCGGGCCGCAAAAAATCGGAAAGAGGAAAATAGCCCTTGATTTCGCAAAGAACCTCTTTTGCGAAGAAAAAATCCAAGGCGAAGCCTGCGGCAAATGCTATTCCTGCCGCAAGGTTGATGAATTAGCGATTCCCGATTTGTCTATCGTGGAAACGGAGCCGGAAGCGAAAGAAATAAAAATAGAACAAATCTGGAATCTCAGCGAAAAGCTTGCTTTAAAATCATACGGCAATTCCTATAAAATAGGCATAATAGACGATGCCCATCTGATGAATCTGCAGGCCGAAAACGCGCTGCTTAAAACTTTAGAAGAACCGCGGGGAAAATCGGTAATCATTCTTGTAAGCGCTTTTCCCGATATGCTTTTGCCGACCGTGAAATCAAGGATGGAGCGCATAAAGTTTTCACTGGTTTCGAAGGAGGATATAGAAAAGCACCTTGTTTCGCTCGGCGCGAGCAGTGCCAAAGCGAAAGAAATTGCAATGATGTCGTCCGGGCAAATCGGCAAGGCGATTGATTTTTTTGAAAATCCGGAAAAAATGAAACTGCTTGACCAGGCGATAAAAGATATTGAGCACCTTTGCCGTTCCGGCTTTGGCGACAGATTTGACTACGCAAAAAGGCTGGTGGAGGGTACGGAGGATTTGAACGAGATTCTGGAGATCTGGGAAAGGTTTTTCAGGCGGCAGATTATATATAGGGAAATGAACGAATCTTCAGGAGCGAAGGGCTACCCGGTCAAAAAATTAATTTATATTATTAAAGAGATAGGCAAAATAAAGTTTTTGATTGCCACAACCAATATTAACAAAAAAATGGCTTTGGAAAATTTTCTTTTGAATATTTAATTTAAAAAACATGGAAAAAAGAATTTTAATCAGCGACATTAAAAACCATATCGGCGAAACAATAACGATAAACGGCTTTGTTGATTTGCGGCGCGACCACGGCAAAATAGTTTTTATCGATTTGCGCGACAGAAGCGCTAAGGTGCAAATAGTTGTTTCCGAGAGGAACACCGATGCCTACGGCGTTCTTTCCGGCGTTAAGCCGGAGTGGGTTTTGTCCGTAACCGGGGTTATAAAAAAGAGAGGCGAAAAAACGATAAATCCGAATGTTTTTAACGGCGATTTGGAAATGGAAGCGACAAGCGGAGAAATTTTTCAAATGGCCGAAGAGTTGCCGTTTGAAAAAGAGCAGGAAATAACCTTAGAAACCTATCTTAATTATTTGCCTTTAACGTTAAGGACGGACAGGGCGCGGGCGATATTCAGGATACAGGCGCGGATAACCGATGCTTTCGGCGGGTTTTTGCGGGAGAACGGCTTTACGGAGATACAAGTCCCGAAAATTATCGGCGAAGACGCAGAAGGCGGCGCTAATGTTTTTAACCTTGATTATTTCGGCCACATTGCCCATTTGGCGCAAAGCCCGCAATTCTACAAGCAAATTATGGTGGGGGTGTTTGAAAGGGTTTTTTGCGCGGGAAATGTTTACCGAGCCGAACCGCACAGCACAACGCGCCATTTAAACGAATATACCAGCCTGGATTTTGAAATGGGTTTTATAAAAAGCCACGAGGATATTATGGAAATGGAAACCAGGATGATGGAATATATTATGGCGGATTTGAAAAAAAATTGCGCGGAAGATTTTAAAACTTTAAACGCCGTTTTGCCGGACGTTCCCGAAAAAATACCGGCGATGAAGCTGCGGGAAATCCAGGAATTAATAAAAAAAGAAACCGGAGAAGATTGCTGTAATGCGCCGGATTTGGAACCGAAGCACGAGAGATGGCTGTACGATTACGCGCTCAAAAATTTCGGCAGTGAATTTATATTTGTAACCCATTTTCCGATTTCCAAGAGGCCGATGTATACTTATGAGGACGAAAACGACCCGGGTTATGCCAAGGGATTTGATTTGCTTTTCCGCGGCATAGAAATAACCACCGGCGGGCAAAGAATACATGATTACAATAAGCTTGTGGAAAGCATGGAAAAGAAAGGGCTGGATCCGAAAAAATTCAGCTATTATTTGCAGGCGTTTAAATACGGAATGCCGCCGCACGGCGGATTGGGGTTGGGGTTGGAGCGCCTGACGGCGAAATTAGTGGGAGTGGAAAATATAAGGGAAGCAACATTGTTCCCGCGGGACATGCACCGCATTGATACGCTGCTTTCCGAAGAAAAGAAAGAAAAAAAAGATTGATTGTCGCGATGTTAAACTGTTGGTATAATATAAAGTGAAAGCAGATTATACTTTATAAATCTAATTATAAATTTATGCAATTACACGAAGAAATAATAAAATCGATCGAACCGGAACTGGAAAAAGCAGCTGATTTCGTGCAGAAAAAAATGGCGTCGTTCCGGACGGGCCGGGCAACGCCGGCGCTAGTGGAAAATATCGTCGCGGATTGTTTCGGCGAGCCTCTGCCGATAAAACAACTGGGAGTTATTTCGGTTTTGTCGGCACGGCAATTAAGGATTGAGCCATGGGACCGGTCATATATCGAATCTATAGAAAAAGCCCTGTTAAGGGATTCTGCGGGAATTTCTCCGGCCGTGGAAGGCAATTCCGTGATAGTGAACGTGGCGCCGATGTCCGAGGAACTGAGGAAAGAATTTGTCCATTCAATCGCCCAAACCGAAGACGGCGCGAAAAAAACAATCCGGAAATTCCGCGATGAGGCGTGGTCAGATATCCAGGATAAAACCCGCGAAGGGTTGATAAGGGAAGACGACAAGTTTCGGGCGAAAGACAAGCTTCAGGAAATAGTGGACAAGTATAATAAAAAGATAGACGAAATGATAAGCCGCAAGAAAGCGGAATTAGAAGGCTAAGGAATATTTATTTATGTTTATTGTCGATTTACTTATTTTTGTTTTTATATTGGGGCTTGTGGTTTTGGTTCACGAGCTGGGCCATTTTTTGGCCGCTAAAATTTCCAAGGTAAAGGTGGAGGAATTCGGCATCGGCTTTCCTCCGAAAATCTGGCGGAAAAAAATAGGCGAAACAGAATATTCCATTGGCGCCATACCGCTTGGCGGTTATAACAAAATTTACGGAATGGATGAGTTGGACGAAGAAAAGGACAAGGATCCGAAAAGCTACGAGTCTAAGGGAATTTTCGCTAAAATGTTCATAACTTTGGGCGGAGTTATTACCGGGCTTTTATTTGCGGTCGCAATATTTTATTTTTTGGTAATCGGCTCCGGATTCCAAACATCCCAAGTTTTAATTAACAGTAATTTCAAGTTTCCGCTGGGAACGCAGGAAAACCATCCGTTTATCGTGGGCGTGGACAGCGGTTCTCCGGCAGCCGCCGCAGGCATCCAATCAAAAGACGTGATATTAAGCGTTAACGGGCAAAATATGGCGAATGCCGACCAGTTTATTGCCGAAGTTAGCGCTAATGTGGGAAAAGACATCAGCGTATCCTATTTGGATGTTAACGTTAACCAGGTTAAAACTGCGGATATTGTTCCGCGCGCTCCGACAGCCGATGCCGGCCCTTTGGGCGTGTCGCTTGGCGATATGGCTTTTATAAAATACCAAACAATAACGGACAAAATTTTGTGCGGTTTTATGCATACTTTTAATTTTGTTGATTATTCTTTTGTCGCTTTGGGCGATATAGTGGTTAATTCCATACAAACGAAATCAACGGAACCGCTTGCCTCGTCTCTCACAGGGCCGGTGGGCATATTTGCTATCACAAAAGTAGTTACCAAAGAGGGGATTATTCCGGTTATAAATTTTGTCGCCTTATTGTCTATCGCTCTCGCGATAAGCAATCTCCTGCCGTTGCCGGCGCTGGACGGAGCGAAATTTATTTATATTATTTTGCAATCAATAAACAAAAGAGTTTTTAGCAAAGCGCTGGAGATGAAAATAGAGCAGGCGGGATTGGCATTCCTTATTTTGCTCGCAATAGCAATTATTTTTAAAGATTTTTTCCAATTTAAAAGCATAATATTCGGATCATGAAACAATCACAATTATTTACGAAAACTTTAAAAGACGCCCCCAAGGACGAAAAAAGCGCAAACGCCCAGCTCTTAATCAGAGCCGGCTTTGTGGATAAATTGGCGAGCGGCGTATACGATTATTTGCCGCTGGGATTAAGGGTGAAAAAGAAAATTGAAGAGATTGTGCGTGAAGAAATGAACAATATCGGCGGGCAGGAAATACTGATGCCGTCTTTAACTCCAAAAGAAAATTGGGAAAAAACCGGGCGCTGGACGGTTGAGGAAATGTATAAAATAAAAGATGAGGAAATGGGCCTGGGGTGGACGCATGAAGAAATAATTACCCCGATGATTATGAGGCATATTCTTTCCCCTAAAGATTTGCCAAAATACGTTTATCAGATACAAACGAAATTCAGGAATGAACCTAGGGCGAAATCAGGATTGTTAAGGTGCCGCGAGTTCGCCATGAAAGATTTATATTCTTTCCATTCCGACGAAAAGCAATTGGATGATTATTACGAAAAAGTGAAACAGGCTTATTTTAACATTTTCGAAAAGTGCGGAATAAGGAATGAAACGTTCCTAACTTTGGCTTCGGGCGGAACTTTTTCCGAATATTCGCACGAATTCCAAACCATTACTCCGGCGGGCGAAGATACAATTTATATCTGCCCCGGCTGCGGAATCGCGATAAACAAAGAAGTAAAAAAAGAAAAATGCCCCGGCTGCGGCGGGATTAAGTTCCGCGAGGAAAAAGCAATCGAGGTAGGCAATATATTTAAGCTTGGCAGCAGATATTCCGAGCCTTTCGGATTGAAGAATGAAAACGGCGATTTTGTAATAATGGGCTGTTATGGGATAGGCATAACCCGGCTGATCGGGACAATTGCCGAAGTTTTGAGCGATACCAAGGGGCTTGTCTGGCCTGCTCCGGTTGCGCCGTTTGCCGTTCACTTGATAGAACTTTCCATGGGCGACGTCGAAGTAAAAGAAAAAGCCGAAGAAATTTACCGCATTTTACAAAACGCTAATTTTGAAGTAATATACGATGACAGAGATGATAAGACTGCGGGAGAGAAATTTAATGATTGCGATTTGATGGGTATGCCGCTGCGCGTGGTAGTTAGCAAAAAAACGCTCGAAAAAGACAGCGTTGAAATAAAAAAGAGGCAGGCAGATTTAAGCCAGTTAATCAAAATAGCTGATATCCTTTCTAATGTCCAAAAATCCATTTAGCAATATTTTTTCTAATCTTTCACAAGATATCGCCATTGACCTCGGCACGGCCAATTGTTTGGTGTATGTGCGCGGCCGCGGAATAATTTTGTCCGAACCGTCGGTGGTGGCGCTGAACAAAAAAACGAATCAGGTTTTGGCCATCGGCCGCGAAGCGGAAAAAATGGTCGGAAAAACACCGGGACATGTTGTCGCCATCCGGCCGCTCGTATCCGGAGTGATTTCCGATTTCGAAGTTACGGAACAGATGCTCAGGTATTTGATGGAACGAACCAGGCAGGATAAATTTACTTTTTTAAAGCCGCGTGTAATCGTGGGCATTCCCTCCGGAGTGACCGAGGTGGAAAAGAAGGCGGTTATTGATGCCACCAAATCAGCTGGCGCGCGGGAAGTGTTTTTGGTTGAAGAGCCCATGGCCGCTACGATCGGGGCGAGAATGCCGGTGCACGACGCGTCCGGAAATTTTATCGTAGACATAGGCGGCGGTACCACCGAAGTTGCGGTTATATCTTTGGGGGGCATAGTTGTTTCTAAAAGCATGCGCATTGCCGGCGACAAAATGAACCAGGATATTATCCAATACGCCCAGGAAAGATATAAGCTTTTAATCGGAGAGAGAACCGCGGAGAGAATAAAAATAAGCATCGGGGTTGTTTATTTTGAAAAAGAGCCCCTTAAAGGCGAATTAAAACAAATGCCGATGCGTGGCAGAAACCTGATAACCGGTCTGCCCGAAGAAGTTATTGTTTCGCAAGTTGACGTTAAAAGGGCTTTGGAGAGATCGATAAACCAAATCGTTTCCGAGATTAAAAATACGATTGAAATTACTCCGCCGGAATTGCTTTCGGATATAATGAAAAAAGGAATAGTGCTGGCCGGCGGCGGAGCGCTTTTGAGGGGATTGGACAGGCTTATTACCAAAGAAACAAAAATTCCCTGCTATGTGATGGAAGATCCGATGACAGCCGTTGCTCGCGGCGCGGGAATGATTTTGGAAAACCTGGACGAGTACCATGATGTGCTGGTGGAAATAGAAGAGCTTCAGCCTCCGCGATAAAAGAATTTGAATTGTTATAAAAAAAGAATCTGCGTTATTGCAGATTATTTTTATTTTATGGTCTCTCTTGCCATATCCGACAAGGCCGCCAGCGCGGTTAACAACATTAGCTGTTGCATTGGAGCATCCATGTTGTGGCAGGAAAATTTCCGGCCCATGTTTTTATTCGGCGCCCAACCGTAATCTGAAGGGTATAAACTACAAGCGTCGCCCGGACAACTAATGATTAGCCACGCGTTGTCCTCCGTATAGACATCGAAATACCAGGAGAAATGTTCTGTTTTTCCGAATATGTGGCGATAGGTTTTTTGCATCGCTTCGATTGCTCTGCTGAATTGATGGTGTCCAGAAAAACCAGAAAGCCAGTTACAGAAATCAATGCCGTATGTACCGCCGATTGACCAACTACCCATTTTTTTTCCGCATCTCACCTGAAAACTGAGTAATTGGAATTTTTCAGCTGAGCCGATCCCTTTGAAAAACTCGGCCATATTTGTAAGCATCTCCAGGGTGGCACTAATCGCCGTAAAAGGCTTCCAGTTGTGCTCTATTTCATGCGTGGTGCCATCACACCAGCTGCAAGCTCTATCAAAATAATCATCCCGCCCTGTGCCCTTGCAGTGGCTGCAAGGCTTTTGCAATTCCTTGCGGAGAACAGGAATTATAACAGTATATTCAATAAATTCGCCTGTCTCATTGGTTTTCGCCATGGTGTTATTGAAGCCGAACCAATCATTGCCGAGGGGAGAGAATTCCCCTAAGTTATGTTTCTTTTGGGAGGCCTCAATAAGGATTATTGGAGAAAGATCCTTACACGCCTGTACAAAGTTTTTTTGCAGGCGTAATTTCAGTGCCGGCGGGTTGCCCGCTTGGTACAAAATTTCGTATATACAAGGAACCCTTTCTCTTTCGAGATCGAAACTTAACGACATTGTAAACCCCTCCTTGTTTTATAAGAACTGCCACTTTCGTGGTGTTTGAAATATAGCATAAATTTATTTGGATGTAAAAAAGAGTTTTTGGGTTTGTCAGCCGCTGTTTGGCTGGTATAATAAGGAAAATGAAAAGAACGATAAAACTAAACGGCAGGGAAATAGGCTATAAATTAAGAAGAAACAAAAGGGCGAGGCGCTTGAATTTGTCCATAAATTGCGCTGGCGAAGTCGGCCTGTCTGTGCCGAATTATTTTCCAATAGGGCTGGCGGAGCAATTCTTACGGAAAAAGGCTGATTGGATAATCGGGGTATTGGGCCGTTTTGAGAACAACAAGCCGAAATTATTTTTTAAAAACAGCCGGCGCGATTATTTAGAGAAAAAAGAAAACGCGCTAGCGCTGGTTGAGGAAAGGCTTAATTACTTTAATTCCTTCTATAATTTTCCGATCGGCGGGATCACGATTAAAAACCAGAAATCAAGGTGGGGAAGCTGTTCCTCGAAGGGCAACCTTAATTTCAATTACAAGATTGTTTATTTGCCCGAAGTTTTGGCCGATTATATCGTGGTACACGAGCTTTGCCATTTGAAAGAAATGAACCATTCTTCCCGCTTTTGGGCGCGGGTCGCGGAGATGGTTCCGGATTGGAAGGAGCGCCGAAAACAGCTAAAAAAGCGGCCATTTTAATTGCCAAAATTTCAATACTCTCCAAAACGGATAAAGCCTTGATAATTAAGGGGTTTTTCCCGTTTTTCCCCACTTGACAAAACCCCTGGTCTCGAGTAAATTGGTAGTTGCCAATGATAAACAAAAAAGACATATTAAAAAAGTTTAAGCGGTTAAAACAATAGCTTAAGTTAGGCTGTTGCAAAAAGCCGCTGTAGAAGCGTCTTTTTTATTTTCCGGCAAAGTTTTTTGACAATTTAATAGTTTGAAAATATTTAAAGAATAAGGTTATTATTTGCTAGTCAAAGTGTAATTTTATGGGTATATGGTGGATGCCTTGGGACCAAAAGCGAAGAAGGACGTGGCGTAGCTGCGATAAGCCTCGGGGAGGTGTTAGCAACCTTTGATCCGGGGATTTCCTAATGGGGGAACCCGGTCTTGCAAAACAAGATCATCGATTTATTTCGAAGCTAACCCGCTGAAGTGAAACATCTCAGTAGGCGGAGGAAAAGAAAATAATGGAATGCATAATTCCGCATTCCCCTAGTAGCGGCGAGCGAACGGGGAGAAGCCTAAACTCATTTGTGTTTTACATAAGTGAGGGTTGTAGGGAGACGATGTCTATTTAATTAGAGGAAGTTTAAAAGACAGATTAATTAGTTGAATCTTTCTGGAAAGAAGGACCATAGACGGTGATAGTCCGGTAAACGAAAATTAATTTGCGCTTCTTGTTGTCTATCCTGAGTACTATTGAATCAAGAAGAGTCAATAGGAATCTGGCGGGACTACCCGCTAAGGCTAAATATAATTTGGTCACCGATAGTGAACCAGTACCGTAAGGGAAAGGTGAAAAGCAGCCCGGTGAGGGCGGTGAAATAGAACCTGAAACCATACTACCCACAAGGAGTCAGAGCTGAGCAATTTATTGCTTGGTGATGGCGTGCTTTTTGCAGAACGAGCCAACGAGTTTTTTTTATCAATTGTCTAAGCGCTTCTGGCGCGGAGGCACAGGGAAACCGAGTCTTAAAAGGGCGAACAAAAATTGGTAGAGAAAGACCCGAAGCCAGACGAGCTTGCCATGGCCAGGATGAAGCTTTCAGAAATGAAAGTGGAGGTCCGAACCCGTACGTCGTTCAATGCGTTGGGATGAGCTGTGGTAAGGAGTGAAAAGCTAATCGAGTTTGGTAATAGCTGGTTCTTCCCGAAATAGTTCTAGGACTAGCCTTTCTTAATCACATCTCGGAGGTAGAGCACTGGAAGAGATACCGTGGCTTCGGCTAGGTATCTTTACCAAACTCCGAATGCCGGGATGTTGCGAGAAGGAGTCAGACTGCGGAAGCGAAGTCCCGTAGTCGCGAGGGGAACAACCCAGACCATCATCTAAGGCCCCTAAATTTAGACTAAGTGTTAGTAAGGAGGTGGAATTTCTCAGATAGCTAGGAGGTTAGCTTAGAAGCAGCTACCCTTTAAAAAGTGCGTAACAGCTTACTAGCTAAGAGATTTTGCGCCGAAGATTTCCGGGACTCAAGTCTAATGCCGAAGATATGGCTTTGCATAATTTATTATGCAAGGGGTAGGGAAGCGTCCTTATCGCACTGAAGCCGAATTGTAAGATTCGGTGGAGTGGTAAGGAGTGAGAATGTTGGCATGAGTAACCACAATTGCGGTGAGATTCCGCAACGCCGTAAACCCAAGGTTTCCTTAGCAATGTAGATCATCTAAGGGTTAGGCGGTCCTTAGGAAAAGCCGAAAGGTTTATCTGATGGACAGCCGGTTAATATTCCGGCCCTCTAATATTTTTCTGAAGGGTGACGCAACTTAGTACTCTGTGCGAATTATTGGATTTTCGTAGGCCATTTTAGGAGCAATCCAAGAATGGACTGGAAGCCCGGTTCGCCGGGTGAACTCAGAGGAGCAGGTTGCCCAGAAAAACCCGTAGGGTTAAAAATATTGGAACCGTACCGTAAACCGACACAGGTGGGTGGGCACAAGTGTGCCAAGGCGAACAAGTGAAAGATCCTGAAGGAACTCGGCAAAAAAGTGATCGTAACTTAGGAATAAGATCTTCCTTTTGCCGCTTTGCTTCGGCAAAGTGAACAAAAGGACGCAGCGAGCGTCTCTCTAGCGACTGTTTATCAAAAACACAGGTCCCTGCTTAATTCGTAAGAGGAAGTATAGGGGCTGAGGCCTGACCAGTGCCAGAGTGTTAAAAGTGGCTGTTGCCTCGCTTACGTTTCACGATTATTTTTGTCGGGAAGTTTGAAGGTGCAATTTAATTGTATCTTCGCGTAAGTTTAGTTAGTAGTTAGTATGAATTTGATTTAGTGAATCTTAACTTTAATATTTTAGTTAGTTCGTGGTCTAATGTTTTAGACTCAATAGGTAAATTGCATTTCAAAAGCTTTCTGAACAAAGTAATCGCGTACCGTAAGCGGGGCAGCTGACTGCTCAAAGCCTCTGGTGAACGTCCGCGGTAACTCTGACCGTGTTAAAGTAGCGTAATCCCTTGTCGGGTAAGTTCCGACCCGCATGAAAGGTTTAACGACTGGAGAACTGTCTCCAGGATCTGCTTGGTGAAATCGCAATAGGGGTGAGAATGCCCCTTACCTGTGGCTAGACAGAAAGACCCCGGGAGCTTTACTATACCCTGACATTGAATTTTGATGTTAAATGCGTAGCATAGGTGGGAGACTTTGAAGCCGCTCTTCCGGGAGCGACGGAGTCGTCAGTGAAATACCACTCTTTTAATGTCATGGTTCTAACTTTGCTGCCTTAGTAGGGCAGTGGAAGACAGTGTTTGGTTGGTAGTTTAAGTGGGGCGCTTTTCTCCTAAAAGGTAACGGAGAAGTTTAAAGGTCGGCTAGATCCGGATGGAAATCGGATTGGTCCTGTAAAGGGATAAGCCGGCTTAACTGCAAGACGGGTATGTCGCGCAGATGCGAAAGCAGAACTTAGTGAACCGACCATGGTTCGTAGGACCGTGGGAGATCATCAGCCAAAAGCTACCCCGGGGATAACAGGCTAGTAGTGCCCGAGAGTCCACATCAACGGCACTGTTCGGCACCTCGATGTCGGCTCATCACATCCTGGGGCTGTAGAAGGTCCCAAGGGTTTGGCTGTTCGCCAATTAAAGTGGTTCGCGAGCTGGGTTCAGACCGTCGTAAGACAGGTTGGTCCATATCTACCACAGGCGTCGAGTCTTGAGGAGAGTTGCCCTTTGTACGAGAGGATCAGGGTGAACTAACCTCTGGTGTATCAGTTGTCGCGCCCGCGGCACCGCTGAGTAGCTAAGTTAGGAAGGGATAAAAGCTGAAAGCATCTAAGCTTGAAGCCCACTCCAAGATTAGGACTCTTACCCAGGTTAAAGACTATGACCTTGATAGGATGCAGGTGTAAGCTCCGTGAGGAGTTGAGCCGAGCATTACTAATTGGGTATCACAAACTTTGACTAGCAATTAATAGCTTTATTCTTTAAGAAATATTTTCAAACTCCTTTTTGTTTTTAATATGGGGGCTATGCCGAGAGTGCTCCACCCGATCCCTTTCCGAACTCGGAAGTGAAATCTCTCATGGCCGATGATAGTGGATTCCGCGAAAGTAGGTAGCCCCCGTATTAAAGACTGAAAGGAGTTTTTTGTTTGCCAAAAATATTTGAATATGTTATTTTGTATCCAGCAAATTCAATTTGCGGTGATATAAATGAGTTGTGAAAGCCGGATTGGAATTAGCTGGTGGCAACGCGTAAAACGCAATGGAATATTGCCGTGGTTGTACGGCATGCTTTTTGTATGCGGGTGTGTGATTCTTTTTTTGTGGGCCATGGCTATGATTATTGCCTAAACTGATAAAAGAGAGCTAGTCACTCTCTTTAAAATTTTTATCCGCTGTTTTTGTTTCCTTGTTTGCGTTTTAAAATTGTGTTATAAACAAATCAGCAAAAAGGAGATTTACAATGGCTGGAACAACCAGAATGCCCAAGGAATTGGGATTGCGGAAAGAAATTACGGTTATATTAGTTGCCGGAGCGGCAACAATTGTTATTGCGCTTATCTTGGCAGCGTGGCAACAGCCATTCTTTTCTATTCTTGCCATCGGCGTATTTGCCCTTTTCTTGCTTTTAAAATCAATTGCATCCGGCTAAAATTTGCCGACAAAAAGAGCTTTGCTCTTTTTTTATTTTTAGTTTATAATGTCCCTATGAATCCGATTATAAACAAAAGGAGCATTTTAGTTGTTATCATTTTAGTGGCCATTTTTATCGGGCTTAATTTTTGGGGCGGCAGCACGGTTAAGAATTTTTTGTATAAGCAATCTTCAAGCTTGCAGGCTTTTCTCTGGCAAAAAGGGAGCGAAGCCGCTTTCGCGCGGAAAAACCAGGAAGATTTGAATAAGCAATTAATCGAACAAAACCAGAGCCTTTTATCCCAAGTTGCCGATTTGGATTCTTTAAAAAAAGAAAATGAAACGCTGCGCCAGGCTCTTTCTTTCGGGCTTAACGCTGATTTTGATTTGATAATGGCGGAAGTGACTGCCAAGAATGATATTAACCTCAAAGGAGTGGCCTATGGAGATTCTCTTTTAATAAATAAAGGGAACGTGGACGGGGTCCAAAAAGGATTTCCGGTTGTCTTGGCTAGCAAAATACTTATCGGCAGAGTAGTTGATGTTTATGATAATTTTTCCCGGGTGATGTTAATAACGAGCAAGGATAGTATTATCGACGTGCAAATCCAGGATACGGATACGCTTGCTCTGGCAAAAGGACAAGGAGGAAAATTATATTTGGATATGTTTCCTAAAGAAAAAGAATTGAAACAAGGGGCGGTTGTAACTACAAGCGCCTTAGGCAGTGCTTATCCTTCCGGCTTGGCCGTCGGGACCGTGGGCCAGATAAATAGCCTGGATAGCGAAAGTTTTCAGAAAGCGGAGATAAATCCGGCTTATGATTTAAGCACGCTAACCCGGGTGTTTATCATTAAAAACGTGATAATCAGCAATGAGTAAAAAAGCGATAATTTCATTTATACTGGCAGGAATTTTTTTTTATTTTTTGAGCATTCTGCAAATCAGCTTTTTTCCGTTTATAAACGTATTTATTTTTAAAATAAATCTTCCGTTGGTTGTCGCGGCACTGGTTTGCTTTATCGAAGAGCCGAAGAAACTAATTGGAGTATACAGCGCCTTTTGGGCGGGTTTTTTCGCGGACACGATGTTTTTCTCCAATTTTTTCGGCATAGCGACGAGCTCGGCAATTCTGTCCGCATTTCTCATCAAAATAATT
>JAQUOQ010000013.1 GCA_028717005.1 Minisyncoccota bacterium
CTTGCCTTATCGGCAACTCTTCTTTTTTAACCTGTAAATCTTCTTTTATTTTCTCGTTTACTAAATCCTCCACCGCTTTAATCTGCTCCGCAGTCATTTTTTGTTCGTAAGAAAAATCAAATCTAAACCTTTCCATGTTTATGTCCGAACCCATTTGTTTTACGCTATCGCCCAAAATTTGTCGCAATGCGGCGTGTAGCAGATGCGTGGCAGTATGGAGCTTTGCCCCTTCTTCGCCGGCATCCTTGCCTACTCCCCCGAATTTCTTTTCCGCTCCGGCTCGGGAAAGCGATTGGTGATTTTTTAATGCTTCCTCAAATCCTTGTTTGTCTATGGAAAAATTCCTCTCCTGGGCTATCTCTTCAGTCAGCTCAATCGGAAATCCATAACTTTGGTATAAATCAAAAACCTCTTCCCCTGTTAACGTTTGCTAATGTTTTAATTCAATCATCTCCTCGATTTTTTTCAATCCGGAACGCAAAGTTTTTTCAAATTTTTGCTCTTCTTCTTCCGCGCCAGCCTTAATTATGCTTTTATTTTCCTTTAATGGCGGATAAACCGATTCGTATTTATCAATTACCAAATCCATCAAAGGAACCAAAAATCCTGTTTTTAAATCAATTAGTTTGCCGTATCGCATTACCCGCCTTAAAATGCGCCTTAGGATATAGCCTTGCCCGAGATTAGATGGTTTTACGCCTTCGCTCAGCAAAAACGCGGATGAACGCGCATGGTCGGCGATTATCCTGAATATTTTTTTGTTCTGTTCGTAATTCTTGCCCGATGTTTGTTCTATTTTTTCGATTATAGCCAAAAAAATATCAGTTTCGTATGCTGATTTCTTTCCCTGAAGCAGGGCGGCCAGCCTTTCGAATCCTATGCCCGTATCAATATTAGTCTGCGGCAAAAGCTCGTATTCTCCTTTCTCGTTTTTATAATATTGCATAAAAACCAGATTCCAGATTTCAACGAATCTTTTGCAAAACTCGCAGCTTGGACCGCAACCTTCGTTTCCGCAGCCAAATTCCTCGCCGCGATCGTAATGTATTTCCGAGCTCGGCCCGCACGGCCCCACGGCGGACACCGGCCCCCAAAAATTATCTTCTTTACCGAATTCTTTTATTCGCTCCGCCGGTATTCCGTTCTTTAGCCAAATCTGCGCGGCTTCATCGTCTTTTGCAATATTATTTTCTCCTTTAAAAATAGTTATCGTAAATCTGGATTTGTCCATCTTAAGTTCATCAACCAAAAACTCCAACGCGTATTTTATCGCTCCCTCTTTAAAATATCCTTTGTCGTCTTCGCCGATAGACCAATTGCCCAGCATTTCAAAAAAAGTGTGGTGCGTATCATCGCCGATTTCCTCGATATCTCCGGTTCTGAAGCATTTTTGGCAGGAGACCAGATGCCGGCTGCCAAAATCAGCAATTGGATCTTTTTTGCCGGACAAATAAAGCGAAAACTGCTGCATTCCGGCTGTTGTAAATAACACGGACGGATCAGCCGGCAAAAGCGAAGAAGAAGCCACTATTTTGTGCCCTCTTTGTTCAAAAAATTTTAGAAATTTCTGCCGGAGTTCTTCCGATACCATGTTTGTATGATAATACAAACGGATTCAAGAATCAAGAATCAAAATGTTTGGTCTCCCTGTTCGCCAGCTGGCGAACCAAAAAATTACTTATCCAGCGCAAACAAAAAGGCCGCGCAAGCGCGGCCTTTTAAATCTATCTTTATCTATTTTTCCGATATATTGCGCCTTACATCTTCCAATAATCGGGCAGCGGTATCTTTGCCGCCGAGGCCGAACGCAAGGCCTAATGCCAATGCGAGCATAGCAACAAAACCTGTTACCAGAGCGTTTACAATAGCCGGAGCCACCTCAAGCTGGGCTAAAACCGCCAAAATGGCGAATATGTAAATAGCCCACTTAACAAGCGATCCAAGAAGATTTACAAAACTGATACCCATCTTTTTGGCGCTGGCTTTTACTATCTTTTCCAGAATATCGGCAAGGATAATAGCCACAACCAAAATGATTATCGCAATTATCAAATGAGGTATCCAAAGCAATAAAGCCTGCAAAAGAGTAGAAAAAGCAACCCATTGCAGAATGTCCGTGGCTACTAGCAAAAATATTATAACGAAAATCCACTTGATTATCGCTCCGACAAAATCAGCGGGAGATATCGTTATTTCTGCTTTTTGCAAAGCGTCCGTCCAGCCGGTGCGGCTGAAAAGATTATTGAACTTTATTTTTTCCAATATGCGGCTACTATTTTGCCGAGCCAAATGGAAATAAACCAGCCGATTATAAAAACTATAATCGCGCCCAAAAGAACCGGCAGAAACAAAATAATGTTTTGCCAGGCACCCAGAAGAGCCTGAGTAGTTATTTGCGACCACGCTTGTAACATAATTTTTTTCCCTTACCTTTAAAATGCCTGTTTTATTGGATTCAATTAAACAAGATAAAAGGAGAAAGGAGTTATTAATTACAAATTTTTTCCTTGAATCGAGTATACCACAAAAACAAAAGAGGAAACACAAAGTTATCAACAGGGCTATCTTTTTAAGGCCGCGAGCAAACTAAGCAAAACCTGCAACAATTCGTTGCGATTCATTAATGACAGCGGTTTTAGTAAAGTTAAGGGCCCTATTTTCAGCGCCGAACCAGGGTTTTCCGGGCCAACAGAGCTGTCGGCCGGCTTCTCAACGAATAAATCCGCAGAGCAATCAGCAATTGCCCCTCCGTTTATCCCCTTGCACTGCCAAGTCCAGGGCGCGTATTTGGAAACTATTGTGGCTATTCCTGATTTGCAAAGATTTGTTGATGGTTTTATCGTAACCGCTTTTCCGCTTGCCGTTCCGCAAACCCCGTCTGTTTTTGCCGTGCATTCGCCTTGATAAGCGATTTCCGCTCCGTCTTTTTTCGCATAACAATCATTCGGATAAGTCTTGCCGTTCTTCCCGCAAACCGGCGCGTATTGCTGGGTGCAAAAAACGATTTTTCGCAGCGAAATTTTGCTCATCACCGCACAAGAACTTCCGCCATGCGAACTTTGATCCGCCGCCCCCGGATGGACGCACGAAATTAATTCATAGCCAGCGGGAATATTCGATGGAGGGCAAAAATCTTCTGCCCAATATTCAATTGTGTCCGGATTTTGGACATTTCCGCCGATGGAAACTATCTCTGTGGCATTATATTTCTTTTTTAAATCACGGTAAGGATCTGTTGCCGAGCATTTTACTTCGCTGCATTCCCAATTCCAGTTGCCGTCGTTAATAAATGCGCCAAAAACAGAGTTGCCCGCAGTACAAATCCCCCGCTCCTTTTCGTCTTCATAAACGGAAACTTGATTCGAAACTTCTCCATAATTGCACAATCCAGAGGTTGGCGCGGCTGTAAAGCTATGCCCGGCCGCGGACCCGCAAATGTCTTCTGTAGTAAGCCTTATCGAAATATTGCTGCTTTGCGTCGTCATGTCTAAATAAGCGCTTGTCGGGGCATAATAAGCCTTAAAATTAAGGGTTATAACATAAGCGCCTCTGTCGATTAATATTTTTTGGCAAGTGCCGCTATTTAAAAGGGTAAATTCCAAAATTTTGCCTTTTATCGGCGCGATTCCCAACAAACAAGATTTTACAACACCGGTATTGTTTAAAGAAACGAGCGTTGCCGTAACCGGCCCATCCAAATCGCCCGAATAATTCCACGAAATCGTATATTTCTGCCCTACCACCAACGTTTCCCCTCCGGACGGATAAACGATTTCAAAATTAAACGATTCGGAAACCGCGGAAGAAGCGCAAAAGAATAAAACGCCGGCGGAAAAAATAAAAACCAGCGCGTTGATTAAAATATTTTGTTTTCTGGCATTAATCATATTTTTATTAATACGGTTCTATTTTTACATACCAGCCATTGCCGTCCTGGTAAGAGAAACCTATCTTTCCTTTTGACGCGGAACCGCTCAAAAATTCGTAATCGTAAGGCCCATAAATTTTAGTCGCAGTGGAAATATATCCGGTTCCTTTTATCCTCGCATAAAAGGCGGCTATCTGGCTGTTTTCAAAAATATTAACCGCCTCGTAGGGACCTAAGATCATATCGTTTAAATTGACGTACAAATTACCCCCGTCCAGAAACCAAATAAGAAAACCATTATTAAAAAGAAAAATAGTGGAGTAAGTAGAAAAAGGGCCGTAAATTTTTCCGGCAAAATTAACGTATTTTTCTCCGGAATTATTATAGACAAAAGAGGCTTTTGCTCCGGAAATGGAAACGCTATCAATTTTTTCGAAAGGCCCGTCCTCCGAATCGTTAACCATAAGATAATTATCTCCGTTTTTATTATAAGCAAAAATAAAAGAGTCATTCGAAATGGCGACCCCAAAGACCCGGCCGTATGGCCCATAAGATTTATTTTTAATGTTTACATACCATTGCCCGTCCCTTAAATAAGCAAAACCCACTCCATTATCGGAAAGAGACAGATATTCAACCTGATTATACGGCCCGGAAATCTCTCCGTTCACATTCAGCCACCATTGCGAATTTATGTCCTTATAGGAAAAGCCTATTGTTTTATTTGAGATGGAATTGATTTTTATTTCCGAATACGGCCCGTAAACCTTTTCGTTCGCGTTTACATATTCGCCGTCCGCCCCTTTATATTTAAAAATAAATGAATTGTCGGAAACTAATATTTCAGGTGCTTGGCTATAAGGCCCAAAAGTATAATTTTTTTTCGCGGAAACGAAAAAATAGCCACCCAGAGCGATCAGGAAAACAAGAATTGCGACAATTATAAAAAGATTTTTCTTCGTCATTTTTAAAGATAACTTTCCACAATTATAACAGGAAAAAATAAAAATGACAAAATAAAAAATGGCTTGATGTTATCTCGCCATATTTGGTGTCCGGTTATACTCATCGTCGATGTCTTTTTTAAGAAGCCGCGCGCCGAATGGAAGAAATGCCTTCTTCGCGAATTCTTCGGCCACTGCGGCTGTAATATACTCGGTTTCTTCAACGCTTCCGTCGGAACAATCAAGGATTATTTTGTCAGCAGCCGCGACAGCAGCTATAATGGCCTGCCCCCGGCGAATTTCCTTTTCTTCCCGTGTTTCTGGCATAAGGTTCAACTCCAAAGGATTTATACACCTTTAGCGCCGTAATGCTACCAAAAAATAAGAAAAAAGTAAATATTAATGAATACTGCTTCGCATTTTTTAAATCATTTTGTATTTGCGAAAGTGCCTGCACTTCGTAGCTCCAATCGCTAGCGATGGAGCGAAGTAGTGCTTGCACCGCGAAGCTCGTTAAGCGGAAGCGCAACGAGCGAAGTGGTGGACCCAGGGAGATTCGAACTCCCGACCTCCTCTTTGCAAAAGAGGCGCGCTACCAACTGCGCTATGGGCCCAAGCGCGTTCAAGTACAATAAATTATCTTTGAACGGTTTTTTTAGGGCGCGATCTTGATTTTAATAGGAATAAAACAGCGCTTGCCCTGCGAAGCTCGCGAAGCGAGCGAAGTAGGGCTATCTTCTGTGTTCTCGTCCAGACAGAAATTAACGTAGTCCCTCTTCGCCGAGGCTGCGCGGGACACCACTTCGCAAAAATTAAATGTAATATTTTTTCCGCTAATGTGCTTGCACCGCGAAGCTCGTTAAGCGGAAGCGCAACGAGCGAAGTGGTGGGTATGCCTGGATCGTCCGCAAATAAAACTCTGCTGAGATTTTTTCCGGACCCGGCTCGCGGTCGTCACCGCTCCGCCTTCTCGTCCAGACGAAACATATACAAATATTTATACACCAATAAATTGGTGTACAAATTTTTGTGTGGGTATGCCTGGACTCGAACCAGGGACCTCGTCATTATCAGTGACGCGCTCTAACCAGCTGAGCTACACACCCGAGGCTCGTATAGGAGCCGAAGCCACGAACCGTGTTTCGCGTAGCGAAACTCTGGTTCTGTGGCGAATTAAAATTATTAAATTTCACTCTTTCTCAAGTACAAACAATGCTTTTTTCATTAACCGAAAACCTGTTTCATTTTTATCATAAATCAGCTTTAATGACAACTTGTTAAAAGCATTTTTCCATTCATTCCTAGTTAAAAATTTGCCCGTAACCGCGTTTTTTTGGAAGAGATATGCGAAGGAAATTCCGTGCAGCCAACAAAAAAATCCGGAAATTATTCCCTCCGGCAAATTTTCATAGATTATAATCCGTTTTTTCGCCACCCGCGCCGCTTCTTTTAGGGAATTAACCGGATCGTCCGTGTGGTGCAAAACATAATTTATAAGCACGGCATCAAAAGAATTATCGGGCAAAAATGACAAATCTTTGCCGCTATATTGCCGAAAAGGTATCTTTACGACGCGATTGTCTATAATGTCCACTCCCAGTATTTCCGAATTAAAATATTCCGCGAATTCTTTTCCCACTATTGCCGAACCGCAGCCAAAATCCAATATTCTGGAATTAGAATCAATAAATTTTTCGCACTCGCGGCACATCTCGCGCGCGGCACGCCTGTAAAAACCATTAAAAACCCGATATTGGAAAGGGCTTTTATTGTCCATTAGATTAAGTAGTTAGTTTCTTAGAGTTGTCCCGCTATGGCATTCTTTTGAGGCAAGATTGCCAAAGCCCTGCAATTAGTTCAGTGATCACTCGCGAACTAATCGCAATCGACACAATTTCAAAAAATAAATGATCCACGAGCAGCTTCCGCTACCCGTGCCTTGTTACGACTTCGTCCCTCTCATTGAGCCTGCCTTAGGTCCATAAATGGAACTTGGGGCATTCCCAACTCGCTTGACGTGACGGGCGGTGAGTACAAGACCCAGGGACATATTCACCGTGGCGTGGCTGATCCACGGTTACTAGCGATTCCGGCTTCATGAGGTCAGGTTGCAGACCTCAATCCGAATTGGGGGAATGTTTGATGGGATTGGCTCCGCGTTACCGCTTGGCGACCCTTTGTCATTCCCATTGTATCACGTGTGCAGCCCAGGGCATCAAAAGGCCATGCTGATTTGGCGTCATCCTCACCTTCCTCCCGGTTGTCCCGGGCAGTCTCCTATGACATATAAAACATAGGACAAGGGTTGCGCAGGTTACCCCATTTAAGGGAGCAACTCAAGCCACCTGCTGACGACAACCATGCAGCACCTGGTCTAGTGTCCTTGTGGGTGGGCCATAATTTCTTATGGCTTTCACTAGATTTTCAAGCCCTGGTAAGGTTCCTCGCTTACTGACGAATTAAGCCACGTGATCCACCGCTTGTGTAGGTCCCCGTCTATTCCTTTGAGTTTTAGCCTTGCGGCCGTACTTCCCAGGCGGAACACTTAACGCGTTAGCTTCGCCACTGCAAGGGTCGACACTTACAATAGCTAGTGTTCATCGTTTAGGGCGTGGAATACAAGGGTATCTAATCCTTTTCTATCCCCACGCTTTCGTTTTTCAGCGTCAGGACCGTCCCAGCTGATTGCCTTCGCTTTTGGTGTTCCACTCGATATCAACGGATTTCACCCCTCCACCGAGTGTTCCATCAGCCTCTAACGTCCTCTAGTTTATCAGTTTTCCCCGCAGCTCCAAAGTTAAGCCCTGGAGATTTAACGAAGAACTTAATAAACAGCCTACAAACCCTTTACGCCCAGTTAATCCGGATAACGCTCGGGGCACTCGTATTACCGCTACTGCTGGCACGAGTTTAGTCACCCCTTATTCCTATGGTACCGTCATAAAATTCTTCCCATAGAAAAGTGGTTTACAATCCGAAGATCTTCATCCCACACGCGACGTCGCTGCATCAGGCTTTCGCCCATTGTGCAATATTCTCGACTGCTGCCTCCCGTAGGAGTATGGCCCGTGTCTCAGTGCCATTGTTGGCGGCCAAGCTCTCACTCCGCCTACCCGTCATTGCCTTGGTAAGCTTTTACCTCACCAACTAGCTGATAGGACGCAGACCCATCCTCTACCGGAATAAACCTTTACCGTTTCCGGACTATCGGGAATTATCCTGGATTTCTCCAGGTTATGCCCGTGTAGAGGGTTGGTATCTACGCGTTACTAACCCTTTCGCCACTGCCGTATTGCTACGGCCGTTCGACTTGCATGCCTTATCCACGTCGCCAGCGTTCATCCTGAGCTAGGATCAAACTCTCAATAAAAAATAAATTGAATAAATCAATTTAAAAGAATAGCGGAACAACTCTAAAAAACTTACTAACAGTTTAAGAATTTTTCCTCAAAATCCTAATTTGCTTAATATAATGATTGCTGAATAAAAACTATTAAATTTTAAAGGCCTCAAATTTTATGAAGCATTGAGTATATTACCTTCTTTGCGGAAAATTGTCAACCAAGGAAAATGTGCGAAAAGTGTGTAAAATATTGCCTTGCGCTAGCATCCGGCAGTCGCCCTTTATGCCTCCCTCAAATCATGACTGACAATGGTATTAGTATCCTGAAAAGTCATCACACCCTGGAATTTTTTACCGGCCAAAAACATTGGCATCCAGATCGCGTCGTCCGGCCACATTGATTCAAACGGTATCTCGTTAATATTAAACCATTGGGGCTTCATTTCCTCGGATTCTTTTGGCTCGCCCTCGTAATCGGAAACGTGGAAAATATGCACTTCCATAATCTTGCCGGTATCAAGATAGGTAAATTCTATTACCCCTCTTTCTTCCATGCCATTGATAATTATGCCCGATTCTTCAAGCATTTCTCTTTTGGCTGATTGTTCTATTGTTTCGCCTTCTTCCACTTTTCCGCCAAAACCATTCCATCGGCCCTCGCCCCAGCCCCTTTTTTTCATTCCCAAAAGTATTTTTTCGGCATCAGCGATTAAGCAAAGATTTAATATTTTTTTCATATTATCTATAGTTTATATTCTAATTCCGCTGCGGTCAACAATAAAAAAGGGCAGCGAATTTTTCGCTGCCTAATTAAGAAACGGTTCGAGAATCTCTTGCATTAGCGGCCCTTCACTTAGTGCGTCAACCTTTGTTTCGGAAAAATCTTCCCGAACAGCGTTAACGGCTATTTTTATATCCGCGGCAATCCCATTGAGGTCGGCTACGTCGTTGCCGATTACGATAATCTTATCGTACTCGCCGATTCTCTTTATTTTCTCAAGGTGCTCTTGCTTCGTCCCATCTTCCCGGCCAAACACGATTGATACGTGTAGTTGCGTAAAACTGGTTTTTTTTAGGCTTTCCTCAATCGCGTCGTAAAAGCCTTTCGATGAGATGTAAATGTCGCAACCAGCGTTGTAGGCGCACATCAATGCATCAAGCGCTGATAGATCGGGCTCGGCGTTTTTAATCGCTTCCCGAAAAATATTGTTACAACCCTGCAATACATCCCCGGAAATTGATGGCTTCACCCATGGGAAATTTATTACGGAGACCAGCGTTTGCGGGCTCACTCCGTATTTTTCGCAGCATTTTTTAATTGCCTCTCTCGCGAACGGAGATGTAATCGTCCGTTCAAAATCAACCACAATAGCTGTCCTGCTTGTCTCATCCATCAAATCAAGTCCTTTTATGAACTGTTGAAATTATAATAAATCCGCTACGATTAGTCAATATGACTTGCCAACTTAAAGATGTTATGTTATTTAGATAAAAGAGGTGATTTTACATGGTTGAAAAATCCCAAGCATGGCTGATTGAAACAACCGAAGGCGAGTCCTATTGGCTCTTTATAGACGATGGTTATTACAGCTATTTCGATTCTGTCGTAAAGCGTTCCACGCAAGCTGTCGGAAACCGCTTGCCAAAATTTTACGCCATTAAAAGCACTGGGGTGAAAGGATCCGAATTAGATATTCTCAAAAGGATAACGGAAAACCACGAAGTTTTCTTCGCCGGAGTAAGATGGAAAAACGTCGAGTACCAGGGCGAAATAACTCGTGAAACGCTGGCAGATTTCAAAATCGTAAATAAACAAGGCGACACTCTTTTTACATTCAAAGATGTCCGCGTCCTTGTCGTTATCCCGGCATATTAAATTAATATGCCTTTTATTTTTGCTGATTTTTCGAAATAAAAAGAAAAACCCGAAACATTAATATATTCCGGGATAAGAGGTTGGGCACAAGGCCCACCTCATGGGGGTTTTTGGTCCGGGGACACGCACAACTTGCTCGTGCTTTTTATAAAAGCAAGCGATCTTAGGACAGAGAACTCATTGAAGTCCGTATCGACAAGTCATTATTTCCGCCCGTCATCAAGCGCCTCAAAGGAGTTGAAGCAATAATCCCGCGAACCACTTAAATTATTATCACTTCTTATTTATTTGTCAATTTAATTTTTGCACAAATAAAAAATGTTTGGGGACTCTACCCCCAAACATTCGAAAAATAAATTAGAGGGAATGAATTTTTAAGCTCATTCCCGTTTTAGCAGAGACGGTCGTTTTGTAAACGCGGCTCTTATTAAGATTTCGGCGATAAGCCTACTGTCCTAATTTGATTAGTCCGGGGTTCTCGACTCCCCCAAGAAGGTAAGGTATCTCACCTTGCGACTCCGCAACTTCCACAGAAGCGTTTCATAGTCTCCCTTATTGCCTGCGCAACTTCAAAGGATACAGTCCGCTGGTGTTATCACAGAACCAGTACATACGGGATTCGGACCCGTTTTCCTTCGCCAGTTGGTGCAGCCCATGCACCAATACCAACTGGGTAAGGCGCTTGCCTATAGCATGACTTCTCCGAACCAAATAAATTATTATCACTTCTTATTTATTTGTCAATTTAATTTTTGCACAGAGAAATGAAATATTGTTTTTGTAAAAATCTCTATGTTAACATAGAGATTTATTTTTTCTAAAAATTTGGAAAAATTTCGGGTCGATCGCTACAAATATAATCAACCCCTAATTCCAACATTTTCTTCATTTCCCGGTACCAACTAACAGTCCAGACAAACACTTTTAATCCGTTGTCATGGGCTATTTCTACGACAGAGGCATCTATGTCACCTTTGTTAATATGCACCGCGTAAGCTCCGAGCCTACGGCATTTATCCAACCAAGCTGGCTCGTCCTTGATGGCGTTGATTAGAAAACCGACCCGGACATCTGGCATCGTCTTCTTGAAGCGCCGAAGCTCTTCAAAATCAAAACAAGATACCAAAAAATCATCAACACGCATACGGCCATTAGCGACGTATTCGCCAATTATCTGAGCTACCGGCAGAGCAATGCCTTTGCCACTAATGTGAAGATTGCAGACAGCTTTACGGCCTATACAATCCAATGTGGCTTCCAACGTCGGGACCGATTCGTCTTGGCACAAATAACCGACCTGCAAAGTTCGAATATATTCGTAGGTCGCTTCTGAAACCAGGCCCTTTCCATTTGTGGTCCGGTCAAGGGTTTCGTCATGCATTACAATGACTTTGCCGTCTTTGGTGAGCCGACAATCGAACTCAATAACATTAACTTCGTTCAGTGCTTCGCGAAAAGACCTAAGGGTGTTTTCCGGCGGCCTGACCCCATCGCCAAGACCTTTTCCCTCGTTCTGCCCCATTCCCCTGTGTCCCACTTTAAAAACCATAATTTTTACCTCCTTGATGGCTCAATATGAACCTTTTTTAGGATAAACTATAGGCTTAACATTGTCAATAATAAAATTGTTTTAAACCCTTTGCCCTCCGCGTTCGAATCTAAGGCAGACGGATTCGCCCTCGAATAAATCTCTGCTGAGATTTTTCTCGGGCCGCGCTCGGGCTCGCCAGCCCTCCGCGTTCGAATCCGTCGACCCCTGTTTATTATCATACTAAAAACCCACTCAATGAGTGGGTTTTTAGTATGAATGAGCCGGCAGACGGATTCGAACCCCCGACCTACTGTTTACAAAACAGTTGCTCTACCACTGAGCTATGCCGGCGCGGAGCTATGGCTTTATTTCTTCCGCGTCCGATGATTTTACTGCTACTATCTTTTTTGCTTTGCTTTTAGTGCTCACTTTCACGGATTTTTTTATATCTTTCCAATAATCATCCATATCCACCTTTCTTTTTTCCGACTTCTCCCGCAGTTTTTGCAGCCAGTTCGATGTTTGGTTATCTGCTTTCAGAAAAAAGACCCGGCTGCGCAATAAAAATTTGTGCAAGAAGTTTTCGAAAGAGACCGCCTTTTCTTTCGTAAAAACGGAAAAGGTTTCTTTTGCCCTTTCTCTAATCTTGCCCGCGTTCAAAAAATCTTTTTTGTCGGGCAGGTTTTTTATTTCCGTAGCTTTCCTAATGGCGATCGAGGCCATGCCGGAAAAACTTACAAGTATGGCCGCAACCGCGACTATTTCAAAATTCATAAATAGTAAATTTCTTAACGACGACGTTCTCTCCTATTTTCGCAATATAGTCGGTGATAATATCTTTCATTATGCGCTTGTCGTTCTTTATCCACGGCTGGGATAAAAGACAAGATTCTTTTTTAAACTTCTCTAATTTTCCTTTAATAATTCCGTCGGTAATTTCTTTAGGCTTGTTCAGCTCTTTTGCTTGCATTTCAAAAATCTGCCTCTGTTTTTCCATATCCGCTTCCGGAACCTCTTCTTCCCGTACATACAGCGGTTTCATTGATGCGATTTGCAGGCAAATTTCATGAGCCAAATTTTGAAAATCTTCGGAGCGGGCGACAAAATCGGTTTCACAGGCTAATTGAAGCATAACTCCCAGCCTTTTGTTGGAATGCACATAGCAATCGATAATTCCTGATCCGGCTTCGCGATCCGCTTTTTTCTCAGCGACCGCCTGCCCTCTTTTGATAAGGCATTCTTTTGCTTTTTCAATATCACCATTCGCTTCATCTAAAGCCTTGCGGCAATCAGCAAGAGAAATCCCTGTTTGTTCGCGAAGTTTTTTTACTGATTCTATGTCTGCCATAGTTTTTGGTCCGGTCAAATTAAGATTTGAACCGGATGAATGTTAAGGTTGTTTATTCGCCGGCGTAAGCTTCTTCGATTTTTGAGAGTATGTATTGAATCGAAGTGTAAGCGTCGTCATTAGCCGGTATTGGGAAATCAACGAGTGTCGGATCGACATTGGTGTCGACAATTCCGATAATTTTTACTTTTGTTTGTATTGCTTCCCTTAGGGCCAGCACCTCTCCGTCTATATCAGTCAAGAAAATAGCTCCGGGCAATTCTTCCATTTCTTTTATGCCCTCAAATTTAATTCGCAGCCTTTCCAATTCTTTAAGCATTTGCAGCCTTTCTTTTTTGACGTATTTTTTGGCGAAATCAATTTCTTTTGTTTTAACTTCAAGATCTTTGTAATAACCAATTCTTTTTCTGATTTCCTTAAAATTAGTAAATGTGCCGCCAATCCATCTTTCCTTTACGTAGGGGCATTTTAAATTTTGGGCCGTGCTGTCTATAAGCCCTCGGATTCCGGCTTTTGTTCCCACAAACAAAATCTTTTTGCCGTTTATCCTCAAATCTTTGACAAAATCCAGCGCCTGCTCCAATTTCTCCGCAGTCTGCTCCAAATCGATAAGATAAACTTTGTCTTTTGGTTTTACGACAAAGGGTTTCATCTTAGGATGAAGTTTTGACTTTTGATGTCCAAAACCAAGGCCTGCCCTAATCATCTCTTCAATAGAAATGCTGTATTTAGCCTTTTCTGTTTTTATTTCTTCCATTATTTTAACTAATTTTACTTATAATTTATCCCGCCCTTATAAAAGAGGGTTAATAAAAAAAGACAAAAAGCGTTCTTTTTATATAATAAATATATAACACAATTAAATTTATAAGACAAGAGGGCTAAAATAAAAAAGTGGGCGGCTTCTTTAGCTGTTTTGCTTAAAAGCCCCCACATACCCTGCACAAATCTTCGCGTCCGATGAGTTCGAGCGGATTACCGCAAACGTGGCAATAATCCTGCCATTCCTCGCCACACGTTGGACATTTTTTCCAAACTTCTCTGCCAGCCTTGCCCTCTTTGAAAAGGGTTTTAGGTTCTGCTTCACACTTACATTCCATGTTTAATTTTTAACATATTTATATAAACACGTCAACAGAATACGGGAATCTAAAAAACTCCCCTATTGATTAAAAAACGCTTTTTTGTTATATTATCTACATAATTTAATTAAACCTATGAAAAAAGATATTCATCCAAAATATTTTGACAAAGCAAAAATCCGCTGCGCGTGCGGAGCGATTTATGAAATCGGCTCCACAATTGAAAATATGGAAGTGGAAATTTGCGCCGAGTGCCATCCTTTTTACACTGGCAAAGAACGAAGCTCCGATAAAATCGGCCGAGTGCAGAAATTTAAAGAACGGCTGGCTAAAAAAACGGAAAAGCCGGTTAAGAAAACTCGGGTTAAAAAAGCTAAATAACCATCCCCTGCGCCCTTCGGGCTACGAGGGACAAGCGCAAGCATTTACTTATGCAAGATAGCGAACAAAAGATAAATGCCGTAATTATGGAAATCAGGGCCGGCGTCGGAGGAGAAGAGGCGGCTCTTTTTGCTAATGACTTATTCCGCATGTATTCCCGCTACGCCCAAAACCAGGGCTGGAGAGTGGAAACTTTGGATATTAACCAAACCGACATCAGCGGAATCAAACAGGTTATTTTTGAAATCAAGGGAGACGGCGCTTATGAAAAACTAAAAAACGAGGCCGGCGTGCACAGGGTGCAGAGAATACCGAAAACGGAAAAGTCCGGACGGGTTCACACTTCCACAGCCACCGTCGCCGTGTTGGCCAAACCGACAAGCTCCCAGATTAATATAAGGCCGCAGGATATCCGGACGGAAACCTGCAAATCCGGCGGAGCGGGCGGCCAATACGTAAACAAAAGAATGACTGCTTGCCGCATAATCCATGCTCCGTCCGGAATGGTGGTAGAATCCCAATCGGAACGAAGCTTGATGCAAAATAAAGAAAACGCACTTGCTATTCTGGCGGCACGATTGCTGAAAAAACAACAAGATGAACTGGAGCAGCAAGTTGCCGGATCAAGGCGGCAACAAATCGGCAGTGCCGGCCGAGAAGAAAAAATAAGGACGTACAATTTCCCGCAAGACCGGGTAACAGACCATAGAATTAATAAAAGCTGGCACGACATCGAATCGATTATGGACGGGCGAATTGAAAAGATGATTGATAAAGTAAGCCAAGAAATAAAATAAAAACAGGGCACACGCCCTGTTTTAAAATATTTGACTTTTTCGCGATAATTTTCTATTATATTTTAGCAATAGTTCTTTTAAGGGGTGGTATAGATTGGCATACTTGCGTAGTTCAGCCAAAAGAAGCTTGTGCGGGCTTCTTGCGGCATTCGGCTTCACTAACCCTCAACTCAGAAGGCCTTAACTACAAAATTGTCGGTTCAATTCTCCGACCCACCCCATGTACGTGAGTAGCTCAGCAAAAGAGCAAGGCCTCTAAAGCCGATGATTTGGGAACACCCCAGCTCACTCATTTAATTTAACAATCGAGTTGCCGCGGTAACTCAGTGAAACGAAAGGAAGACAATCCACCTCCTATGGATCCCCTTTCGTCGGGAAGAGTGGCAGGCTGTTAACCTGCATGTCACCAGTTCAAATCTGGTCCGCGGCGTTTGCATGGGTGGTCTAGCCAGGCATGACAGAGAGGAGAAAGTGTAAACAGCACTTTACCTCCAGACTACACCTCAGCAGTCGGCTCTCTCAAGCGCCAGTTCAAATCTGGCCCCATGCATCTCTAATTGCACATTAAACAAAAACAGGCCCGAAACGGACCTGATTTTTTTTATTTAAAATTTATTCTCCGGCTTCGGCCAAAACATCAAGGTCTTGTTGGTATTTCGCAGCCTGGGCCAAAACCTGTTTTGCGTAGGATGATCCGGCAGTAGTGCAAGAACCGGCATAATATCTGCAAGCAGCAGTCCTTTCGTTAGTAAGTGCACCGTTATCTTTAAGAAGCAGCGCTGCTCCTAGAAACGCATCATTTATTGACCACGGATTAGCCGCCCTGCCGGTTATTGCCGCAATCTTTTCGTCATAAAGATTCCACGTAGAAGCTATAAATTGCGCCGGACCCATTGCCCCTCCCCAACCGTAAGGCACTCCTTTAGAATACATCGGTATCCAGCAGGACACAGACGTCTTTTTAGGATCAAAGCCTAATTTGCCCACCACATCCAAAAAGATAGGCAAGTCCCGGGTCGGGTGCATTACCCTGATTTTTTGTACGGTTCCGGCAAGATTAGTTCCGTTGCCGGTGGCAAAATCGGTAATATAGCATTGTCCCACATTACCGCCAAACACTCCGTTCCTAAAAGATTCTTGGTGTATTATGGCCAATAAAAACGCTGGCCGGACGCCGGTTATTTTTTCGATATCTTTCGCCAATTTCGCCGCCTCGCCAAACGTGATTCCTTCGCTTGATGTGCCCACCAATTCAAATAAACGTTTGCTAATTTCGGCTGCTTGTGCATCTATCTCTTTTTTTGCCGCCAATTTAGCCTGATATTCTTTTTCCGTTAAACCGAGATAATATTCCCTTTCCTGTTTTGTCTGGCTGCTTGTTTCTTTTTGCATTTCCTGAACAACAACAAGATTTTTCAATTCGCCCGTCTCTTCCTCTAAATTGGTTTTTTTGGCCGTAAGGTTATTCTGCAATTCGCCGTAATTAGCAAGCACTTCGTTGTTTTTTGCGTTTAACGTTTCAAGATAAATAAGATTGTCAAAAAAATCGGAGAGGTCTTCGCTTGTCATTAATATCTCAACAAATGATTTTTTATCTTCTTCCGCGACCGACCGCAATATTTGCGCTATTTTAATTTTCTGGATATCAATATCAGATGCTGTTTTATCAATAGATTGTTCTGTGTCGCCTATCTGAATCCCTAAGCTTTTAATCGATAAGGTGGATTGGTAAATTTGGTAATCCAAA
>JAQUOQ010000014.1 GCA_028717005.1 Minisyncoccota bacterium
TCGTCGCTTAAAATCTTCTTTCCGTTGCCGTTCGGCCTGTTCTTTGGCTGCGAGTATATGTGGCATTTGGCCGATAAGTTTTAACAATTCAGGCAAAAACGAATCGTCGCCAGAAACAACGCATTCATCGGTCACTCCCTGCCACTTTATTACTAATGGCTTGTTGCACGGAGCATCAACGACGCTTGCCTGCCAAATGGTAATGGTATTACCCCCCATCATGGTTTCGCCATAGGACGCTCTAAAAGAATATCCTCCGATATCCTGTAATTCGTACACGGCACCGATACGGGCTTGAGGATTTATTCGCTTTCCCCAATTAACAATGGGTTTTTCCAGGCTGGAAATTATCCCGATAATTATTGTCTTCCTTTGCTTCACTAGTTCAATCAGTGCTTCTTTCGTTATTTGTACGTCAAGCTGCATTTAAAACCTCACTATTGTTTTAGACCGAATTAAAGGTCCTGTCTCCCACTATATAATATCGCCCTCAAAAGTCAATATTTTTAAAACACGCAGTCTTGACATACAAATCTTTATGTATTATGAATAACACACAAAGCTATTTAAAAACTAAAGAATATGAGGCGACTCTTTAGCGGGTTTATGCCCCTTAAATAGTCGTCTCATAATATTGATTGTGAGGCGCACTCTTCGCCAGAAGGAATCTGGCTTTAGGAGGTTATCCTGTGTTTGAAAACTTGTTAATAAACAACGTTGAACAGGCTCGAAATGCCTACAATGGTTTGACTGGCTGCTGCTCGGCGCGCCCAAAAAGGCGTATAATCCAAAGATGGAACAAGCTTGTCTTGCCAGGCCTTCAAAAAGTTATCGACGAAAAGAATGTCGACGGCCTCTTGGTAATGCTGCCCGATATACCACCGGATGGAGATCTAAAAAATATGGTCGAGTCCGCGCTCAAAGAATTTGGCCTGTCCCGGATTTTTACCGCCAGCCAGGCAAAAAATCTCTATAACGAGCTTGACGGAAAGGCCTGCGGCTTTGTTGGGGCGACAATAAAAAATAGATGGAACACTCTTTCCCTCGCAGAGCTTGAACAAGCAGACAGTTTTCCAATGATAGGGGCTGTCGCCGACAATGCGTTTCCCGGTGGCGATGTATTCGTTAAGGCAGTAGAAAAATGGGCAAATGCCTGCCAAACGCTTGACGAAACTAATCAGATTTTTGTTTTCTTGCGCGAAAAAAAGTACAAAACAAGCCGGGACAGAGACACTGACCAAAAACTTAATTACTTCCCCGAAAAAAGAAGAGATGAAATCCTGCTTTATGAAATACCAAAAATAAGCGATGTAAAAACGCTTAAAGAGTATTTCGATATTGCCTCGAAAGAAAGTGCCGCAAGGCTTCTTGCTTTTGAGAAATGGCTGAGATCCTGCAAAACTCCGCAAGAAGCAAACGAGGCATTCCAGGCAGCGCAAAGCATGAAAGGAAACGCATGTTTGATCAACGCATACAAGCGCATAAAGAATCTCACAATCGAAAATACTTAATTTTTCCGATCGCTTACAACGGTCGGATTTTATTTTCTAGATTGCGCGGTTTTGCCCTTCTTTCCTTTTACCAAACAAAAAGCCGGTCCGCTATTGAGCGAGTCGGCCGACTAAAAAACTATCTAGCTAAAAATTGCAAAGCATTATAGACCAAAAATGCCGGCCAAACTAATGCTTTTAAAAATCCGATAACCCCCAGCCAGAATGTTCCTGCTGTGCCGATATAATAAATAGCGGCGCCGATGAAACCGAGGCCGTAAACGGCCGAACCCCCGTGATGCATATGTTCTTTCATTTTTTATTTATTTTTATTGATAATTTCGTTTACATTTTTCTTCCATTCTTCCGGAGACGAATGGACGACCCTGCCGGCGAAAATCTGGCGGATAAGCTTAAGCTCTGGTATTTTCTCAATTGCGGTTTTGTATTTTAAATAATCCGGTTTCTCCAAATCTTCCTCCTTAAGATATATTGGTTCCCGCCTAAAATTTATGGCAAACATGCATCGGTTGATTTTTTTTACCAAATCACCGATTTTTTCATTTTCAGGAATTTTGAAAATATAACTGGCCTTGCCGCCTCCATCAACGGTTGAAGCCGCCTCCATAACGATAAAATTCTCTATTTCGCCAGAGCTTATCGGAACCAAAAACCAGATATATTCACCCGTTAAATCGCCCATCAAATCGCGTTTTATTCCAAGAAAAACTTGTTTAGTTTTAGATAACGACATCAAATAATCATAGGATTCTTTAATTGCCATTTCTGCTAATTTTTTCTCCAAGCCCTCCCAAATTGCCGGCGAAACATTATCAATCTGTTCTTTGTTAACCGCCTGGCCGTCTTTCAATAGTTCGCTTGCTTTTTTGGCGGCTAAAGGATCAAGTTCCGGCAAAATCTGGTTAATGATTGACTGCGTCTTCAACGATAACTCATTCAAAGATTCGCTTATAGCCTTATTTAGGGAATCAAATCTTTCCCCGAAACCGGATAAAGAAATTTCAGCAGATTCGGCAGTAATCAATATCGCGTAATCTTGAGCGGAAAAATCGCCGATTTCCGAAAAAGAAATCCGGATCAGATCTCCTTGCTTCGGCTTAATCACTAACCCGGTATCGGAAATCTCAACCTCCGCCTCCCCGGATTTGTCTTCGCCATTTTTCTTGTAGGAATAATTTCCTTCAAAGCTGCCTTTTACTCCGCCCTCTTTCATCAGCATTTCTTTCTGGTTCACTTCGTGGCGGAGTTTGGTTAAAGATTCAACAAAACCATCATATTCATAACCTAATTCCGAAACCACTGCTTTTCCGCCGCCGGCAAGCGAAAAAACTACTTTAAAATCAGCGCCGGAAAAATCGCTGATTTCATTTAACATCAAAATTGTCGCTTTGCCATTCTCCGAAGACACGGAAATTTTTTCTTCATCAAGAACCAGCTTCGCCAAACCCGACTCTATTTCCTTGCCCGCTTGGTCAGTTAAAACAAAAATCCCCTTGGCTTCCAAAATAACTTTCGGTTCTTTTTTTTCTTTCTTGGGCTTTTCTTTATCTTCGCTTTTTTGGGCCGGTTCGGCAGGTTTCCCCGCTGCCTGTCCCATTGCCATTTTTTGCAGTGCCGAAAAAGCGTTTTTTATCTGATCACTGTCAAAGTTTTGTTTATCCATAAAATTATTTTGATTCCGTAAAAATTATTTCTTCTCCGGAACTTAAAAGTTTTGCCGCCGTTTCCGGCAAGATTATCCCCATTTGTTTGGCAGCCGGATCCGTTTCTTTAACTTCTTCCGGCTGCTGGTTAAAAGCTTCGATGCCGATAAGAGGTATTTCCTGATTCTTAATCTTTGCCGCCATCCCCGGCCTCAATACGCCGCTTTTGAGAAAACCCGAAACAACCAAGCCCTTGCCGGCAACTTTAAATATATTCTGAGGAACAAAGATTGCCTCGTCCATATTGATTACTTCTTTAATTTTTCTCCGCAGTTGCCGCAAAACGCCGTGCCGGCCGGATTTTTGCCGCCGCATTTCGGACATTTTTTAAACTCTATGGAAGCGCCGCAGTTGCCGCAAAATTTACCAGAACCGGCAGGTTTTCCGCATTCCGGGCATAAAGTCTGTTTTGTTTCGTCAACATTACCGGTAAAAACTTGCGTGCCGGCTACCTTGGCTGCGATATCCTGGGCTTTTTTCTTGGCTCTGCCCGCCGCCACTTCAATTGCCTCTCTCGGCGCGCATTGAACGCACAAATTTTCCTGTTCATTCCAGCAATTTTCGCAAACCCATTGAGTACATTTCGGACAGCGGTAAAAATGGGCTTTTGCTTCAACCTGGGCCTGTTTAAAAGCCGCGTCATATTCCTTGCGCCACGCCGGAGACATTCCTTCGTGCGTGCCGGAAATCACGTCGGTTACTTTATCAATCCCGTAGCCGACATTGTATTTTCCCGCTATTTGGGCAGCCGCGCCCAAAAAACCGCCAACAGTTTCAAGAAATTTTCCTTTTTGTGTTGATTTTGCTTCAATAAAATTGGTTTTATACCCTTCTTTGCAGTTCGCGCAGAAAAAGGTGAACTGAAACCCAGCTTCGGACGAATTATCGGCAAAGTCATCGGTAAAAGGTTGTAAAGACATGTTTTAAATATTATTTATTATTTTTTTGGTTTCAAAGGTTTGCCGCATTTAATGCAAGTGTCCCCCAACGGCGGCTGCTCCTGTCCGCATTTCGGGCATTTAACCAGCAGCCTTTCTCCGCAATCTTCGCAGTGCTCGCCGAAGAAAGTTGTTTTGTTGCAGAAAGGGCAAACGATGCGAAGGTTCGTATTGCAGTTCGGGCACACCTTAAAATCTTTTTCAATCGGCTCGTGGCATTTCGGGCAGCGGGACGGGCCCAATGGATTTACCTTTTCGCAATATGGGCAGGCGGAAGAATTCGGCGGAATTAGTTTATCGCAATATTTGCACGCATGCTTATACCCCACCGTTGGCTTGTTCGCCGCTTGTGTTCCGGTCGGGGCATAAGGATCTGTTTTTTCCGTTTTCCCGCCGCTTCCCTGGTCGTAAAACGCCAGATATCCGGGAATGGCAATGCCCACTATTGGAACAATAATTAAAAGACCTACCCAGTTTGGCTTTCCTCTTCTCTCGGCAATTGCCATGAAAATAATAATCGCAATTACAAGATTAACAATCGGTATTAAAAATAGGAAAATCCACCACCATGGCTTTTGCGCGATGTTGATCATCAATAAAATGTTTAAAATCGGCACCCAGGCCATCCATTCGTTTGACGTGCCGGTCTTTTTGGCGATAACCTGCAGAGAAATAGCCATATATATATACAAGGCGAGCCAAACCAGCAGGAACCATCCGGCAAACCAGCCCCAAATCGCCAATCCGCCGAAGAACGAAGTTAAAAAGGAAAAAGGATTTCCCCAGCCGCCGGGCGGAACTATTGTCCCGCAAGCAGGATCGGCAAAACATTGGTTAGTAGTGTCGCACCCTTCCGGAACGCAAACTCTTGTTTGGTAAGCTTGTCCCAATGGGCAATTTCCGCTTTCACAGCCCGTACCCACCCACGCGGAACATATACATCCGGTTGCTGCAGTACACTCTCCGCCCGAACATTTATTGCCCTCTCCGCAGTAAACCGGCGTAGACCATTCCAAACAAGTGTCGGAATCAAAGTTTCCGCACCTGTTGTAATTAAAATTATCAAAACATTCGGTTTCGTTAAGAGGACATTCGTCCTGGCAAACATCTACCGGCACTATGCCCCCGCCGACGCACTGGCCATCCACGCAAGTTGCGTTAGACGGGCAATCGGAATTTTTAGTACACCCGGTCGGATCGCCTCCGCCTCCGCCGCTGCACTGGCCGTCACAACTGTTAGAGGTATAACAAGTTTTTCCTGTAGCGGTTTGGCAGGCTTGTTTAGAAGTAAATTCCCCGACAGAATCGCAATAGCCGTCCGTACAGCTATAAAGTTCCGTTACTGCTGCCGAAGTTTTAATTTCCAGCCCATAATTACCGATAGCGTCCTGGTAAGCAAAAAAGTAATTAAAAACAGACAAGTAAACCGTGGTGTCCGCGGCCGGATTAAAATATAAAGTAACAATTCCTCCTTTGTTCGCGGAATCTTCTTCCTGAACCAGCTGCCTGTTAGAATCGTAAAGGCTTAAGGTCAATTCTGTCTGGCTGGGCGGAGTTAATTTAAAACTGTAAGTAGCTCCTTTTTTAAGCGAAATTCTGTAAATATCTTTCTCGTCACTGCCTGTCTCTGCCACAATTCCATTATTGGTAGCCAAATAACCGGTGTAAGTGCCCACGCCAACGCTCAGCGCCCTATCAAAGCTGTCACCAGCGTCGGTTTGGCTATTAGCGTCGTAATAATTGTTTAAAGAAAAATTCAAAGTAAAAGAATCTACTGCTGTCGCGTCGTTAACGATTTTCACATAATATTTTTCGCTGGTATCGGATAGCCATTTGATTTCAGGATTAGTATCGTAAGCAGACGCTACTTCTTCCTGATTTGCATTATATAGATATATAGAGCATCCGCTGTCGGCAAAAGACCGGGCTTCAATATTAATGCTTTGCCCTGCTCCCACTTGAATGGAATAAAAAAGCTCTTGCCATTCCTGCAGAGCTCCGCCTTGATAACTGCCCGGGCTTAATGATACCGCCGAGCCGAAACTATTGCCTGCTGCCGGCAAGGATGCGGCAAAAGCGATGCCAATCCCGCCAACCAACAGCAAAACCAAAAAAGAAAAACAAACAATTGTTTTCTCGCGAACAAAAGAGAATTTTTGCGTCATAGATTTAATTTAAACTTCTAATAGCAAACTATTAAAATGTTTTTAAATTAGTTATTTTTATTATATTGCTCTTATTTTAAAACTATCAAGAAATATGTCAAACAAAAATATGGTTTTTTGGGCACAAAAATAAAAAAAGCCATTGAATGGTCAATGACTTTATTCGGTAGGAATCTTATTCTCGGCGATCAGCCGCTCCAGGGAAGCGTTGATATTGCGCATATACTTGGCGTACGGAGATTTCTTAGAAACTCCGATGTAAAACGACTGGTTAGATACTATTCCGGACTCTTTAAATCCGGAAAGGTTCAGTTCGTTTATCACTGTCCTGCCAGCGTACATGGAATAAATGAAATAATCAGCTTTTCCTTCTTGAAGCAGAGAAAATGCCAACTGCGGAGTATCAACTCTTACCACGTTCAGGTTGGCTTTGAGAATGAAATCATCCATTTCCTGGCCGTAGCTGTCTCCAACGGTGGCAACCCCCTTCTTGCCGATCAGGTCCTCTTTTTGGCTGTAGGCGAATTGCTTGCCCTTTTCAAAGAACAAGACAATCGGGTCGGTAGTATATGGAATTGAATAATAAAGGTACTTTTCTCGATCCCTGGTCTTGTAAAGAGCTACGATTGCATCAATCTCTCCCGTCCGCGCTTTCTCCTGGACAACATCCCACGGACCGACATATCGGGAATCGACCTGTACGCCGATATCTCCGAAAACCATCTGGCATACTTCGGGACCGATCCCGGAAATATTATCGCCATTTCTCCACATGACCGGCTTCCAGTCCGGATGGCCGGAAACAATTGCAACGGGTTTTTCCTCAATCACCGCCGGTGATGATACGCAACCGGCGATCAGAACTGCCAGCACCACTGCCGACAATGCTATCAAAAAGCTCTTCTTTCCAAACATTTTTACCCTCCTATTCCGCAGAATAGTATTTGATATTTAACATTTAAAGCCCTGATTGTCAAACCAAAGGCCGGCTTCCGCCGGCTCTAATAATTGCGCAAAAAACAGAGGAGTTGCGGCTTTATTGTAAAATTTTTAAAGTAGAGATCATTTGATTATAAATATCGGCGCAAGCTTCGTTTTCCAGAACAACCTGAACTGTTCTGTATTTTATTTGCCCGTTTTCTGTTTCAATTGTTTTTTTATCATCAAAATAAGTAATTGGCAAAGAAATCTTTTCCTGGCCGCCCATTGTTCTATAGATCCATGTCGTCTTATAGCCGATTATTCCATTTGCGGCCGTAACAGCCTCGATAGAATTTAATTTTTCGTAATTTTGTATTTCAACTATCGCCGCTTCTTTAACATACTCATTGAACGGGACATTGTATTCGTTTTCGGCAGTTCCCCTTTCGTCAACAACAATACATTCGGAGGTTATTTCTGCCGGACTACTTAACGGCCGAAAGCCGGCGCCGGTTTTGGTATCCGGAAATTCTCTATATGTCCAATCGCTCGGATAACCAATACTGTAGCCGAATTTATCGTTTTGGTAAATTTTCCAGCCAATCGTTTCGTCCTGGGGTTCAACATCTTTTACAATCACATCTTTATAATGCCAGCAGGCCAATCCCCCGATTACAATAATCAAGGCTAAAATTATAATTAAGCTATTTTTGCTCATTTTAAATTATTATATTAATATTATCGGTAATCTAATTTTATTTTTTTATGTTCTTCTGGATAAAAGCTTACTTTATAAACTTATAACTGTCAGCCAAAGTATCGCTGAATGTAAAAGTCATCGTGTAAAGAGGTTCTTTTGAATAAATCGTAATAATGGCTTCTTTGTAAGGCTCTATTGTTATCTTATTTCCGGACATCGCCCCGTTTTCGATCATAATATTATCGGTTTCAGTCAGTTGCGTTTTATTGCCGTATACCGCGGTAACAATTAACGGCTTATCTGTTTCATTCTTTCTTTTTACTATATACATCCATTGCTTATTGCTCCCATCAAAAGAAATAATAACGTTTTGCCTGCTCCCGTTGGGATTTTCGCCTTCAAGTGAACCGGTTTTAACTTCCAATTGTTTTGTCATCGGAAATCCAAAAACCAATAAGGCGCTCAAAAGAAAAATACCAAAGGTTATCAATCCCCTGCTTTTTGATTCTCGATATTGTCCGTTTTCGTATAAAAGCCCCTGGACAAACATAAACAAAGAACATAGCAAAAGCAATATTACCGCCGGGCTGAACAACAAAAATCCTATAAAATCATTATTGTTAATGGGGGCATAGAACAGCATAACCTTAAACGAATTAAAAACACCCAGAAAAAAATACAAGGCGATTCCGGCGAATAATCCGATTAGGTTTAGGGCCATATTATATCCCTTATTCCGGAGCATATATACCGCGAATACAAAACATAAGATAATCAGGGGTATGGTAATAAAATTCATTATTAAAGGGATAGCGCTTAAAAGAAGCAGCACTCCCAATACAGTCCTGATAAACGACTCAATAAAAGTCGGCCTCGGGAGTATCTTAAAATCGCTTTCGCTTTTTGTGCAAACGTGTTCACCCTGCCCTATTTTTTCTCCGCAATAAGGGCAAAAGATTTTTGTTTTTGAATTCTCTTGTTGGTCCATGTTTTTTGTTTTATTATAAAACAAAGAAATCCTTAAAGCAAACAAAAAAACCGGCTAATGCCGGTTTGATAATTATTATTTAAATTCGAAGCTCTCAAGAACGTTATAAAAAACATCGCGATATTCCGGCCATTTTTCCGCGGTCGTGTTAGCTGAAATAGTAAAATACTTATCCCTACTTAAAACTGTCGCAACCATAACCTTAAAGTTAACATCTTGTGACAGCAAATCGCCCTCTACAATCTCAGCCGGCTGGCCGCCGATTATTCCTTCGGTTTCGGAAACAAAAGAAAATCCCGGGGCGGCATTTTTTATCTGTTGTTTAACCAAGTCCGCTACTTCATTTAATTTCTGCCCATTTGCGTTATCAAAAGAAACGGCAAAATAACTTTTAAAGTGAACCTTTTCCGCCGCGCTGCCTTTTGGCTGGATTTCTTTCGCGTTTTGGTAAGCCACGAGAGTGCGCGGCATTTCCACCCTGATCCATCCTGCGGGAGGAATAAAAGTAAAGTCATCGCCCACGTATGGTTTATCAGAATCCTGGGATGTAACCGGAGAATTGCCTCCTGCCGGCAGAAATCCCAATTTATTTACGAAATTAAAATAGTAAAAGACAGCGCCCGCGACAATAACGACTAACGCAACCAAAAAAATAATTTGCTTTTTCATTTTTTATATATTATCAACTTTAAAATATTATACCAATATTCCTCTAAAACAAATTATCCTATCGGCAAGAAAATTTGGTTGAATTGCATATATCGGCTCTGGTAGTATTTATTGAGTTCCCGGCATAATCAATACACCAAAATGATCCATTATTTAAAGCTTTCCTAATGCAATATTTATCTTTGGAAACATTAATTGTCAAACTTCCGGTTGATTGTGTTTGAATATCATTACAAAAAGATAGCCAATCCCCGCCGGACTCTAAAAAACTTTTACTAATCGGATCACAGTTGTTTTTATTAAAAATATTTACATTGCTGTAATATTTGTTTTGTAATTTATAAATTTCTGCTGTTGTTTTAATTTGAGCCATAACTGCTTTAATTTCTACATCTTTAGCCTCTTTTGAGGCGTTTGATATTAATCCTTCCATCGCGTCTTCAAGCGATATCCATTCTGTTGGTTCTTTAATCTCTACGGGCTTATTAATATTGCTTATTATTAATTTAGAAACAAGATTAATCTGCTTATCTTTAAGCTGGATTGCGTCGTCCGAAGGCACTACCCTGAGAGAAAATTGGACAATAGCTGGAAATCCTTGATCGTCAGCCCAAATGGTAAAATTAGTATTTTTGTCAATATACGCAAAAGTATCTTCAAATTCCCTGCTGCTTAAATATTCGGCTACTCCCTCGTCAACAAAATTAGCGTATAGAGAAAAGTCCTTATCGTTGGCCATCAAGGATTGCAATTTTGTTAAAAATGGTAAAATCGCCTCTTTCTTTATGGTTAAATCGTATCTTGTTAATTGCCTATTATCAATTTTCTCCGATCTCGGCTTATTCTCAAAAACAATGATTTTTTCTTGATCCGCAGCATTCATTATCATTTTAATCAATTTTAAATTCTTTTCTTTATTTTCTTTATAATATTTTTCCATCTCTAAAATAGACGTCCTGACAAAAGACAAATCATTACCCTTGGAACTCTCAGCAGTAAGATTCAGCCATTTTCCTTTTATGGCGCTATCTATGCCAGACATAAACATCAAAAATATGCTTGGTATATTATTGATTTTGAGATAATAATTAGTTCCCTTTTTTAAGGCGTCTATGTTAATTTTATAAGCCAAATCGCCAAAATCTCCGTTAGCGTCTAAATTAAATGTCCAATCAGGGGTTCCTTCAGGCCTGGTATCCGAAGAGATGGTTGAAGCAATTTGCCCGCTTAAATCTGCGGGAATTTCCTCTAAATATTTGGATAATTGCATTAAAATCGGTTCAGGCGGCTCGCTGACCATAAAAAAATGTTCATAGGTGTCTCTTGTAAAAGTAACCTTTCTATCATTTATTGTTGTGTTAGTCTCCCAGCCCTGTTGATCTTTAATTTCTCTTATCGCATTATATGTTTCGAAATCAACGGTCAAACTGAAATTTTTTCCGCCATCGGTTACGGTATATAAATATTCTTTTTCTGTGCTTGGATCTATAACCGAACCAGTATCATAATAATTATAATTGTAGTTACTGCCGGAAAATAAATTTTTAATAGAGGCGGGATATGCCCGGACCGGTTGTTTGTTCGAATTATCCGGATGATAATCGCTTAGATTATTTAATTTAGAAATAATAGCACTCACATCCTGAAACCGCATATAATCATTATAATAGCTTTGTTTGAACTCCTCGGAATAAGCGTTAGTCGTAAAAGGCACCGCGTCTTTATCGCGCGGCCCGATAGTCAAGCTGCCCGACAGTGATGATGTGGCTGATTCTATCTGCGATATTTTCGTAACTAAGCTGGAAACGAAATTTTTTTCAGAATAAGCAGAAACCGCGAATGGGCCGATTTTTTGGACATAAGCGTAAAGAACTCCGCCGCCCAATAAAATAACGGCTAAAACAATGGCCACGCTAGTTAAAATTGTTTTACGAGAAAATTTTTTAGGAATGCTGTTTGTTGGTATAAAATTTGCAGGCATAAAACTATGCTCCGAAACAACTTGCGTCGGCCCAGAAACAGATTCTGAGCTTATATTTTGGCTTGGAGACGCGGAAATTTGCGTCGATTCTTTTGTCTCCAATATCTTCAACTCTTCTTCAGCTGAAGAACTATTGTCAATTGGGTTTTGTTTTTCTTCCAAAAAATTAAAGGCTTGTTCAATCTGTTCGTTTGGCCAACCCGCCGTTGACAAATTTTTAATTATGTCTTCCTTTGTTTTATTTTGTTTCAACGATTGTTCGACATAATTCACCAATTGTTCGTTGGGCATAGTTATATTTATAATTTATTTTTATTCTTTGCTTAATTTTATTATACCAATATTCCCCTAAAACAAAAAGACCGGCAAAAGCCGGTCTTAATACTTTTTAATATGTTACTCTTTTAACCTATCGTGCACCTTCGCCACGACATCGCCCATTTCCCACTCGCTTTTAACAAGATATTCCTGGAATCCGCCCATAAACTCTAAAGCATTAGAGATATTTTTCGGAGAGCTTAAATTGGTTAATATAATAACCGGAACATTCGCGCCCCAACTATCTTCTCTCAATTTTTTAAGCACGGTAAGCCCGTCCATCTTGGGCATTAAAATATCTAGCAATATTAAATCTGGCTTTACGGCTAGCGCGCTGGCAAGGCCCTCCTCTCCGTTCACCGCTTTGATAATTTCAAAGCCTTCCTTAATAAGATTGTCGGCGAGGGTTGAAATTAAAATAGGATCGTCCTCCACTATTAAAATTTTTTTCATAGGTATTGATTTATTATTTTTTTATTTTTTCGACGCCTTTTTTAAGATATAATTCCATTTTTGCGATGTCTTCCCGGAGTTTTTGCAGGGCATATTCATTATTGATGGCAACCGCGGCCTTAGAAAACTTATAAAGCGCTTCGGCATCTTGCGTAATGATTTTAAATATTTTTGTGATTTCCGATATCGTAAGTTCCACCCTTAATGCCAATTTCTGCTGCCTTTTTCTGTAGAACCATATCCCGCCGCCAAATCCTATCAACAATGTCAAAAGCAAAAACAAGGCAGCGCCACTGGCGCCAAGCTGAAATGCCCCTATCTGAATTATGGGTTTTGGCCTGGCTCGTATTTCTTCGGATCTAATAGCAAGGCTTGATGCTCCCCTATCATCTTGTGCTGTGGCTTCAATATAGTAATTTCCGTTTTTCAGCGGCGAATCAATCTTCACCGCCCATTTTCCGCCTTCATCTGAATTTGTTTTAAAAGAATAAACTAAATTATTTTTTTGGTCTTTAACTTCGAGCAGTATAGATGCTTTAGCTAACGATGTTCCGCTTATAGTCAGTTCTCCTTCGCCGGAGAAAACATTCGTAGTTACCGAAATTATCTTCGGAGGTTCAATTGGTAAAATTTCGAACTCTGCCGTATTTTCGACTTTATTGCCGGCTTTATCTTGGGCGCCGACTTTAACTATGTGCTTGCCCGGTTTTTGCTGCGGCAAAGTAAACGATTTAGCATTTGTGGTAATAAGTTCGTTATTGTCTATTTTAATATAATAATAATCTATTCCCGAAAGCTGATCGTTTACCTGATAACTGATAGCCGGCGTGGGATTATCCGAAGGCTGGCTATCGGAAAATTTAATTTCAAAAGGAGAGGGCGGGACAGTATCTATCGCTAAACGATAATGGTTGGTCGCGCTCCACCCTATGTTATTGTAAAACCTGACATGCAAATACCAAACTCCATCCGAAAGAGCGGAAAATGTCTCATTGTCAAAAATACCACCCGACTCATTAGGATCAAATGCCGGATCTCTGTTAAGGGCAGTGGCAACGGCGCTTATATCGCTTGGAAGCTGCCAGCTTGCGGAAAATTTAGAAGAAACATTGTACCACTTGGTTCCGTCCGGGTATAACAAAACCTTAACGTTTGGTTTTGATGGACTTGTGTCTGATATAATCGGGGTTCTTTCGATTGTTTGAATTTCCGTATCGCTGTTTGCGGCGGTGCTTGTAATGTTTACGGTGCTTTTATTCATTGCGGAAAGCACGTTAGTGCCACTGCCATCGCTTGCGGTTACCGCTCCGTCAATAAAAATAAGATCTGATTGGCCCAAGCCCTTTGCCCTAAAAACAACCCTTATCACTTGAAGCGATTTTCCAATCAAACCGCTTGAAGCGCCGCCAATAAAAGTTATTTCTCCGTCATCGTTGGCAAATTTCGGATCCTGAATCCAGAAATTAAAAACCGATCCGGTCTTGTCAATGCTCGCAACCTCTAAAACCGCGGGAGAAAATTTAATCGTTGCTTGAGCCGCGTTTACTCCCACGTCTTCGCTGTTAATTTTAATATCGGCGTTAAATTGGTCTCCGATTTTAAAAGTATCATTGCTTATATTAATGCTAAAAGTAGCGGCATTAGCGGTGCCAGACAGGCCAAAAATAATAGTTGCTGAAAAAATAATTATTGGTGTTAAAGAAAATCTCATAAAAAATAAATAATTTTTATATCCTAATGGTTCTAATAAAGATGCTAAAATCGGTTGCATCTACTTTTCCGTCCTTGTTTAAATCATCAAGCATGTTTACCGCCGCATCGGTCGAATACCAGCGCGCCAGGAAAATGCTCCAGTCGCTTACATTTAATTTGCCGTCATTGTTAAAATCGGTTTTGGGAACAGTAAGATTGGTGGTGAAAAAAACTTTCTGGGGAGAAAATTCGCTTTGCATTCCATTGCCGGCAGTCTGGCGGGCGCGTATTGTATGGCTGTCAACATCCAATAAAGCCGTGTTGTAAAGATATTTATATGCCCCGCCGGTTCCGGCAATTACTTGCGCGTTGATTGGCTGTCCGTCAATTACAATTTCTAATTTACTCCCTGGGGATGAATATCCCACTACCGCCAGGAAATCTCCTTTTGTTATGGTTGAACGGGGAAAGCCGACTGTCGGAGAGACAATTATATTATTTACATCTAATATTGAGCTTGAGTTAACTAAATTTAAATCAAAAACTTTGCTTTGGGCGGTACGCCCGTCTTTGTCCTGAACCAGCAAAGCAAAAGCCCTGGATCCAGCAGACAAACCCGTAAATGTTATTTCGAAGCTCCCGTCACTGGAAGAAACGATATTTTTTTCAATAATATTTTCCGTTTCTTTGATTGCCGCCATGCTCAAATTAGCTCCTGGATAAGCTATTCCGGAAAAAGAAACTCTTCCAACCAGAGGTGGAGAGATTTCGGTTCCGGCAGCGCCGCCGAAGTTAAAAATTGGCGAAGCAGAAAAAATTATTTGGAGCGATGAACTAATGTCTAATCCGGTAGCTTGCGAATCGCTCAAAGACAATGTAACCGTTTCGGCAACTGCATCCGAAATATTTACGTTCCCTGCTCCGTTTACGATATCAACCAATCCTCCTCCGGTCGCGGAACCGGTCATATTTAACGTCACGTCGTTTTGATAGGTGGTGTCTATGTTGCCCGAATTATCCTGGGCCTGAACAACCACATTTAAGGGAGTCCCAATAATAGCATTTCCCGGATTTATAATTACAAAACGGGTGGCAACAATTGGATCAAGGCTTACAATTACGGAGTCCGCGGCATCAATCACGCCTATGTTTCCATCGGGCAGCGGGGTGCTATCCGAAGCGGTCACGACCCATGTTCCCGGATTATCGTCAAAATACCAAAAATTTGCCGATTGATTGCCATCATCAATTGGGATCGAATTAACAACAAGCCCCGCAATTGCGCTATCGTAAAAACACGCGGCTGGGCCGGTTGACGAAGTATAAAGATAAACTAAAGTTACTCCCGTTATAACCGGATTGCCAAACTGATCTTGTCTGCTTACCGTATATCCTATTCTCGTGCCGGCGGCCATATCACCAGGATCATTAATAATAAATTTTGCGGCAAGCCCTGTGGATACCGTGACTTGGTCGTCCGCGTCGGCAATACCCGCTCCGCCATCCGGAGATGCGGCATTGTCGGAAACGACAATTGTTGAAGCCGCCGCGTGTTCGTCGTAATACCAAAATTGGGCCGAAGAACTTCCGTCGGAAATATTTATAAAAGCAATTTCACTGCCGCCGCTTTCCGTGTCGTAAAATTTTTTGGTAATTTCTGCTGGTAAGCCGTAAAGATACGCTGTCGTAAGTCCGCTAGAAACAAGATTTCCAAACTGATCTTTGCGAGTAACCGTATATCCGATACGAGTTCCGGCTGCCATATCTCCCGGATTATTTAAAGAAAATTGCCTAACGCTTCCCACCGAAAACACAACATCTTGAACAGAGCTTACGTCTAGTCCCGTGCCCTGCGAATCAGACAGGGACAGGCTTATTGTTTCCGCCAGCGTGTCCGAAATATTTATGGTCCCTACCCCGTTTACGATATCAACCAATCCTCCTCCGGTTGCGGAACCGCCAAGATTTAAAGTGACATCGCTTTGGCAGTTCGTATCTATGTTGCCCGAATTATCCTGAGCCTGAACCGTAACAGCAATCGGGTTATCAACCGTGTCGTCCGTTGGATTTATAATTACAAAGCGGGTGGCTACGATAGGTATTGAACTTATAAT